>DASWON010000384.1:0-3164 GCA_036398735.1 Rhodopila sp.
ACATGAACACCGGGCCGATGCAAGCATATTCACTTATGTATATAGTGAATTATGCGGCGGTCGTGCACCGCCAGGCGGGACGTCCACGGTATTGACGCGAGATCAGGCCGCCGGTGACGTCGCTCGCCCCGCACGCGTGAACAGGTTGTCCGGGCGAGCCAGGCCGAAATGCTCCCGCAGCGTTTTCCCGCGGTATTCGTGGCGGAAGATGCCCTTACGCCGCAGCAACGGCACGACGTGATCCACGAAGGTTGCCAGCCCATCGGGCAGGACGTCCGGCATCAGGTTGAAGCCGTCCGCGGCTCCCGACAGGAACCAGCGTTCGATGTCGTCCGCGACCTGCTCCGGCGTCCCCTTCAGCACCCGGTGGCCCGATGTGCCGCCGAGCCTTCGAGCCAGTTCGCGAACCGTCAGACCGTCGCGCCTCGCCATCCGGATCGTCGCCGCGGCGAAGGTCTGCATGCCGTTCTGCGGCGGCACCACGTCGGGCGGCAGCGGCTGATCCGGATCCAGGCGCGCCGGATCGATCTGCAGCATTCCGGCGATGCGGCCGAGGCCATACGCGATCGGCAGCAACTCCCACAACTGCTGCTCCCGACGCGTCGCCTCGGCTTCGGTGGATCCCAGGATCGTCGCGAGACCCGGCAGAAATACCATGTCGTCGCGCCGGCCCAGGCGCCTGGCGCGGGCACGCACGTCACGCGCGAATTCCGTCCCTTCGGCTTGCGACAGGGCGACGGAGAAGATCGCCTCGGCATGTTGCGCCGCCAGGTCTTTGCCGTCCTCGGAGCCGCCGGCCTGGATCACCACCGGATGGCCCTGATCCGATCGCGGCACATTCAGCGGGCCGCGCACCTTGTAGTAGCGGCCGGCGTGCTGCACCGCATGCACCCGGCTGATATCGACAAGCTGGCCGGTCGCCTTGTCGCCGATCAGCGCGCCATCCTCCCAGCTGTCCCAGAGCGCCTTGACCAGCTGGGTGAATTCCGCTGCCCGTTCGTAGCGGTCGCGATGTGCCGCGGCGTTGTCGAAGCCGAAGTTGCGCGACGCACCCGGATCCGCCGTGGTGACGACGTTCCAGCCGACCCGGCCGCGGCTGGCCAGATCGAGCGTGGCGAGACGCCGGGCCAGGTTATACGGATCATTGTAGGTGGAGGACGCCGTGCAGATCAGCCCGATGCGTTCGGTCATGGCGGCGATGGTTGCCAGCACGATGGTCGGTTCCAGCGCATTGTAAGGCCGGAGTTCGGGCCGGTCGGCGAAACACGGCGTGTCCGCCAGAAACACCGCATCGAACGTTCCCCGCTCGGCGATCTGCGCGGCGCGAACATAATGCCCGACATCGAGGAACGCGCCCGGGTCGGAATCCGGCGAACGCCACGCCCCGACATGGAAACCGGCGTTCAGGATGTTGATGTTGAGGTGAAGCTCGCGGTTCATGGCTTGGCGGTCTGCGCTGACGGATTCCACACGGCGGACGCGTAGATCTCGTCGGGAAAATCGGCCGCAATCGTTCCGTTCATGCGTCTCTCGTGATGCTCCAGATCGGCCAGGAACAGATCCCGGCTGATGCGGGCCGTCACCAGCGGAATATCCCGCCGCATGCTGGGGACGTCGCCGATCGGCAGGCCGAAGCTGACGAAGCCAGCCGGGTTGTGCACATGGATATCGCGCAGGAACGGCGCCGCGCCGGGCACCCGCTCCAGATACTCATGCCCCTCCCCGAGATAGGGATGGCTGCCGAGGAACGGCTCCTCCTCACCCGGCGGCGGCGTGTACTTGTCGCGCCACAGCAGAATGCGGTCGGCAAAGCCGGCGATTTCGGGGCGCGCGGACGGATCCACGAAATAGCCGGTGCCGGCGATGACATGATCGAAACGGTATTGCCCGTCGGCGGCCTGGGCGACGACTTCCGCCCCATCGGCATAAGCCTCCTGCCACGGCGCCGCCAGGTGCAGGTGGAAGTTCGGAAACGCGACCGCGCGCTCGATCGCATCGACCGTGGGCGTCGATCCGGCCCGGCGAAAGCGAATCGCCTGGTGCCAGCGGATCTGGTCCGGAAGCTGGCGATAGTTGTCATAGGCGCCGGGGTAGCCGCGCACCCGGGTGATCGGAATTGAGGCGACCGAGGGTCGGCGAACGAACAGATGCACCGCGGCGGCGCCGTTCTCCAACGCTACGCCCGCGGCATCGAAGGCGGCCGCGGCCGCGCCCACGACGGCCACGGTCTTGCCGCGCAGACGGGCGAAATCGATGTCATCCTGGGTGTGCGACAGTCGGTCCGCCGGCAACGCGGCCAGAACCGGCGGAACATAGGGCCCGCCGTTGCCGGTGAAGCCGGTGCCCAGCACGACCTTGCGCGCGGTCTCGATCGCCGGCCTGCCTTCGATCTCGAGATGCAGCCGGAAATGCCCGGGGGCCGGCTCGATGCGCACCAGGCGTGTGCGGTAGCGCACCGGGATATCCAGGAACCGTCTGTACCAGCTCAGGTATTCGGCCCAGGTCAGGCGCGGGATGCGATCGATCGCGGCGTAGGCGGCCTCGCCGTGGCGTGCTTCATACCAGGCCTGAAAGCCAAGAGCGGGGATCCCGAGTTCCGGCCCGGGCAGGTTCTTGGGCGTTCGCAGCAGCTTCATCCTGGCGGCGGTCAGCCAGATGCCGGCGCCGGCTTCGTCTGCGGCGGCATCGATGACCGACACCTTGCCCACGCCGGCGCGGCGCAGGGCGAACGCCAGAGCCGATCCGGTCTGGCCGCCGCCGACCAGCACCACGTTGTGATCGATGCCGGGCCGGTCCGGGACCCAGCTTGCCGGATCGGGTCCGATCAGGCGCAAGGCGGTCAAGGCGGCGGCATCCGGGTCATCTGTCTGGGTCATTGTCAGCCTGTCGATGGTTTGCGCAAAACGCTTTTTACTCTATCTCATGGCATATAACGAAATTCCACCATCATATACGATAATACGGAAGGTGCCATGGCCAGTTCTTCCTTCATGCATACCCCCCTGGAGCCGGCTTCTCGGATGCCGGGTGCCGCGAGGCCGGATTATCCGGCGCATGCCCCGCTGTTAGACATCCCGTTGGCCGATATCCCGGTTGCCGGCATCCCGCTGGCAAATACCCCGTTGGCCGACATGGTGCCGTCCCACATCCCGCCGTCCCACATC
>DASWON010000385.1:0-26876 GCA_036398735.1 Rhodopila sp.
GGGCGTGCGCGAGCCGCAGAACCGGCGCGTGGAGATCATCATTCGCTGATGCTTGACGGCCGCTGATCCTGGCCCGGGTTGATACTGACCGGGCAGACGTGCCGATGGGGGCGGGGGAGGTTTCTCCCGCCCCCTTCTTATTGGCTGGAACGGTGCCCAGTGGCATACCTGCGGTAGGGCTGCGCTGCGCCGCGGCTGCGCCGGAGCCTCGCGCCGAGGGGCAGCGATCACCCGAGGGGCCGAGCGCGCTGGATCGGCGCCGGCGGTTTTCGCCGCGTGTGCGCAAGCCTGCTGAGGAACACCGTCACCGTTCTTCGCCGCGATTGAGGCGCATCACCTCCGCCGACTTTGTATCAGGCGAGACCATGTGGCTGCTGCGAGGACCTGACTACGGGTGCCAAAGCGTGATGATCAGTCCTCCGCAGACGATGAACGCTCCCCCGACGATGGTCGGCAGATCCGGCCACAGGCCAAAAAACGCGAGAGCGATGGCCTGTGCGACCAGAAAGAACAGCGTCACATAAACGCCAAGCAGCTTGCCGAAATCCCATGGTGGTGCGTTGACGACGACGCCGTAGGTGAACAGGACCACGGCCCCGGCGGCGAACAGACCGATACGCGCGCCGTTGCCCGGGCTTCGCAGGCCCATGCGTACCAGCGCATCGCCGCCCGCCTCGAGCGTGGCGGCCAACAGCAGCATCAGGTAAGCAACGATGCCGTTCATTGGCAGAAACTTCCTGCATGGTCCCAGAGGCGCCTGGCATTGCGGCCCCTGGCATTGCGGCCCCTGGCATTGCGGCCCCAGAGATTGCATCCCCTGGCCTTGACTCGCGGCCAAGGACCGGCCGGCGAGACTGCATCGATGCCCCGCGCAGGCGCCGCGCCATCGCTGTACGGAGATAACGCGAACCGACGATCGCTGGCATCATACTGAAAGCGCCATCGCGAGCATCCGGTGTGCTCGTGTCCAATTCCGACGGATGCCAGCCGCCGGAGCTCTGCCGCCTGCCGGCAGCCGCGATCCGCTTTGACAGCGGCGGCAGGCGGTCTCCCCGGCAAAGCCGGCGTGAGGCATTTGCAGGGGATCTCGCGCGTCGCAGCACCCGGCGGCGGTTTACCGCGACACGTCACGCAGTCACGGCAAACGCAGCGGTGCGCATGCCGCAGCCAGCCACTCCCGTTCGACCTCGCCGAGCGCCGGCCCGACCGTGCGCAGGACGCGAGCGTGGTAGTCGTTGAGCCAGGCCCGCTCCTGGCCGGTCATCAACGCCGGGTTCAGCAATCGCCGGTCGAATGGCGCGAGAGTGAGGGTCTCGAAGCGCAGGAATGGTTTCGCGGCGCCGGGCATATCGGCCGCCTGCACGAGCAGCAGGTTCTCCAGACGGATCCCGTAGTGATCCGGCAAATAGAAGCCGGGCTCGTCCGACAGGATCATGCCCGCGTCGATCGGCACCGGACGGGCGAGACGCGAAATGCTGACAGGACCTTCGTGCACCGACAGATAGCTGCCCACGCCATGTCCGGTACCGTGGTCGTAGTCGAGACCCACCTGCCACAGCGCCCGCCTCGCGAATGCATCCAAGTGCGCGCCGCCGACGCCCTTCGGGAAGATCGCGGTCGCGATCGCGATGTGGCCTTGCATGACACGCGTGACGCGGTCGCGCACCTCGTCCGGCGGATCGCCGGGACCGGTCCACACGGTCCGGGTGATGTCTGTCGTGCCATCCGGATACTGGGCGCCGGAGTCTATAAGGTAGACCTCGTTCGGCCTGATCGGGCGGTTGGACTCTTCCGTCACGCGGTAGTGGATGATGGCGCCGTGTTCTCCGGCGCCCGAGATTGCCGGGAAGCTCTCGCCGCGGAAGCCGTCGACTTCGCGGCGAAACCCCAGCAGCGCCTCGGCGGCGGAGACCTCCGTCTCTTGCCCGGTCGCAGATGTGCGGGAGAGCCAGTGCAGGAACCGGCACACCGCCGCCGCGTCCCGCAGATGCGCCTCGCGTGCGCCTTGCTGTTCAACCGGGTTTTTGCACGCCTTCGGCAGCAGGCACGGATCGCTTGCCGAGGCTACGGCCGCTCCCGCCGCGCGGAGTTGCTGTGCGAACCAGACCGCCGATCCGGCCGGATCGACGCGTACGGTTTTTCCCGCGAGTTTCGCCAGGGCGGAGCCGAGTTCGTCGCGGCTGATGATCGAAACCGCGTTGCCCAGCCACGCGCGGGTCTCGGGTGGCAGTTTTTCCGGATCAATGAAGAGATCCGCCGCCCCGTCGGCGTGGATCAGCGCGAAGCTGAGGGCGAACGGCGTGTATGGCACGTCGCCGCCGCGGACGTTCAGCAGCCAGGCGACCGAGGCCGGGTCGGTCAGGACGGCGGCATCCTGCTTCGCCTCCCGCAGCAGCCTGGCGACGTCCGCGCGCTTGTCCTCCGACGTCTTCCCGGCAAACACCAGCGGATGCGGCAGTGCCGGCGCGCGTGGCGGTGCCGGCCGATCAGCCCACACCGCGTCGATCGGGTTGTGCTGCACAGGCACCATGTTCAGGCCCACCTCAGTATAGCGGGCAAGGCCTTCCTCGCTGATCAGCAGAGGGTCGTAACCGATGCGGGCACCCTTTGGCGCGTGCCGGATCAGCCAGGAAGGTGGCGGCTCCTCAGTGATATGCAGCCGCTGCCACAATTCCGGATTGGTCTGTTCCGCGAGTTGCAGCACGTAACGTCCATCCGTGAAGACCGCCGCGCTCGTTGCAAGCACAACCGCCAAGCCGGCACTGCCGGTGAAGCCGGTCAGCCATGCGAGGCGTTCGGCCGCGGCCGGCACATATTCACCGAGATGCTCGTCGGCTCGGGGGACGATGAAGCCATCGAGTTCCCGCCGCGCCAACTCCTGCCGGAGCAATACCAGCGTTGAAGCGCCCATATCTGATCCTTCGCATACCATCACATTCAAAAATTCATAGCTTGATGCACATGCATGCGCTCAGCGCATGACAGCGCAAGGATAATGGCACTTAATCCAGGGGCAGGAACGCCTATGTTGCGCCGCATCATAACTCGGGCGCGCCTCGCCACTCCGGCGTCGCGTAGGGCCCGGGCTTTCTTTGGATAATCGCCATGGGCGTACAAACCGCCAACTCCAAATTCTCGTTCGAGCTCCCAAGCATGAGCTATATCGACGCCAAGTGGGAAGAGCCGAACCTTCGGGCTCCCGATACGGCACCGAAGAAGACCCGCAAGGGTGGACTTGCTGCCTGGTTGTCCCGCCGGATCGCGGCAATCGAAGCGTGGCGCCGCGACAATGAAGCCGCGGCTGAGTTGCATGCCATGTCGGACCGTGAGCTGCTCGATATCGGTCTCAGCCGGGCCGATGTGTCGCGGGTGTTCGATCCGCACTACAACAGGGACCTGCGGCAAAGAGGCCGGGACCCCGTCTAGGCACCTCGCTGGCGCCGAAGCCACCCGTCGTCGACCAGTCCTCGTCCACAAGCCAGTCGCAATCGATAAGTGAAAAGCGATCTCCTGTCGGATTGGGGGGTCGCTCTTCGCCGTAGCAGGCGGGCGAGCTCTTCGAGGTCGGAGGAAACGTGCGCATCCGGCGCCCAGGGGCAGCGCATTCGGTGCGGCGGAAGGGAAGCGTGGTTCACGCACGCATCAAGATCCAGGAGTGCCGATCGAGCGACGCCGCGGCTCCGACTGGAGCGCCGACGCCTCAGGCGAGCGCGGTTTCTGACGACGGGTCACCGACGCTCTCGCCGGTGCCCCATAAACCCCGCGCTTCGATAAAGCCGCACACTCCGGCTTGACTAACCCCGACTTCCAGCCGGCGTGACTATGCTGAGTCCCGTCTTCGTCGCTTGACCTGTTCGTGTGCCGACACAGCAGTAATGGGCTACAGAATCCGGCACGCAGAGCGCGATAGCCTCAGTCGGCTAATCGGGCCACGGCACAGATGCGAGCGCGCTGTTGATCAATGCCGGAACTTCCTGCCAGTCCGCCAATACCCAGTAACAGGCGAGGAGGACCGTGATCCCGACGATCGGAAACAGGAAATCTCTGCCGCCGCACGCTTGCTTTCGGGATGTTGCCATTACCGACCTCCAGCAGCCGCTCTGCGCCAAGATACCACACGTCGGCGCAACGCAGAGACGTTTACTCCCCACACCCGCGCTCACTTTAGGGCGTTGCACTTTTATTGCGAGCGCCAAGATGGCTGCTTCCCGGCAGGCGCATAGGTCACGCCCGCCATTGTTGGGCATAGTGCGTATGCCCGCATGTCCAAGTGCGGCGATAGACCGAAGGAAGCGTCGTGAGCGAGAACACCACTCTATCCATGCCCGTCGGCTCAGGCCTGAGGCCTCTCGGGATGAACCCGGCCGAACCCGCCATCCCCGCAGCCAAGCCAGCTGCGCAGGCCACGGCAACCGACAGCAGCACCACCTTCGCGATCCTGATATCGCTGAGTTTGTGCCACTTTCTCAACGATATGAACCAGTCGCTGGTGCCGGCGGTCTACCCGATCCTCAAAGACACTTACCGCCTCGACTTCGCCCAGATCGGTTTGATCACGCTGGCATTTCAGCTGACCGCTTCGTTGCTGCAGCCTGTCGTCGGGATGGTGACCGACAAGCGGCCGACGCCTTTCTCACTTCCCGTTGCGATGGGATGCAGCCTGCTGGGCCTGCTGATGCTGTCCGTCGCCAACAGCTATCACCTGATCCTGATCGCTGCCGCCATGGTCGGCCTCGGGTCGTCGGTGTTCCACCCGGAATCGTCGCGTGTGGCCCGAATGGCGTCCGGTGGCCGTTACGGCTTCGCGCAGTCGCTGTTTCAGCTTGGTGGCGCTACCGGCTCAGCGGTCGGACCGCTGCTCGCGGCCTTCATTGTGGTGCCGCGGGGCCAGGGCAGCATTGCCTGGTTCTCGGCGGCGGCGCTGCTTGCCATCCTTGTGCTGACCAACGTCAGTCTCTGGTACTCTCGTCACCCTGCCATGCTCGCTCGCAAAGGCCGCCGAGCGGCGGCTGCGATTCCGGCCTCGCCGCTGCCGCGGGCGAAGGTGATCAGCGCACTGACGGTCATCCTCGTGCTGCTGTTTTCCAAGAACGTGTACACGTCCAGCCTGAGCTCGTACTACACGTTCTATTTGATCCAGAAGTTCCAGCTCTCGGTGCCGCATGCGCAATACATGCTGTTCGCGTTTCTCGGCGCCGTGGCGGCCGGAACCTTCGCCGGCGGCCCGATCGGCGATCGCATCGGCCGCAAACCGGTGATCTGGTTCTCTATTCTCGGCGCCGCTCCGTTCGCCCTCATGTTGCCCTACGCCAGCCTGATGTGGACCGGAATTCTGAGTGTCCTGATCGGCCTGATCCTGGCCTCGGCTTTCTCCGCCATCATCGTCTACGCGCAGGAACTGCTGCCGGGCCGCATTGGCCTCGTGGCGGGCATGATGTTCGGCTTCTCGTTCGGCCTCGGCGGCCTGGGTGCCGCTGCGCTCGGACGCATTGCCGATGTCACGGGCATCGAGACAGTCTATCACGTCTGCTCCTTCCTGCCGCTGATCGGCCTGCTCACCGCTTTGCTTCCCGACATCGAGCGACGGAAATAGGAAAGACCCGGGCCCTTATCCTGGGCCCGCAAAGGGCCGTCAGTCTTTTGATCGCATACGCGTAGGGTATCGGTCTCAAAGTGCGTCGCTCCTCGACCGGGGCTTGGGGCAGGGCCCCGACCTCCTTGACCCAGCGGCGGAGGTTGCGGGAGCGGCGCGGTGGATCACGTGGAACTGGCGATGGTGCTGGCGGTCGATGGGTCGGCCAGCGTGACCTACGACGAATTCGGGCTGATCGCCGGAGGCATGGCCGCCGCCTTACGCGATCCGACGGTCGCCGCCGGCCTGACCGGCAAGAGCGTTCTGTCACTGTTGCTTTGGTCGGGTGCCGGCCAGCAGGATATTCTGACGGGCTGGACGCCGATCGCCACCGCCGCCGACCTGAACGCCTTCGCCGACGACGTCGACAACATGCCGCGCACCGTTCGCCCCGGCGCCACTGCCATCGGTGAAGCACTGCTCGCGTCGCTGACGCTTCTGGCGCAGGTTCCGGCGATCCCCAAACGCAACATCGTGAATGTGATCGGTGACGGCCGCTCCAACGAGGGCATAGCGCCAGGTCCGGTTCGTGATCGGATGGCGGCGGCCGATATCACGATCAACGGCCTCTGTATCCTGCATGAGGAGCCGGACCTGCTGCGTTCCTACACAGAGGAGGTGATCGGCGGTCCTGGTGCCTTCGCCGTGACCTGTCGCGAGTACCGTGACTTCGCCGAAGCGATGCGGCAGAAGCTGACGCGCGAGATCACCGGGCCGATCGTTTGATCGGCATGCCGAAGAGGTGATCTGATGTCGCGCCGCCGCTGCGCTACGCCGGCGTTATGAGCGAGTCGCTGCCGGAGCCGCGCGACGCGTGAGAGCAGGAGGATCGTCTGACCGAGCAACCGAGGGAGTCCGTGGCCGATCGCCTCGTCGCGGAGGAAATCCACCAGGAGTTTGTCGCGGTTACCGAGACCGAGGGGGACATCACCCGCGGCCAGACCGTCGGTTCGGTGACCGAGAAGAAGACCTTCCGCGCCGCCGCCGCGGAGGCCGACGACATGCCGCTGCCGAGTGATCCCAGGACGGTGTTTCTCGGCGGCCTTTTCCTCCTCGCGTGCATGGCGGTGTTGTACGTCGCCGCGGCAATCGTGCTCCCGCTGATCCTGGCCCTGGTGCTGAAACTGCTGCTGCAGCCTCTGGTCCGCCTGTTGGAGGATCTGCACATCCCGCGCGCCATCGGCGCCATTCTGTGCGTACTGCTCGTGCTGCTGGCATTCGGCGGGACGATCAGCTTGCTCGCCGGGCCGGCCGCGGCGTGGGCGGCGAAGCTGCCGGAGGCGATCCCGAAGCTGAAGGATAGCCTCAGCTTCCTGCAAGAACCGATCGATGCAGCTCAGCGCATGATGAAGCAGATCGAGACCATGGCGGGCGATACCGGATCCGGCGGGCAGGCAGGGGGCATGGCGATGCGTCCCTCCACGCTGGTTGGCGAACTGCTCGCGGGATCGGCCACCGCCACGTCGGGCATTTTCACAACCTTGCTGATCTTGTTCTACATGCTGGTCTCTGGCGAGACCTTCCTGCGCCGGATGGTGGAGATCCTGCCGCGCTTCAAGGATAAGCGTCAGGCCGTTGAACTGTCGCTGCACATCGAGCGCGACGTCTCGGCCTATCTGCTGACCGTCTCCTGCATCAATGCCATCGTGGGCATCGCCACCGGATGCGTGATGTGGGTATGCGGGGTCGCGAATCCGGTACTTTGGGGTGCCGCGGCGTTTGTGCTGAATTTCGTACCGATTCTGGGGCCGATGGTCGGGATCGTGATCTTCCTGATGGCGAGCGTTTTGTCACTCGGGGTCACCTGGTGGGCACTGCTGCCGGTGGGACTGTACTTCGGTATTCATATCGTGGAAGGCGAGTTCGCCACGCCGATGCTTTTGGCCAGACGCTTCACCATCAATCCGGTCGCGCTCATCCTGGCGTTGATTTTCTGGTACTGGATGTGGGGCGTTCCCGGGGCGATCCTGGCGGTGCCGTTGCTGGCGATCACTAAGATCGTGTGCGACGACCTCCGGCCGCTGCGCGCGCTCGGTCACTTGCTGGAAGGGTAGGAAATTCGGGTCGCCGGCGTCATTTGATCGCTTGTGCGGCCTCACTTTTCCGGCGTCCGCGCACGAGCAACCAGCGGCGCGGCGCCGAGGGATGGAACCCTGCCACCTTTGTTGCGTTTACTGCGAACACCAAAGGGAACGCGATAATGCTGAGAACGCCCGGACTGGTCATCAGCGGTGCTGTCGCGGCGATAATATTATCGCATGTGCCGGCGTCTGCGTTTACCCAGGCTGACTGCGACAATTTCAAGAAGCTCCAGTCGGATCCGTCGGGCCGGGAGATCAACGCCAAGATGCGTGCCGATTCGCGCGGTTCCTGCATCCAGGAGCCGCCCAATCAGAAAGATGCCAAATTACAGCGAAAGCACAGATCCCCAGGGATGTAAGGCAATCCAGGCGGCCCCTGTAACCACCGCGCCAACCGCGCCCGTCACTCATCCCACAGGCTCAAACATTGCCGCGGGGCAGCCGGCATCCCATACTGAGTCTCATGCATAGCTCCGTGACATTGACCTTGAATGGCGAAAGCCGGGTGTTCAACGGGCCTGCGGACGGTCCCCTTTCGGTGGCCGGCCTTCTGGTCGTGCTTGGCCTCGACACCAGAAAGGTCGCGGTGGAGCGGAACGAAGAGATCGTTCCGCGGTCGCGTTACGCCGAGACATGGCTGGCCAGCGGCGATTCACTGGAGATCGTGCATTTCATCGGTGGAGGCTGAGCATGGACGGAGCAATCGCGACGGACGACACCTGGACGGTAGCGGGACGCACCTTCCGGTCGCGGCTGATCGTCGGTACCGGCCGGTACAAGGATCTTGAAGAAACCGGCCGCGCAATCGAGGCGAGCGGGGCTGAAATCGTCACCGTGGCGGTGCGGCGGGTGAACTTGTCGGATGCCGGCGCTCCGATGCTGCAGGACTACGTCGACCCCAAGAAATACACCTATCTGCCGAACACCGCCGGCTGCTTCACCGCGAAGGATGCCGTACGGACCTTGCGTCTTGCGAGGGAGGCCGGCGGGTGGAATCTGGTGAAGCTCGAGGTGCTTGGGCCGCCGCCGCTGCTGTACCCCGATATGCAGGGCACCTTCGAAGCCGCCGAGGCGCTGATCAAGGACGGCTTCGAAGTCATGGTCTACTGCGCTGACGATCCGCTGGCTGCGAAGCGGCTACAGGAGATGGGGTGCGTTGCCATCATGCCATTGGGCGCACCGATCGGTTCGGGGCTGGGTATCCAGAACCCGGCGATGATTTCCATGATGATGGAGCACGTGACTGTGCCGTTCCTGGTGGATGCCGGCGTCGGCACGGCGTCGGATGCTGCGATCGCGATGGAACTGGGCTGTGACGCCGTGTTGCTGAACTCGGCGATTGCGCACGCCAAGGACCCGGTGCTGATGGCGCGGGCGATGAAGGCGGCGATCGAGGCGGGACGGCTGGCTTACCGAGCCGGAAGGATGCCGCGGCGGATGGGAGCCGATCCGTCCAGCCCGCTGACTGGATTGATCAGATAGAGCGCTTCGTCCCCGCTGGAAACGCGTGGTCCGCCCCTCGTCCTCGACCCGGTCCGGACGCGTCCCTCCTGGCCGAGCCCGGACCCGCTGGCCCTGGCTTGCGGGTCTCCGATGTCGGTGACCGAGGCTTGCCAAGGCGGAGCCTCGTTCGCGTAGACGGCTGCCCGCTGACCGCACGTGAGGCCGCGGACGGCCTATCTGTCCAGTTCGCGTGAAGTCAATCCGGCGGTTGGAGCTTTTGGACATGGCAGCGAGCGCCAGATCCAGAGGCCCAGTGTCACAACCGAGTCACAACCAGGTGCGCAACAGGCAGATGATCAGTCTGACCCCAGGGATCGCGCTGGGGACCGCGAGACACGGACTGTCCCGTCACGCTGGCTGGATCTACAGATAGTATTCCGCCAGCGGGGCGAAACCGTTGAATTTCGTGCTGGCGTAAGTCGTTACATACGCGCCAGTCGACAGCAGCTCGACCCGATCGCCCGAGGTCAGTGCCAGCGGCAGGCGGTAGTTGGACCGTTCGTACATGATGTCCGCGCCGTCGCATGTCGGCCCGGCGATCGCCACCGGACCCATCGTTCTGCCGTCATGCGGCGTGGTGATTCGATACTTGATGGATTCGCCTTCGGTTTCGGCAAAGCCTCCAAAGCGGCCGATGTCCAGATAGACCCAGCGCACCGGATCGTTCCGGTCGCGGCGGCTAACCAGTACAACCTCGGCCTGCACCAGGCCCGCATCGCCGACGATGAAACGACCCGGCTCGACCACCATTTCCGGCAGGTTGTTGCCGAAGTGCTCGGTCATTGCCTGCATGATCGCATTGCCGAACTGGTCGATTTCCGGCACGTCATCACGATACCGGGTTGGAAAACCGCCGCCCAGGTTCATCATGCGCAGGTTAAGTCCGGCCTCGGTCAGATCGGTGAACAGCATCGCTACCTTGCCGATGGCGACCTCGTAGGCCCGCGTCGTCGTCTGCTGGCTGCCGACGTGGAACGACAGACCGTATGGGTCCAGGCCGCGCTTTCCGGCCTCGAGCATCAGTTCTCGAGCGCTCTCGATCGTGGTCCCGAACTTGCGCGACAGCGGCCAGTCGGCGCCCTCATTTTCGACCAGGACACGGCAGTAGACGCGCGCGCCCGGGGCATGTTCAGCGAGCTTTTCCAGCTCTTCGTGGGAGTCGAAGGCAAACATGGTCACGCCGGCGGCATACGCGCGGCGGATCGCCGACACCTTCTTGATGGTATTGCCGAAGCTGATCGTTTCCGGCGCGGCCCCGGCGTCGAGGCAGAAGCCAACCTCCTCGATACTTGCCGCATCAAAATGGCTCGACAGACCAACCAGACGCTCCAGCACCTGAGGTGCGGGATTCGCTTTGACCGCGTAGTAAATGCGCGCCAATGGCAGCGCTTTCTGCAACGTGCGGAAGTTGTCCTCCACACGGTCGACGTCCAGCACAAGACACGGCGTCGCCGGCTGTTGCTGCGCAAGGAATCGGGCGATCTTCGGGGTCATCGCGCCGGGCCTCCCTCAGTTGGACGCTCACCTATCAAGGCGATGAGCGTAGTTGACGAAACGGTCGAACGAACCAGCGACCAAACGATTGCCAGAACGCTTGACGTCGTTGCGTAACCACAGAGGGCCAGAGGCACGTGCGTTGCTGCGTGGGCGCCATCTAAGACCCCACCCCCCCTTGCGCAATAGGAAATTCGTGTGAAGGGTCAAAAAACCGGGGCCGCGGCGCTACATGCCTGATAACGCTTTGGTAAACGAGGACGACGTGGCACCTGACAGGACGCCGACATTCGCCGCCCCGGCCAAAGCGGCCTGGCACGGCCTGCTGGGCCGCACATTGCGGGCGAGCACCACCGACCGAGCCTCACTGGCCGCAGCCGGGTGCGCATTCTATGCCACGTTGGCGTTGTTCCCGGCGATCAGCATGCTGATCTCGGTGTACGGCATGATCCTCGACCCGGTAACGGCGGAGCAGCAACTTTCGGCACTGTCGGGCCTGTTGCCGACCCCGGCCTTCACGCTCATCGAGGATCGGGTGCACCAGCTTGTCACGCAAAGCAGCGGCGATCTCAGCCTGCGCCTGCTGGTCAGCTTTCTGCTGACATTCTGGAGCAGTGCCACCGGCAGCAAATCGGTGCTGTCCGCGGTCAACGTGGCGTACGACGTCACGGAGCAGCGGCCTTTCCTGCGATTCCAGATCATCGGACTCGCCATGACCCTTGTCTCCGTGCTGTGCGCGATCCTGGCGATCGGTGTTTTGCTGCTGCTGCCGCCGGCAATCGATTTCCTCGGACTGGCAAGCCACGGTGGCGGGCTCATTCATGCGGTCGGACTGGCGATGCTGATCGGCTTCTTCTTCATCGCGGTCTCACTTTTGTACCGGTTTGGCCCCTCGCGCCCGACGCCGCCGCGTCCGCGGATCACCCCGGGTGCGGCTCTCGCGACGGTGCTGTGGCTGCTCGCCTCGGAACTACTGTCATACTACGTGTCGCGAATCGGCACCTTTGGCGCCACCTACGGGTCCCTCGGAGCGGCCGTCGGGGTGATGCTGTGGTTCTACGTTTCCGCATACGCTGTCCTGCTCGGCGCGGAACTGAATGCTCGGCTGGAGGAGGTGGATGGCGAGCCGGCGGCCCAGCCTGCGCCGCCGACGGAATTGCCGGTGTCCATCGGTGCCAAAAGGATAGCGGAGACAAAGGCCAGCAACGGTCCGGCCTGCCACGAAGCGTGAACATGAGGCTCGTCGGCGCCGTGGAATGCGCCGATAGTCCGGGGCCGACCGGGCCGGGGGTCACCGGGGGCCACGAAACAGGCCGCCAGTATATCATGTGCTGTAAGTTGAACCGCGAGCAAAGCGTGACGTGGCCTATTTCGGCTGGTAACGCATACCGACGCACAAACGAAGGGGGTGACACCAATGGCGACCTGGGACGACGGGTATGTCACCGACGTCGTGTACACGCACGCATCCTACCGGGAGATGACGCCGCTGTGGCTGGCGACGACCGCCCTGCTGCTTGGTCATCGGCCCCCCGACCTGTCGCGGCCTTTCCGCTATGCTGACCTGGGATGTGGCCACGGCCTGACCGCGACGATCGTTGCGGCGACCTGCCCGCATGCCGAGGTTTGGGGCTTCGATTTCAATCCGGCCCACATCGAAAACGCGCGCCGTCTGGCGGAGGCCGCGGGTCTGGCCAACCTGCATTTCAAGGAGGCCTCCTTTGCCGAACTGGCTGAGCGGCCTCCGCTTGATCCGGGGTCGTTCGACTTCGTTGTCTCGCATGGCGTCGCCAGCTGGATCTCGGTCGAGAACCGGGGCTGTCTCACGGGCCTCATCGGCCAATGGCTGCGGCCGGGGGGACTGGCCTATCTGAGCTACAACGTCGCCACCGGCTGGGCTTCGATGCAGCCGGTGCGCGCGCTGATGCTGATGCTGATGCGAAGCAGGCAGGAGCGCAGCGACCAAGCGGCGGCAGGCCTGATGGACTACCTGGAAACCCTCAAAGAGGCCAAGGCGGGCTTCCTGACCGCCAACCCGATCGCCGGCCAGCGCCTGACAGAGATCCGCAAGCACGACCCCCGCTACCTCGCGCACGAGTTTCTTAACGCCGATTGGCACCCGCTGATGTTCGCCGACGTGGCGGCGGCGATGCAGGATGCCAAGTGCAGCTACATCGGCAGTGCCACGCTGACCGAGAACCTGGATGCGGTTTCGCTCCCGCCTGGCATGACGGCTCTTGTGACTGAGGCGACAGACCCGGTTCTGCGTGAAACGCTGCGCGACTTTGGCCTCGCCAAGGGGTTTCGGCGCGACGTGTTCCGGCGCGGCCTGTTGCCGGTGCCGGTGCCCGAACAAGTACGGCTGATCGACGGGATTGAACTGGTCTGGTCGGGTCGTCAGCCCGAGGATCCGATCAAGCTGACCACGCCGATCGGCGAGGTGCAGGGCATTCCGGAGATTTACACGCCGATGATGGCGAGGCTCATGGCCGGCAATTGCACGGTCGGGGAGATCCGCCAGGATCCGGCTCTTGCCAGGCGACCGGTGACGGACGTCCTGCAGGCGGTCGTGCTGCTGATTGCCGGCGGTTACGCCCAGCCGGCGCTGCCGGAGGCGGTGCAGGTGCTGGGGCGGGCGAGTGTCGCTCGGCTGAACGCCGCGATCGGTGAGGTCAATGCCGATGGCGGCAATATCGCCTTGCTGGCCGGAGCGACAACCGGATCGGAGGTGGCGGCGGATCCACTGGAGACGCTGCTGGTGCGGGAGAAACTGAGCGGGCGGCCGATGGAAATTGACGGGCTCACAGACCGCGTCCTGGCGGCGTTGACCCGGGCCGGGCGCTCGGTTCAGCGCGATGGCAAGCCGATAACGGATTTTGCCGAATCCCGGGCAATGGTACGTGGATCGCTGGTGGGGATTATTGGCCAGCGGCTCTCCGTGCTGGCCAGGCTGGGCGCGGTTCCCGCCTAGTGGCCAAAGCTGACCGGAGGAACTGTCAAACCATGTCCGGTCGCAACGCCAACGCGGCCCGAGCAGGCTGGAAGATATAACCCGAGGCGGCGCAGCCGTGTATTCTCCCGCGCCTATGGTTTCAGGATGAACGAATGCCGAGGTACTTGGTTCATGTCGGCCCGCATAAGACAGGCACCACCTATCTGCAGCTGAGGTTTGACGCGGCCCGCGAGCGCCTGCGTCAAGGCGGGGTCGTGTATCCGGCTGAGTGGAGTTCAGCAGAGAACGAGCCCAGCCACCGGAAACTGGTCGTGGGATTGCGTGAGGGTCGCACCGCCGACCTGAAATCACAATTCGAGGCAATCGAGCGAGGCAATCCGGAGTATGTCCTGATCTCGGGTGAGGGCATCAATCATCTGCCGCAGTCCGCGATCGCCGCGCTGAGGACGCTCATGGGCAGCCATCCGGTTACCTTGATCTTCTACTGCCGAAGATGGTCCGAACTGCTGCCATCGCTCTGGCAGGAGCGAGTAAAGCACGGCTATGATGAAACATTTCCAGAGTTTTTCGCAGACAACATGAGTGACCCTTTTGCCTCGGTCATCATGAATTTCGCTTTGAGGTTGAACGTCTATGCGGACGTTTTCGGATTCGAAAATATCAGACTCGTATCGTACAGCAATATTTGTGACGCAGGCATCGACTTGGCGGATCATTTCTTTGACACGTTCCTGCCACACCATCGATCTCTGATCGATGATCTATCCGTGCTTCCGGTCGCGCGGCCGAACCAGTCTCTGCCGCCGCTGCAAGTGGAAGTGATGCGGGCTTTGAATGCCTTCAGCATACGGAACGGCACGTTGCCGCCCAGCAGCGCGCTGCGGGAGTGGAGCATGGCTCATGCGGGACGATTCGAGACGACAGCCCTGCTGGCCGCGATCCGTGCGGCCGGAGCCACACTGCACTTCTCGGACGCATCCTCCAGCGCGCGGCAACTCCAGGACGCTTTGTCAGCCACTTACCTGGCACTGATGGTTCCGCCGGTAAAACCCGGCCGGCTGTTCGAGCCAGGCGCCTCGGAAATACCGTTCTTTCATCAACGCTATCTCACTGACCGCTCGGCATGGCGGATACTCGACGAACTTTATACCGCGTACCGCGCCACGCTCCGATCCGCTGTCTGACCTTCCATGGCGCCTTGGGGTCAGCTGACCGATTGATGACCGGTTCAGCGTACGAGTGCGCGCTTGGCGGCCTCATAGTACGCGCGAGCAATTGCGTAGATGTCGGGGACGACCAGACGCTCCGGCGGTGGGCTGACCGCGTCCGGTCCGGCCAGCGCCAGAAGCTCATAGATCTCAAAGCCGGCTACCAGCGGTGTGTGTTTGGCTCTCAGTTGGAACGTTGCCTCATCCAGTTCATAGATCCTGACCGGCTCAGCCTCCATGTCCCAGAATTCGCGGCTAGACGGGACGACCGGGTTCTTGCGCGAGATTATTCGGCCGGCGCTACTCGCAACGAAAAGCGAACCGTCACATACCGTGAGGCCACGGAGAAATCCGGGCAGGAACTGCTGCCGCCGGACCCCGCTGTGGTCAAACTGGATGACGCGATGCCCGTCGCTGTCGAGCACAAAGAAGGTATTCTTGTAACGCAACAAGGAATGTGGCTGGAGAAGACCAACCAGGGCCACCTGTCGGCGGCTTGCGTTGATTACCCCGCCATCGACCGCCTTGGGAACGACATGGGATGCATAATGGCAACAGATCAGAAGGTCCTCGGCATCGAAACAGGCGGCATTCAGGTGAATGTTGGCGTCGCATGCCCAAAGCTTCGTAACGCTATGGTCCGTCAGATTGACCCGGACCACGGAACGCGCCCCGGTGGAGCAGACAATCAACGAATCGCCGGCGACGTGGATCGAGTGGATGTCGGCGAATTCTGGGCTTGCTATGGTTCCGACCGGAGCCAGGGAGCGGTCGAGAATGAGGATTCGAGCGGCGGGGCCGGATTGGACTGCCGCGTAAATCCGCTCGCCATGACAGGCGAGGCCAGTCAAACCGCTGTCGCCCGCCTGGCCTAGTGAGTCTGAGAGGTCCACGAGATACTGGTCTGTGCCCCGGGCCAGCCACAAGGCGTAGGGGACGGCGTTCGAGATGGCATTACAGACCGTGCCGAGCAGGGTTATTCCATTCGGGACGATCATTGCCGAAGGTCCGCTTCCTTGTTGCCGTGGAGACCGGCTTGCCGCGCCTGGATCGGATTGCTCACTAAGTACATAAACAAAACATAATCCAGCGGCCTCGAGTCGGGCAAGGCTGTCGTTGCCTCAGAAATGAATGGCGCGATGGCCGGAGGTCGGCATCAAACTGAAACGCATGCGGTCAGGCGCGACGCGCGTGGCCAGGCGCCCGGCGGGTGCGTGACCCGTTACGGCCGACCACGTGCCGAAAATCCCGCAGCAACGGTCTCGTTTCTTCTGTGGTCCTGTGGGGGTGCCCGGGGGGTGCCCAGCGGGTAGCCCGGGGGGTAGCCCGACGCGGTCATCGTGCGGGTTGAGACCGTCAACGGCCGTGTATGGGCCCATCTGCTGGCCAGCCGACAGGGATCAAGGAGCCGCGCGGGATCTAGCCGTTCCGCGGAGGCACCTGTGCGGTTGCATTCGTTTGACAAACAAAAGCGGCACCGTCCACGCCGGTGCCGCTGTTTTACGTGAGAGGCGACGGTCAGGTGCGACGGCGCAGGCGGCGAGCCATGCCGATACCGGCCAGACCGACGCCCAGCACGGCTACGCTGAACGGCTCGGGCGTGTCGACTTGAGCCAGATAGAGATTGTTCTGACCAGGGTCGGTCGCTACGGTCGAATAGTGGGTGTCCGAGAAGGCGGCCGGGGTTCCATAGCCAGGGAATCCGCTCTGACCTGCCTGCCAGAAGACCTCCTGACCGATGGTCCCGGTGCCGTCGGTATATGGGTTGACGTCAAATACCCATTTTGCCGTCCCGGCGACGCCGCCCGTCCCCGTCGTGTTCTCGACGGCAATCCAGTACTCGCCGGCCGCGACCGACAGGGACGTGTTGAACGTCTGCAACGAACCCGACGTGGTCGAAGACAGCAGCGAATCCGCAATCGAGCCGATCAGGGTCGCGCCGCTGAGCGACAGCGATGATCCGGTCCCGGTGAATGTCGGCAGCGCCGCCACCCCCGTCCCGCCGGCTCCGGTGTCGGGAACCAGGTACACGAGGACAGAAGCGCCGTCGGACGGGTTGTTGGCCGTCAGTTGGAGTTTCACGTCAGTGATCGTCGTCGCCGCCGACACATAGAATGATTCGGCGATGGGGCCGCCACGCGGCACCGACCCGCTCACGCCACTGTTTGGCAGCGTAATGCGGGTGGAATTGGGGGTCACGGGCGTGTGCATCGTGCTGAACACAACATCCGCGTTAGCCGGAACCGCACCGAGAGCGATCAGCAGACCTACAGCAAGGGCAGACGTTTTCATCAAATCGCTCCTAACATCCTTCAGGCAAGCGCTGGATGGAAACAAGCAAGCCTCGTGCCATGCACAAAACAGTCGATGTACCAGTGATTTGCCGGGTGCCTACCCCTCTCTGACGGAGAACCTGTAAAATTTTCCGACGGCCGGTCGTCTTGATCCGAACCGCGGTGAGGGGCTCAAGCCGCCCTGTCGGAACCGCCGCCCTGTTGGAACCGCCGCCCTGTCGGAATCGCGGCCCTGTCGGAATCGCGGCCCTGTCGGAATCGCCGCCCTGTCGGAATCGCCGCCCTGTTGGAACCGCCGCCCTGTCGGAACCGCCGCCCGCGCGGCGGTATCTTGCGCGGAACCGGCGCTCCGGGCGCCCGACCCCTCTTCAGCAGACAGGCATGGCGGTCTTGCCAGGGATTCAGAGGCATTTCGCCAAGAGGCACTTCGCCAAGAGGCACTTCGCCAAGGGGCATTTCGCCAGAGGCATCCGCTCCGGAGGCGTCTCGGGGGCGTCCGCGGGAGGTGTCGCCCGCAAGTGGCCCGGGAGCCCTCACCCGGCGGCTCCTACCCAGCAGCCCCCAAGGCGACATCGCCTTCGGCCACCGGAGCGCAACAGGGTTTTAAGTTGAACGCACCGCTTCGCCAATGATACCCAGGCCGCATGCTGCAGGGGAGTAGCACCCATGACCGACCTCCATTGGCTGCCGACGATTTCCGACTGGCGTCAACGTCTGCGAACCCTTGCCACGGACCCGGCAACGGCCTGGGACAACGCGGTTGCACTCGCGAACGCGCGGTTGAATTTCGTCCTTACAAACGCCCTCGATGAAACCGTCCGCCGCATCCTGCCAGCCGGACCGGAGACGCTGCCCACCAAGAAAGTCCGCCTTGCCGTCCTCGGCTCCGCCACGCTGAGCCACCTGCTGCCGGGCATCCGCGCTGCCGGCCTGCGGCGGGGGATCTGGATCGACACCTACGAGAACGAGTATGGCCAGTATCTCCAGGAGCTGTCCGAAGCGGATTCGCCGCTCCACGAATTCAAGCCGACTGCAATCCTGGTCGCGCTCGATGCGTACCACCTGACGGCCGGCGTCACCGCCGGCATGGACGCGGAAACCGCCGAGGCAGCCCTGACCGAAATGCAGGACCGGATCAAGGAGGTCTGGCGTCTCGCTCGGGACACATTCCGCTGCCCGGTCCTGCAACAGGCAGCGCTGCCGGTGCACCTGCCGGTGCTCGGGAACAATGAACACCGCCTGCCCGGCTCGCGCGCCTGGTTCGTGACACGGCTGAACGCGGCGATCCGCAGCATGGCCGATGCCGAGGGGGTCGATATCCTGGGAGTCGACGACCGGGCGGCGCGCGACGGCATCGGCAAATGGCACGATCCCTCCCTGTGGCATCGCTCCAAGCAGGAGGTCTCGCCGACCGCCAGCCCGCTGTATGGTGACCTCGTCGGCCGCTGGCTGGCGGCCAAGCAGGGGCGCTCGTTCAAGTGCCTGGTCCTGGACCTGGACAACACGGTCTGGGGCGGCGTCATCGGCGATGACGGCATGGAAGGGATCGCGCTCGGTCAGGGCAGCCCACTCGGGGAGGCCTACACAGCGTTCCAGGAGTATGCCCGTGAGCTCAGTCGGCGCGGGGTGATCCTCGCGGTGTGCTCCAAGAACGATGAGGCGAATGCGCTCGAGCCGTTTGAGAAACACCCCGAGATGGTGCTCCGGCGATCCGATATCGCCAGCTTCGTCGCCAACTGGTCGAACAAGGCCGACAACATCCGTGCGATCGCGCAGGAACTGAACATCGGGCTCGATTCGCTGTGCTTCATCGACGACAACCCGTTCGAGCGCAACCTGGTGCGTCAGGAGCTGCCGATGGTCGCGGTACCCGAGGTGTCGGACGATCCCTCCGGATACCCGGTCGCGCTCGCCGATGGCGGCTATTTCGAGGGGCTGGCGGTCACCGACGAGGACCGGGAACGGACCTCTCAGTACCAGGGCAACAAGGCGCGTGATGCTCTGAAGGCGTCGGTGACCGACCTTCCGTCGTATCTGCGCGGGCTGGAGATGCAGCTGATCTGGAAGCGGTTCGACAAGATCGGCCTGCAGCGGATCGTCCAGCTGATCAACAAGTCCAACCAGTTCAACCTGACGACGCGCCGCTACACCGATGAGGACGTCATCGCGGTAATGGCCGATCCTGACGCGTTTGGATTACAGCTCCGGCTGACCGACAGGTTCGGCGACAACGGGATTATCGCGATCATCATCGGGCGGCTGCAGGCTAACAAGGATCTGTACGTCGACACGTGGCTGATGAGTTGCCGAGTGCTGGGACGGCAGGTTGAGCCGACAACGCTGAACCTGATCGCCCAGGAAGCGGCGAAGCTGGGGGCTCGGCGGATCGTCGGCGAGTACATCCCGACCAAGAAGAACGGCATGGTCAAGGAGCACTATGCCCGGCTGGGCTTTGCGGTTATGGAAACCGACGCTGCGGGCGGTAACCGGAACATCCTGGATCTGGCGACCTTCACGCCTGCCGAAACATTCATTCACGTGATCGAGGGCTAGAGCCGATGACGGAACCCGAAATCTACAGCGACCTGACGGAAATCTTTCACGACGTGTTCATGCGCGATGATATCAGGCTGACCCCCGAACTCAACGCGAAGGCCGTGCAGGGCTGGGATAGCTTCAAACAGATCGAGATCATCATGGCATGCGAAGAGAAGTGGGGCATCAAGTTCAACACCCGCGAACTCGATGCGCTGCGGTGCGTCGGTGATCTGGCAACCATGGTGGGGAAAAAGACCAGCTAGCTCGTGCGGCGGTTCCGAGGTCCGCCGCCCCGTGGATCGGCCGCAGAGCGGACTTCAGAACCACGAGCCACAGTCGAAAACAACGGTTTGCGGGTGGGTCTGCTCGGTCCTTGCTGATCCGAACGTTCGTGCGGAGCAATCCCTGGCGCGACGACCTCGCGAGGCGAAACATCACCCCAAACCAGGGACATCACCCCGCACCAACAGTGGTCGGCCGCAGGCGAAGCGCCTGAAATGCCGCATCAGGCCATTTTCGTAGACACTGCGAAGCTGTCCCGCTCGACCGCTTCCGGGCATTGGTCCAATGCGAAGTCTCGCGCCGGCCGCGTCGGCGGACTGTCGCGCGGCGGCCTTTCTTACCCCAGACGGAGCGGCGCGTGCCTCAGGCTCGCGAGCCTGGCGACAGCAGCTCGGCCGGTAACCAGACGCGCTGCACGCGCCATTCGCCGTTCCGCAAGTCCATCTCGAGCTTGATCGGCTCCGATTGACCCTGCGGCTGCAGGCTCACGATGAATGTCGTGGGGCTGTCAAAGAACGCCCAACTGACATGCACGTCGGCCCCCCGCGGCGACTGCGCGGGCTGACTGGCTGGCACCGTGCTGGCGGCGGGCAGCGTGCTCGTGGTGGCGGCGAGCAGCGCTTGCGGCGTCACGGTCTTGTCGATGGAACTCGATGCGATGCCCCGCACGAAGGATGCACCGAACGGCGGCAGATCTGATCCGGTCTTCGGGCCGGGGTTATCGACCACGAGGTCACAGACGTCCTCTTTGATGCCCTCCCGCACCGCGGGCCAGTTGACCAGCGACTCCAGGGTTGAGGCATCTGCGCTCCGGATTGCTGAACCAAGCCGATACAGCGTCACATACGGATAAGCGATGTAGGCAAACCCGACACCCAGCACCGTCGCAAGAAGTGGCCACCTGGCACGCATCATATGCTCCGTCGTTTTGAGGCCGTCGATCAAGATCTTAGCGCCTTAACGCACGCCATTGCGATTCTTTCCGTCAGCCTGCGTTACGTTAAGCCACAACTAGTTGATATATCGTTAACTCTGGCGTGAGGAGACAATTTTCTTGTACACGGCGGGATCGGTGACGCCCTCGGTCCCAAACAGCAGGACGCGGCTGTCACTGTGCAATTTCAATAGTTTACGCGTTGAGGGGTCGGCCGCCGCCAGCACGAGACCCGCCATACCTGCGACACCTGACTCGCCGATTGGAATCCCTATCGCCGCCAGATGTCGCAAAGCGCGAACCGCTGCTGCATCAGGGATCGCCATAAATGCGTATGCGGTCCGTTCGAGCTCCTGCCATGCCAGCAGACTAGCCTCGCCACATGCCAGCCCGGCCATGATCGTTTGGAGACTCCCGTGCACGGCGGTCGGCGTCCCGGCCTTCGCGCTCGCCAGCAGACACGCCGCGTGATCCGGTTCCACCACGATCAGCAACGGCGCCGGTTCGAACCGCAGACGCATCTGCACGGATACGGCAGCGGCGGCCCCGCCGACGCCCGCCTGTATGAACACATGTGTGGGCGGAGCGCCGGGCCACTGGTCCGCGGCCTCGTCAGCCATCAGCCGATAGCCCTGCATCACGTCGCGCGGCACCTCGGTGTATCCCGGATACGACGTATCGGACACCACGAGCCAGCCATGTTCCCGCGCCTGCCGGTCCGCGGCGCGGACCGCGTCGTCGTAGTTGCCGGGGACCCGTATGACCTCGGCGCCGAAGCGGGCCATGGCATCGACCCGCCCCGGGCTGACCGTTTCGTGGACGAAGATGACGCAACGACAGTGAAAACGAGCCGCGCCCCAGGCAACCGAACGGCCATGGTTCCCGTCGGTCGCGCAGGTCACCGTAACCGTGCGTGTGGCGTCGGCGTACCGGCCCTCCGCCAGATCCTCTGGACTGGCCGATAGCGCCACGCCGCGGCGGGACAGCACTGCGGTCAGCAGGTTCGCGACGGCGTATGCGCCGCCGAGGGCCTTGAAGCTGCCGAGGCCGAAGCGGCCACTCTCATCCTTGATCCACACCTCGCCGACATCCGCCAGCCCCGAAAGCCTGCGCAGCGGCGTCGGCGCATAGCCTGGCCAGCTGGAGATCACGGCCTTGGCGCGCTGGAATCCAGACGCCGGCAGGATGGTGACGCCTGGAGCCCCGTGGTGAGGATTGATCAGCACTTCGAACGCCGTCGATTGTAACGTATGTAACCCCTTCATGCGCGAACGGTGGACCGGCCGCCCGCTCAGTGCAATCTATCTCAGTCGATGGAGAGCATCACGATGAAAATCTCGATCCTGGGCGGCGGCGGTTTCCTCGGCCGCAAGATCGCCGCCAAATTGGCCAAGGATGGCACCCTGGGCGGCAAGTCCGTTACGGCACTGACGCTGTTCGATGTCGCCGAACCACCGAAGCCTGATGCGCCCTTTCCGATAACGTCGGTCGGCGGCGATGTCGTCGATCTGCCGGACAGCGCGATCCCGGCGGGCACGGACGTCGTCTTTCACCTTGCCGCGGTGGTCAGCGCCCAGGCCGAGGCCGACTACGATCTCGGCCGAAGGGTCAATATCCGCGGCACTGACGCGGTGGTCGACCGCTGCCGAGCCCTCGGTACCAGCCCGAGGGTCGTGTTCACCAGTTCGGTGGCGAGTTTCAGCGCCGACCAGAACACCACCCTGCCGGACAACACCCGGCAGATCCCCGGCAACAGCTACGGTGCACAGAAGGCCGCGGCCGAACTGATCCTCGCGGACGCATCGCGACGCGGCTTCCTCGATGCCGTCACGCTGCGCCTTCCCACCGTCATCGTTCGCCCTGGCCGACCCAATAAAGCAGCCAGTTCGTTCTTCTCCGGCATCGTGCGGGAGCCGCTGCTGGGACTGGACACCGAACTCCCGGTGGCGGACGATTTTGCCGTCTGGGTCTGCAGCCCACGCCGGGCGGTCGACTGGCTGCTGCACGCAGCGGCGATGGATACGAGCAAGATGGGGCTCGACCGCAGCATCGACCCGCCCGGCATCAGCACGACCGTTGCACACCTGCTGCAGGCCCTGGACGAGGTTGCCCCCGGTGCCGCGTCGCATGTGAAGCGGGTGGCGGACGAAGCCATCGCCGCGATCGTGTCGACGTGGCCGCCGGCGTTCGAAGCCTTGCATGCAAGGACGCTCGGATTCTCGCCGCACGAACCCGTTCTGGAGGTGGTTCGTGCCTTCGTCGAGGACGACCTCGCGGCGACGAAGGCGGATCGCGGCCTGTAGCCGAAACGACTAACCGATATTTTTACCACACTGATGCCCTAATCGGAGGATGGATTGTTGCGTGGGACCGGCTCCGGTTCCAAAACACTCTCCGCTTTCCCTTTTTCCCGGCTGGACGTCGCGAATGCCGACATCGCACGGCGCTTCTACCTTGGTGGACCCGCGAGGTGTCCAGGTGACCGGGAAAGCCGCGTCCGCGAGCCAGGACGCGACAGCGGCGAGACGCGGCCAGGTCCGGCGCCCACGTCGCCCGATCGGTTCGGCTGTGATGCATGCGCCGCAGGTGCTCCGCGCCCTGGTTCGAGCGGATGAAATCTGGCTCGTCGTGCTGGCGGCATTTGTTGGCTGCGCGACCGGCATCATGGTTTGGCTGATGACCGCCACGACGCAGTTCATCCACGAAACGCTCTTCGGCATCGGCCATACCCAACGTCTCAGTGCCATGACGTGGCTCGACCCGATGCGGACGGTCGTCGTGCCCATGGTCGGCGGGCTCGTTCTGGGACTGGTCACCCTGGGGATTACCCGAGTGCGCCCACGACGCACGGTCGACCCGATCGAGGCCAACGCGTTGTTCGGTGGCCGGATGTCGATGAACGGCAGCCTGATCGTCGTGCTGCAGACCATCATGTCGAACGGCGTCGGGGCTTCCGTCGGGCTGGAGGCCGGCTATACCCAGATCGGGTCAGCGATCGCCTCCCGATGGGGACACGCGTTCCGGGTCCGGCGCAACGACCTGCGCCTGCTCGTGGGGTGTGGAGCGGCCGCGGCCATCGCCGGCGCTTTCAATGCCCCGCTGACCGGCTCCTTCTACGCCTTCGAACTGGTGATTGGTACCTATACACTGGCCTCGTTCGCCCCGGTGGCGGTCGCCGCGCTGGTCTCGCAGGCGGTGGTGCGAGCCCTCGGCGGGACCATCTTCGACCTGACGCCGCAGGTGCCCGGCCACATCGAGCCGCTCGACTATATCCCGATCCTCGCTCTGGGCATGCTCTGCGCGCTGCTCGGAATCTCAATCATGCGCGGCGTCACGGTCACCGAGGATCTCTTTCGCAAGAGCGGCGTGCCGATCTGGCTTCGGCCCGCGATCGGTGGCCTGGCGATCGGCACTCTGGCGCTGGTCACGCCCGCGGTGCTGTCGTCCGGCCACGGGGCCCTGGGCCTCACGTTCGAACAGCACGATCCGTTGCGCTGGGTCGTGCTTCTGGTGGTCCTGAAGGCAACCGCATCGGCCATCTCGATCGGTTCGGGCTTTCGCGGCGGCCTGTTCTTTGCCTCGTTGTTCCTTGGCGCGCTGCTGGGCAAGGCATTTGCCGGGGCACTGGCTCTGGTAAGTGCCGCGCACGCGATCCCGCAGGAGGTCTGTGCATTGGTCGGCATGAGTGGCCTGGCGGTGGCGATCATCGGCGGCCCGCTGACCATGGGCTTCCTCGCGCTGGAGGCAACCGGCAGCCTGCCAATGACCGTCGCGGTGCTGGCCGCCTGCGTGGTGTCGTCACTGACGGTACGGCGCACTTTCGGGTACTCGTTTGCCACCTGGCGTTTCCACCTGCGCGGCGAGGCGATCCGCAGTGCCGTCGACATTGGCTGGATGCGCAACCTGACGGTTGGACGAATGATGCGGCGCGAGATGCGAACGGTGCGGGCCGACACGCCGCTGAGCGCATTCAAGCGCGACTTCCCGCTGGGAGCGGCCCAGCGGGTTGTTGTGCTGGACGAAGCTGACCGCTACGCCGGCATCGTGCTGTTGCCGGAGGCGCATGCCGATGCCGACGACGACCACAAGGTGCGCGACATCGTTCATTACGCCGACACCGTCCTGCTGCCGCAGATGACCATCAAGGAGGCGGTGGCGATGTTCGAGAATGCGGAGAGCGACGCGCTCGTGGTGGTGGACAGCGCCCAGGAGCGTCACGTGATCGGTCTGCTGACGGAGCAGTATGCGCTGCGTCGATACAGCGACGAACTGGACCGGCGCCGGCGGGAACTGTCGGGCGAATAGCCAGCCAAGCCGCCTGAAGCCAGATCGCCGTTGCCGCCCATCGAACGGCCGGTTCCAGGGAACGTCCTCATTGAGGTGCGGTGCCTCTCGGCCCTGGCGTCCGTATGGATTGACCAAGGTCTCGACCCACCCGACACTGGCTGTCGGGGAGTATCAAGATGGAATTCGGTGTTTTTCATGAGTTTCCGTCGCTGGTTGAGCGGCCGGACTCCGACGCCTTCCAGGAAGCTTTTGCCATCGTGGATGCGGCGGAGGAATGGGGCCTCGACGTCATGTGGCTGGCCGAACTGCATTTCGACCCCAGCCGCTCGGTTTTGTCCGCACCGCTTTGCATCGCCAGCGCGATCGCCGCGCGGACCAGCCGAATAGCGATCGGCATCGGCGTTCAGGTGCTGCCTCTCGCGAGCCCGCTGCGCATTGCGGAGGAGGCCGCGACCGTGGACCAGATCAGTCGCGGCCGGCTGATCTTTGGCGTCGGTCGCAGCGGCGTCGCCAAGACATACGAATCGTATGGCGTCCCTTACGCCGAAAGCAGGGGACGCTTCACCGAAACTCTGGAAATCATCGAGAAGGCCTGGGCAGATCCCTCCGTTTCGTATGCCGGGAACTACTTCCGCTTCCATGATGTCACGGTGACGCCGCGCCCGTTTCGGCCGGCCGGTCCGCCCATTCGCGTCGCCGCCACCAGCCCCGACACCTTTGTGACGATCGGCCAGCAGGGCAAGCCGATTTTCCTCGCGGTGCGGTATGAGGACGCACGCGATTTGGTGCCGCACATACAAGCGTATCGTGATGCATGGCGTGCGGCGGGTCATGCCGGCCAGGGGGCGGTTTATCTGCGTGCGCCCGGCTACCTTGCCGCCACGGCCGAAGCCGCTCGGGCGGAAGCGGAAGCCAGCCTGATGCACTACTACCGAGCTCAGGGTGCCCTGCTGCGTGACTCCGCCGGCCGGGCCGGAGTGGATCAAGCCGACAAAAGGGCGCGGACCGCGGAGCGGCTGAACACGATTACGTATGAAGAAGCGGTGCGCGGCACCGTGCTGATCGGCACCGCCGACCAAGTGGCGGACCGCATCGGGGCACTGCGCGATGATCTGGGTCTCGACGGGATTCTGCTGGAGATCAACTGCGGGGGAAAGATCCCGCACGCCAAGGAAAAGGAAGCGCTCCGTCTGTTGTGTCAGCAGGTTATGCCGCGTTTTCAGTGAGACCGAAATGATCGCGCCGCGGACGCCGCAAAGCGGCGTGCGAAGTGAATGCCCGGCGCGGGCGATCGCGCCGCCCATCTGGGTGGTGAGCAGAAGTATCGGCACGCTGGCGGCCGCGAAAAACCGTTGCCGACCCTCGCGGCGCGTGTCACGCTAGCCGCAATATAGGACGGTTGCCGACAGGCGCCGATCCCAGTACGGGGGGAAATTCCGGGGGAGCAGGCCTGGTTTGTTAACCGGCCGCACTTGGAACCCTGCGCCATGTCGCGGCCCCGTCAAACGGGAACCTTGCAATGCTCGACAAGCAAATCGTCAATACATTCTCGCACGTGAAGCCCGGCGACACGCCGTGGGTCGGTGACGGGCTGCGCTCATTCTTCGAATATCGCGATCTCGGCATCGCCGACGCGACCGGCGGTCGTGTAATCGCCCAGCTGGTGCGCG
>DASWON010000386.1:0-23936 GCA_036398735.1 Rhodopila sp.
ATTTGGCGGGACACGACGAAACGTTAATCAAGTACAGGTGAGCAACGGATGCCGCGGTGCACTATGTTGCTGCGATGCATCACCAAACGGCGGAGCCGCGCGCGTCAGCTTGCTGAAAAGAGCCAGAAGAGACCGCCGGACAGCAGGATCGTCGCGGGCAGCGTCGCAACCCAGGCGATAATGATCTGCCACACCACGGCGCGCTGCACGCCGGCCCCGGATCCGGCCATCGTTCCCGCGACACCGGACGAAATGATATGGGTCGTGCTCACCGGCAGCCCCGAGAAGCCCGCGGTCCCGATCAGCAACCCACCCACCAGTTCCGCCGATGCGCCCTGGGCCGGCGTCAGGTGCCGCTTGCCGATTCGCTCGCCAATGGTCGTGACGATGCGCTTGTAGCCGATCATGGTGCCCAGCCCGAGGCAGACCGCACTGAGCATCCGGACCCAGACCGGCGCATACTCCACCGCGCCGTGCAGCGTGCCGCGCAGTCGCGTCGCCGCCGCTTTTTCTTCGGCGGTGGCGGTTGGTGTCTCCAGCGCCGTCTTCAGCGCCGCGTTCACGTGGTAGACCGCGTCGCGCAGTCCCGCGCGGTCGGCATCCGGCACCTCTGACACGCTGTTCAGTCCGCGCAGGCGCTGGGCGATCTGGCGGGCGTCGTTCGCCGCCATCTGCTTCTCGTCATCACCATATTTCTGGATCAGCGGCACCGCCTGATCCGCCGCCTGCACCAGGGCGGGCACGCTGGCGGAGGCGACTTCGGGGTTCAGCGAGAATGCCGCGGGCATGATGCCGATGATCGTCAGCATGATCAGGCCGATGCTCTTCTGCCCGTCGTTCGACCCGTGCGCGAAGCTGACGCCGGAGCAGGTCAGGATCAGCAGCCCGCGCACCCACCAGGGCGGCGGACGGCCCTCCGTCGGCTCGAACAGCGTCTGATCGCGGATCACCGCCTGCAGGATGCGAAACAGCGCGCCGGCCAGGAAAAATCCCAGCAGCGGGGAGACGAACAGGGCGCGCAGGACGGACCAGACCTGTGACCAGTCGACGCCCTGGCCGAGCCCACGTGCGGCGGTGACCGAGTTCACGATTGCGACGCCCAGCAGTGAGCCGATGATGGCGTGGGAGCTGGAGCAGGGGATCCCCAGCCACCAGGTCGCGACGTTCCAGATCAGCGCCGACAGGAACAGCGCCAGCAGCATGGCGATGGCGGGGTTGCCGTTGGGTGGTGTCAGCACGTCCGGCGGCAGCAGTTCGACCAGGGTGAACGCGACCGCGACACCGCCCAGCACCACGCCGAGGAAATTCATCACGCCGGACAGCACCACCGCGGGCACCGGGTTGAGGCTATGGGTATAGATCACCGTGGCGACGGCGTTGGCCGTGTCGTGGAAGCCGTTGGAGAACTCAAACGCCAGCACCAGCACGAAGCAGAACAGCAGCACCGCGAGCGCGACGAACGAAGACGGGGGAATGGCTGAGAACATACCACTGCAACGGCGGCAGTCGCGCTGGGTCGCGCTTTCATGGGAACTTCATGCCGCGGCCCGACCGGGACGACAGTGGCCGGGGGGCAACGCTCCAGTTCGTTCCGAACGGTAAATCGACCAAGCGTTCTTGACACCCGCACCCCCCGTCGGTAGCAAGCCCCCGCTTTCCGGCATGTAATGTTGCCAGGGGGCGAGCATGAGTGAGGACAATGGCGGCGCAGATCCCTCGTTCGAGGATCGTCTGAGGGCCGCCCGAAGCAAGCAGGGTCTCGACGCCCCGCCGAAGCAGCCGATGAGCGGTCCTCTTGGGGCCGATCAGGGTGGGCTCGGTGGTTCACCGTGGGGAATCGGCGCGCGGGTTGGCGTGGAGTTGGTTTCGGCTCTTGTGGTGGCGGTCGCCATCGGTTACGGGCTGGACCGGATTTTCCACACCACACCCATCCTGACTGCGGTGTTCGTCCCGCTGGGCGGTGCGGCGGGCGTGGCTAATCTCTGGCGCGTGTTCGCGCCAAAGTCTGGATCGGGTAAAGGGTAGGAGCGCACAGCGTGGCGGCCGAGGGTTCGAACAGCATCGACGCGCTGGGGCAGTTCCAGCTTCATCCAGCCTTGGGCGCCATTGGCGGTTCGGTGAACTTCACACAGTCCAACCTCATGATGGTTGTTGCCGGGCTGTGCGTTCTCGCGCTGCTGTGGCTGGGCATGAAGCCGCGCGCCATGGTGCCAGGCCGACTGCAGGCCGCGGCGGAAATGGGATACGAAACCATCCTCTCGATGTGTGTCGAGAATATCGGACCCGAAGGCCGCAAATTCTTCCCGTTCGTGTTCACGCTGTTTTTCTTTATCCTGTTCGGCAATCTGCTCGGCGTGTTCCCGCTGTTCTTCACCTTCACCAGTCACATCATGGTCACGCTGGCGCTGTCGCTGCTGGTGTTCATCCTGGTGACCGCAGTGGCGATCAAGGAGCACGGGCTGCACTTCTTCAGCTATTTCGTGCCCCAGGGCATCCCCGTCGCCCTGGCGCCGCTGATGGTCCTGATCGAAGTGATCTCCTACCTCTCGCGCATCATCTCGCTGTCGGTTCGTCTGTTCGCGAACATGATGGCCGGGCACGTGATGCTCGAAGTCTTCGGGGCGTTCATCGTCATGCTCGGCGGTCTCGGGCTGCTGGGCTACGTGCCGGCCGCTCTCTCACTCGGGGTCAACACCATCCTGATCGGCTTCGAGTTGCTGGTGGCGACCCTGCAAGCGTACGTCTTCGCGGTGCTGACCTGCATCTATCTGCACGACGCGGTTCACCTGCACTGACGCCACACTCTCTCAACCTCTGAACAACCGGGTGGGTTCTCCGCCCGCGCGACCGGATAACGAAAGGAAATCGGACTATGGACGTTGCTTCCGCCAAGATGCTGGGTGCCGGCATTGCCATGATCGCTCTCGCCGGAGTCGGCATCGGCATGGGCACGATCTTTGGCTCGCTCGTCACCAGCGTGGCGCGCAACCCAGCCTCCCGCGACCGCGTATTCGGCCTGGCGATCCTTGGGTTCGCGCTGACGGAAGCCGTCGCGCTGTATGCGCTGGTTATCGCCTTCATCATCCTGTTTGTCTAAGCAAAGGCGGGCGCGCCCGATGCCTCGGTCGGAAACAGGCGCGGGTGCGTCCGGCAAGCACCATGAGGCTGCCGCCATGAAACCGCTCGCCCGCATGCTCTCGTTCGCCGGGGCAGGGCTCGGGAGCCTGCTGCTGTTGCCGGCCGCCGCCATGGCGGAGGGCATGCCACAGCTCGATTTCAAAAACCCCCTGACCATCAGCCAGGTGGTGTGGGGCGCGATCATCTTCGTCGTGCTCTACATCATGCTCTCCCGCGGCGCACTGCCGATGGTGGCATCCGTGCTGGAGGAGCGTGCCGGGAAGATCGCCAAGGACCTCGACGAGGCGCGCGCCGCCAAGGCCAGTGCAGATGCCGGCATGTCCGAGGCTGAGCAGGCGACCACCCGGGCCAGGGCCGAGTCTCAGGCGGCCATCAACGCCGCGCTGGAGGAGGCGAAGAAGGCCGCCGCGGTGCAGGCCGAGTCGCTGAACGCAAGGCTGGAAAAGCAGCTGCAGGAGGCGGAGGTGCAGATCGCTCAGGCCCGCGCCTCCGCCATGACGGCGCTGCGCGAGGTGGCGACCGAAACAGCGACCACCGTGGTGGCACGGCTGACCGGTGCCGCACCGGATGCCGCTCGGCTGGATGGTGCCGTCAGGGCCGCCCTGGCCGCTCGCGGCGTCAACTAGGAGCGGATAGACGATGCACCACGAAGAAAGCTTCTTCAGCGAGCCCAGGAACTGGGTCGTTATCGCCTTCATTCTGTTTTTCGTCCTGTTCGGCAAGACGCTGTGGCGGGCCCTGGCGGGTATGCTCGACGCCCGCGCCGCGACGGTGAAGGCCGAACTCGAGGAAGCGTCGCGCCTGCGGCGGGAAGCCGAGTCGATGCTCCGCGACGCCGAAAAGCAGCGTGCGGACGCGCTGGCCGACGCCAAGGCACTGATCGAAGGTGCGCGCGCGGAAGCAGGACGGGTGGCTGCCGCCGCCACGGCTGAGGCGGAAGCCTCCGCCAGGCGTCGCGAGCAGATGGCGATCGAACGGATCGCTGCCGCGGAAAAGGCCGCCGTCGACGAGGTGCGCCTCGCCGCCGCGGATGTCGCGACCACGGCGGCGCGCCAGGTGCTGGCCGAGGGGCTGACTGCCGACGCCGATGCGAAGCTGATCGACCAGGCGATCACCCAGTTGCCGACCGCCCTGGCGGCGCGGCGCGCGGCGTAAGTTACCTGGCGGCGCACGGCATAGGCGAACGACGCACGGCATAGACCGAGCGGCGTGCGGCATAAACCGGACGGCGTGCGGCAGAAGTGACCTGACGGCGCGGCGGACGGCATAATCGACCGGAGGCGGCTCGCTTCATCCCGCCGCGGGCCCCAGGGCCATTGCCCTCGTCAAGGTGCCACGTGACGACATTGGCCCTGGGCGGCAGCCTCCATCTCGCCAAACGCCGGGTCTGCGTCAGAGAGCAAGCCGGCGCCCCGCGACTTGCGGTCAGGAAATCACGGTCGCGGATGCTCCCGGCGGCAGCGGCTTCTTCCGACCGGCGAGCTTTCCGGGTCTGTCGGGTGTCGGTGCCCCGCTACTCCGTCCATCCGGATGGCGATGATCGTAGCGACGCGGTTTCGCCCTGAACCGGCCACCCACGGCCGCCGGAATTGCCGAGTCTCAGTCGTGGGTCAGCGGGGCGGCGCCCGGAGATGACACCGAGGTCGACGGGCCCTCTGGCACGGGCAGCCCGAGCGGATGCGTTGCCCCCGCGGCCGCGAGCGGCTCCGTTGCCTCAGCGGCCAGCGGCCAGCGCGGGCAGGCTGCTTTCTGGCTTGCGCCGCACCGTTTGCGCTCCCCGCTGCCGTCACCCGGGTTACGCCAACCCCGCTATGCCGCCGTTGCGAATACCGGATCCAGCAATGTGTCCCACAGCCGCACACCGCCGGTGATCCCCGCCTGGTTCGGCACAATCCGGGCATTCGGTGGCAGTTCCACGTCGATCTGCTTGGCATTGCCGCCGCCGATATAAAGCACGTCGGAGCCGACCAGCGTCGTGAGGCACGCCAGCACGCGCCGCAGCCGTCGATTCCACCGCTTGCGCCCGACGTCCTTCAGCGCGGCCGCGCCAATGAACTGATCGTATGTCTTGCCCTTGTGGATAGGGTGCTGGCTGAGTTCCAGGTGTGGAGCGGGGCGGCCATCCTGAAACAGTGCGAAGCCCATTCCCGTCCCGAGGGTGATCACGCATTCCACGCCCTGGCCGCCAATGACCCCAAGCCCCTGCACCTCCGCATCGTTGAGCATCCGCGCCGGTTTGCCGAGCTTGTCGGTCAGCGCCGCCACCAGGGGAAAGTGGCGCCACTCCGGTGTGCCAAGATTGGGCGCAGTCAGCACCTGGCCGTGCCGGACGACGCCGGGGAAGCCGATCGAGATGCGGTCAAAATCGCCGAGCGGCCCGGCCAGGCCGACCAGGGCATCCACCACCGCTTGAGGGGCCGGATGCGGCGGTGTGTCGACCCGGTTGGGGCCCGCCACCATCACTCCGTTCTGATCAAGCAGACCGGCCTTCAGGCGCGAGCCGCCGATGTCAATCGCCAGCGTCAGCTTCCCCCGCTTGCCGGCATCGGGATCGACGTCCATGGATCGTCCTTTCTGGCTGGTATCGCGCATCACTGACGCCCGATACGTCGGATTTGCTGTGAGACATCCGGTTCACGCGGCTGCTCATGATTGCGTCGCGTCGCACGCTTCGCCGCGACCGGCACTGGTGTGGCTGGTCCCGGCGTCGGCCGCGCCGTGGTCGCGGACCAACGCGGACATCGGCGCCATGAACCACACCGGAAAACAATGGTTTGCCAGCGTCCTCGCCGCTGCGAAAATTCGGTGGGGCTGATCCATGGCACGACGGGCTTTCGAGCAGGGATACCGGGGCATGACCGCGCGGGCGGACTGTTCGGAGCGCGTGCATCATACGATCGAACCAAGCATTAGTCGTTTTCGAGCCATACGGGCAGCCGGAAAGCGCGCGGCACGCATGATTTGCCGGCACATATGATCTGCCGGCACGCATGATCCGACGAAGCGCGCCGCATGAGGCCGATCAGGCGGACACTGCAAGAGCTAGGGCTCGGCGGCCGCATCGTCAGCCGGCGCGCGTTCAATGTTCGGAGAGGAACCGATCCGCGGGGGACGCGACAGGATCTGATGCGCGGCCATCGCACGCGACCGGCCTACCGTGGCCGCAGCACCCGCCAGATCCCGTCCACGGCACCCACTTCGCGCATCGTGTCGCCATGGTGGGCGGCGACAATCCCGCGCACGAAGACCAGCCCCCGGGTGCGTCGCGTGATCTCGCCGCGCAGTTCGATGAATTCGCCGGGCTTGATGGCATCGAGGAAATGCGTGTTGAGCTGGATCGTCGTGCACGGGGTGCGTTCGGCGGCCTCCCAGGCAAGGAAGCTCAGCCCGTGGTCGGCGAACGCCATCAGGACGCCGCCGTGCACCACCCCGTTGGGATTGGCGTGTTCGGGACCACTCAGAAGACCGTATAGCCAACGGCCATCGAATTTCTTGGCCCACGGCACGCCGAGGCTGCCCGGCATCGCCGCGCCTGGCAGAGCACGCCAGCCATTGGCGGCGGGATCGTAGGTGCTCACAGCGCGGCGAGCCGATCCGGAAGGTCGAGCAGACTCTCGAGTCGGATATGCGCGCGTTCGATCTCAGGCAGTTCCGCGTGCATCCATCCCCACGGGCCGCGCCGCACGAACACCGCTGTCATCCCTGCGGCGAGGGACGGCAGCACATCGTTGTCCAGCCGGTCACCGACATAGGCGATCGCGTCGGGAGGTTCGCCCGCCGCCTCGGCCAACCTGGCAAAGAAGCGCGGATCCGGCTTGGAAACGCCCCAGCCGGCCGAACTGGCGATCAGGTCGGCCGGGACGTCAAGCCGCGCGAGGGCCGCTTCGGCCTCGATCGGTTGGTTGCCGGCGATCAGCACCTTGTAGCCACGCTCTCGCAGGGCAGCCATGCAGGGGATTGCGTCGGGGTAAAGATCCTTCGGGGTGAAATCGTAGGTCCAGCCCTGCGCGGCGCGCAGTTTCCGGGCGAGGCCGGGATCCATTCCCGGCTTGAATATTTCGAAGACCCGGCGGAGCGACTGGCCGCGTTCCATGGTCACGCCGATCGCGGTGAACAGCGTCATCGCCGGCACTCCGAGGAAGTCGGCCCACTCGATCCAGTGGCGGGTTTCGTCGAACAGGGTTTCCCCGACATCGAAGCAGACGGCGCGTATCGGCATGAACTGTCGGTCGATCCCTTGGTGATGGCGGCTCTGGAGGGTGCCGGAGTGGATGGTTGGATCATGTTGTCCGACGGGCCCGCTGGCAAGCCGCTCACCAGGTGGGCGTCGAAATCGGCGCGCATCCGGATCGGCGCGCGTCCGGATCGCCGCGCATCCAAGTCGGCGCGCATCCAAGTCGGCGCGCATCCAGATCGGCGGGCATCCGGATCGGCGGGCGGCGGTGAAGGCCGCGCCGGTCGACTGACGCCCGGTCCAGATCGACGCCGGCGCACGGTTGCCGCTGCCTCGGCCTCAACGGGGACCGAAGCGCGGGGGCAAGCCGGACCATCGCCGCGAACGTGGCCGCCACGATCGACCGTCGCATCGGATGTTGGCACATCGGGTGCCCGGGGCCGCGCATCCGACGCCTGGCGAAGTCGTTCGCCGGCGTTGTCCCTGCGGGGTGCCTGTCTCCGCAGGGCGCCTGTCTCCGCAGGGCGCCTGTCTCCGCGGGGCGCCTGTCTCCACGGGGCACGTTCTCTGCGGGCGCCTGTCCCCTCGAAGTGCGCTCTGTGCGGGGTGCCGGCTGCGCGGGCGGATGGTCCGGGGACTGAGGTCTCAGCGGGTCGTTCGCCGCGATCTTCGTCCGGGAAGCCGGAACACCCAGTCGTACAGGTCCGGCACGATCGGCTTTTTTCCCGGCCGCGGCCGCATGGGCACCGAACTCGCGATCCCCAGGAGCAGGGCCGAGACGGCCTCCCGCCAGGCGGCCGTGGCGTCGACGCGCGGCACCACCTGGATCGGCGCCCGCAGCCATTGGCCGATGGCGCCGGCCAGGCTTTCCGCCCGTGGCTCGCACAGCACGGCATGCGGCGTGGCGGACAGTTGCTCCCGCAGGCCACCCACGCAGGTGGCGATCACCGGGCGACCTGCCGCCAGTGCGGCCGCGGCCACGCCGCTTTGGCTGGCCTCTCGGTACGGCAGGATCAGGGCGTCGGATCCGGCCAGCAGCGAGCCGATCTCGGTCTCCGGCACCCAACGGTTCTCCACCGTCACGCCACGGCAGGCTCGCAGAGCATCGAGCGCCGGACATTCCGGACCGCTGCCGACGACGCGGACCGCGACCTCGGCGTCCGGCGGCAGCGATGCCAGGGCGCGGGCCAGCAGATCCAGTCCCTTGTATGGCAGCAGGCGGCCGAAGCACAGCAGCCGCCGCGGCCTCGCGCCCCTGCCTTCCGGCGGCCTGACCCCCTGCGGCCTGACCCCCTGCGGCCTGACCCCGTGCGGCCGTTCCGGCTCTGTCGGCGGCTGGGGGTGTTGTTCCGCCGCGGTCCGATCGTCGGGCATGAGGGGGTCGAACGCGAATGGCGGGTGCTCGAACCGGATCAGCTTCCGCGCCCCGGTACCGGCGAGGCCCTGCTGCCGCAGCCGTGTTCCGACGTGCCCGCACAGTACGGCAAGTCCCTCGGCGCAACGGCACAGCAAACGCTGCAGGGTCATCTGCAACGGGAACCCGTCGCCCGGATGGCCGTCCGCGTCATGCACCACCACAACCAGCCGCGTGCCGAGGAGCCGCAGCGCGACAGCCATCAGCAGATCGAGCGGACCAGGCATGGCGCAGATCGCCAGATCGGGCGCGCGGCGTCGCAACCGCAGGAGCAGAAACGGCAGCGCCGCGGGAGCGGTCACCAGTCGCAGGATGAATGACGCCATGCCGCCATAGGTCCGCACCGGCATCTCGCAGCGCGGCGGGTTCGGACCCAGCATGATTTCGGCATTGCGACACAGCGAGAGTGTGACTTCGATACCGGGGCGGTCGCGCAGGGCTTCGGCGAGGCAGGCGCCGAAACGCGGTCCGGCCCCGATCCGGCCCCACTGCCAGACGAGGATTTTCATGTCAGCCCCGCCAGCGCCGCTTTCAGTTCCCGCCCGTCCAGCCGGGCCATGGCGCTGACGTGTGCCCGTTCGCCCAGGGTTCGGCGCAACGCCGGGTCATCCGCCAGGGCGCGCAGCAGGACCGCTGCCTCGGCGACGTCGGGTTCGGCCCACAGGCCACGGTACACCGACCGGTCGTCACGCGCGGGAACCAGCCGGTAGTCGACCAGGGCGGCGTTCGATCCGTCCATGAAATCGGTGTTCCCGGACCACCCGGTGGCAACGACGGGTTTGCCCAGCAGCATCGCCTCGGCCAGGACCAGGCCGAAGCCCTCCCCTCGATGCAGCGACAGCACGATGTCGGCACAGGCGGTCAAGGCGTGGCGGTCGGCCGGCGACAGCGTGTGGGTCTCGACACGGATGTTCGGTGCGTGCGCCATCTGTGCCAGGCGCGCGAAGTCGGCCGGGGCATGTTCGGGATGCCCGACCTTGAGTAGCAGAATGCGATCGGGGCGGTCGCCGAACGCGCCGCGAAACGCGGCCACCGCGGCGAACGGATTCTTGCGGGCGAACGAGGAGGCGAGGTTGAACGACACCAGCACGACGATCGCGTCTTCCGGCAAGCCGAAATCGGATCGGCGCAGGGGCGAGGGGACCGGCGGCACCAGCGCCAGGGCTGGCGGCACGACGCGGATCCGGCCGGGCAACAGCGGTTCGAGCACGGCGGCCGTGAAGCGCGAGGGGACCCACACCTGGCTGACGCAGGCCAGGGCGGGGCGCCACTCCGGCGGCACCTCGGGCATCTCCCACGCCCAGTAGCCGACGATGGGGCGATTGCGGGCGATCGCGGCCGGCAGTCGCAGCAGCGCCAGCGGCAGCATGGGTGCATTCACATGCAGGATCAGCGGCACGCCGGCTGGTGGGGTCTCGGACAAGGTGACCGCGACTTCCGGACTGGCATCGACCGGCGGCGGCAGATCGACGGTCCAGACCGGCAGGCCCAGCCGCTCCGCTGCCGCGGCCATCAGCCGGGCGGTCTCGCCAACGCCGGAGGCACGTGCCAGTTCGCCGGCTATGACCAGCCCGTTGGTGGCGGGCGCCGCCTGAGACGAGGGCTTGGGGGCAAGCCAGCCGGTCGCCTTGGCGAGCATCCGCCGGCGCAGCGCCGCCGGGAGGGCGCGCCACATGGCATGCGGCGTGGTATGGATGGCGGTATCAGCCTGGGCGGGAGCGATGCGGGTTTGCATGGCCCGACTCTCGTATGCAGGCGTTAACAACTGCTTAAGGCGGGGCCGAATTCATCTGCCGAGCACCGGCTTTTTCAGCGGTCGGGACGCGCGGCGGTATGCCGGGGCGGCGGGTTCTATCGCGGATCGCATGGCGACTTGCGCGACAGGCGCGGTGGGCGCTACTCCCCGCCGCTGTTGTCTTGGTTCCGCGCGCGGCCGTTCATGCCCATCCCCGGCAATCGCGCGCACAAGGAGGTTCGCCGCGCCATGGCCGTCAAGGATGTGAAAAAGGTCGTTCTCGCCTACTCGGGCGGGTTGGACACCAGCGTGATCCTGCGCTGGCTGCAGACGACATATGGCTGCGAGGTGGTGACTTTTACCGCCGATCTCGGCCAGGGTGAGGAACTCGAGCCGGCGCGCAGGAAGGCCGAGATGTTCGGCGTCAAGGAAATCTTCGTCGACGACCTGCGCGAGACCTTCGTGAAGGACTTCGTCTTTCCGATGTTCCGCGCCAACACGGTGTACGAGGGCCAGTATCTGCTGGGGACCTCGATCGCCCGCCCGCTGATCGCCCAGCGCCAGATCGAGATCGCCGAACAGGTGGGCGCCGACGCCGTGGCACACGGCGCGACCGGCAAAGGCAATGATCAGGTGCGGTTCGAGCTGTCCTATTACGCCCTGAAGCCGGACATCAAGATCATCGCGCCATGGCGGGAGTGGGACCTGACCAGCCGCACCCGGCTGCTCGAGTTCGCCGAGAAGCACCAGATCCCGATCGCCAGGGACAAGCGCGGCGAGGCGCCGTTCAGCGTCGATGCCAACCTGCTGCACTCGTCATCCGAGGGGAAAATCCTCGAGGACCCGGCGCAGGAGGCGGACGAGATCGTCTATCAGCGGACCATCCGGCCGGAGGATGCGCCGGACCAGGCGACGGTGATCTCGGTGGATTTCGCCGGCGGCGACCCGGTGGCGATCGACGGCGTGACGCTGTCGCCGGCGGCGCTGCTGACCCGGCTGAACGAACTGGGGAAAGCCAATGGCATCGGCCGGCTGGACCTGGTCGAAAACCGCTTCGTGGGCATGAAGTCGCGCGGCGTGTACGAGACGCCGGGCGGCACGATCCTGCTGGCGGCGCACCGGGCCATCGAGAGCATCACGCTGGACCGCGAGGCGGCGCACCTGAAGGACAGCCTGATGCCGCGCTACGCGGAGCTGATCTACAACGGCTTCTGGTTCAGCCCCGAACGGCGCATGCTGCAGGCGCTCATCGACACCAGCCAGCACAGCGTCACCGGCCGGGTGCGTCTGAAGCTGTACAAGGGCAACGTTTCGTGTATCGGGCGGGAGAGCCCGAACAGCCTGTATTCGATGAAGGTCGTCACCTTCGAGGATGACCAGGGTGCCTATGACCAGGTCGATGCGCAGGGCTTCATCAAGCTGAACGCGCTGCGGCTGCGGCTGGGCGCGATGGCGGGCCGGCGCGGCGGCGCCTTGTAGGAGAGGCGCGGAGCTTTTGCCTGCCTGCTCGCCTGGTCCCATTCCGGCGTGACAGGACGGATCCGAAGTGTTTGCGCGCGTCCTGTCCCAGGCGGGCGATCGAAGGCACCCCGAAGGCAAAAACCCCTCTGGCATGGTTTGGCGCCTAGCCGCGGCAGTCGTCGGCGCCTCGCCGCGGCAGTCGTCGGCGCCTAGGCGCAGCAAGTCGTCGGCGCCTCGCCGCGGCGGCTCGCAGGAGCCACAGGGAGTCCCCGATGCGGCGGGGTCCGATCCCGGCGTTCTGGTTCAGGCTGAATTGGTCTGAGCCATCGGAGGATAAGCGATCCTTTCGCTTCGTCCGATTCCGGTCCACGCCTCCCGCAGCTGAGTGCGAAGGTGCCTGCCATGTACGTGCCTGCCCATTTCGAGGAAGGCAGGATCGATGTCCTGCATGAACACCTGGGCGCGGGAGGCCTTTTCACGCTGGTCTCAATGACGGCGGAGGGGTTGATCGCCAGCCATGTGCCGCTGCTGCTTGATCCCGATCCGGCGCCGTATGGCACGCTGATCGGGCATCTTGCGAAGGCAAACCCGCACACCAGGGCTGCCGATCCCGGCGTGCAGACGCTGGCGATCCTGCAGGGTCCGGAAGGCTACATTACCCCATCCTACTATGCGTCGAAGCGTGAGCACGGCAAGGTCGTTCCAACCTGGAACTATGCCGCCATCCATGCGTACGGAACGCTGGAAGCCTTTGACGATCACACGCGCCTGCTGGACATCGTCACGCGCCTGACGACCCGGCACGAGGCCGGACGAACCCAGGCCTGGGCGGTGTCCGATGCGCCCGAGGACTTTGTGAAGGGGATGCTGAATGCCATCGTCGGCATTGCGTTGCCGATCGCCCGCCTGGAGGGAAAAGTAAAAATGAGTCAGAACCGGCCGGCAAGCGATCAGGCCGGCGTGGTCGAAGGGTTGCGGGCTGACGGTCAGGATGCTCTGGCCGAGGCCGTCGCTCGCGCGACATCAAGCCACGCTGGTCGAGATCAATGAAGCGCGCCACGTGATCAGGGTCGGCCGAGGCCAATCTCCCGTCGTCTGAGCGATCGGGTACTGCCCACGGGTCGCTGATACGGCGCCGGTGTGGTCGCTGTGACGGCCGCGATGCCGCGGATCCGTTCCGAACCTGCCTTGCAGCCGTGACCCCCTGGAAGGCCCGTGGTTCGCCGGTGGCCTTGCCGATCCGAACGTGCGCCGGGAGGTCGCTCCACGGCGCGGCGCGATTTCTCATCGCAACGCCGGCCTGTCGGTTGTCACCGCTCTGCCGACCCGGCACGGCTGCACATGCAGCGAACCAGGGAGTGGGCGCCGGACCCCTCGCGGGCGGCCTGCCCGTGCGCTGACGGTTCGGCCCGGCACCCGTCGCAATGGCCTGCTTGAGCAGCTCATGCGCGTATCGTGGGGAACCGGCCGGCGCGGAGCAGCGTCGGCCGGTCCGGTGGTCAGTCTTTTTTCTCGCTCAAGATGCAGTGGCCAACCAGCAGGCCGACCGGAACCGATAGGACAACCCATGCCGTCAGAAAAGCCAGCAGCCCCCCAGGCAGCAGATTGAGCAGAAACACGCTGGCGGCCACGAGCAACGGCGGACCGAACAGTGAAGTGCGCTCGAAGATATCCTCATTGGTCCACATGGGTAACACTCTCCCAGAGTTTGGAACGCAATCGGCTGTTCGAACCGGCGGCAGGGTCATGGCGGATACCATACGCAAGTCTCGTGCCGTCTGAAAAAGGCTGCCTCATCAATCCCCTAAGTCGGACGGCCTCATACCAGGAAGGGATTACGTAAGATTTCCTGACGTCCCGGCTCCTGACGTTCGCCTTTGGACCCGCAGATCCTGCTTCTCCGCCGTCATCGCGTTGCAGGCGTTCCCGTGTTGTCGGCAGGGGGCGGCGGATTGGCCGCATTGGTCGGCTGTGTCGGGTTGGCCGCATTCGGCGGCGGCGGAGCGGCATTGTCCGTCGCCGAAGGGGTGCTCGCAACGTTCAAGGCCTGAAGTGTTGGCACGTCCAGCTGGCCGCTCGAACTCAGGTTGTGGTCGCGCTGGAATGACCGCACCGCCGTTTCCGTGCCCGATCCCCAGACCCCGTCCACCGCACCTTGCTGGTAGTAGCCGCCATCGCGCAGCTTCGACTGCACCTGCCTGACCATGTCGGGGGCCACCGGAGGCTGCGTTGCCGCCGCAACGGGCCTGGCGGCCTGACCGCCGCCGGCCGTCATGTTCGAACACGCTGCCAGCCCGGCCAGCAACCCGACTGCGATCCCATGGCGCAACATTCGCAAAGCTCTCCTCCCAAATATTTCAGTCGGAAGCCAAGCGAGGAAACGGCGGTTCGGTTCCCGGACTCGCGGGTCTCGATGCCGAGAGCGCTCGACACAATCGGTTCAGGCGTTGCCCGACCCGGGCTTCGCCGCACGCCGGTTGATGCCTCTCCGGTTGATGCCCGGTGCGGCCGAGACCTCATCAGCGGATGCTGATCCCGGTCGGTGCTCCGCCCGGCGACAGCCCGCCCGTCGCCACCCGTTCCGCCGACAACTCCGCCCCGGAGCGCCGCGCCGCCCCGTGCCGCGCCGCCCCGAGCCGCCCCGCGCCGCGCCGCCCGGCGCCGCCCCAGCCCGCACCGCCCCTGTCAACGGGCCGTCAGGCGACAGCCCGTCAGTCGATGCCCGCCGCGATATCGTGGAACAGCCGCGCCGGCAGGGTCCCGCCCATGACGCCCTTCATCGGCTGGTTATCGTCGTTCCCGAGCCAGACGCCGATCAGGACGCCCTTCACCGCGCCGATGAACCATGCATCACGGGAATCCTGGGTGGTTCCGGTCTTGCCGGCAACGGCGCGCCCGGCCAGGGCGGCGGCGTGACCGGTGCCGCGGTTCACGACCGCCCCGAGCATGTGGGACATCATCGCCGCGACGCGAGGCTCGATGACCCGCTCCGGCCGGTGCGGCATCCGCTCCAGTCCAAACGGCACCACGCGGTTGCCGCCGTTGAAGAATGCCGCGTAGGCAGCGGTCAGCTCCAGCAGCCCGACCTCACCGGTGCCCAGTGCCAGCGAGGCATCGTTTGGCAGGCGGTCCGCGATGCCGAGCCGGGCGGCGGTGGCGGCGACGGCCTTGGCGCCGCCGGACCGCATCAACAACCGCACGGAGGCCGTGTTGATCGACTGCGCCAGCGCTTCCTCCAGCGTAATTTCGCCCAGATAGCGGCGCTCGAAATTGACCGGGCTCCAGGTGCCGATGCGGATCGGGCCATCGAGGACGGTGTCGTCGGGGGTCAGGCCGGTTTCCAGCGCGGTCAGCCAGACGAACGGCTTGAATGACGACCCCGGCTGGCGGCGCGCGAGAACTGCGCGATTGAACGGACTGGCACGGAAATTCCGGCCGCCGACCATCGCTCGCACCGCTCCGGTGGCGGCGTCGAGGATGACCACCGCGCCTTCCCCGACATCGGCTGCCGCGCCCGGACCGTCCAGCAGAGCCGACAACCGGGCCTCGGCCACGGCCTGATCGCGGTTGTCCAGCGTCGTGCGCACGATGGCGTCGGCATCCGGCGCCAGCAGGGACTGCGACTGATTGGCGACCCAGTCGGCGAACCAGCCGGGCGCCGTCGGGCTGGGCGGGAAGGCGATCTGTGCCGCGGCGGCCTGCGCCTGTTCAGGGGTGATGGCACCGGCCTCGACCATGGTACCCAGCACCTCCTTGGCCCGCGCCAGGGCGGCGGCGGGGTTGACACGCGGGTTGAAGCGCGACGGGGCGCGTGGCAGCCCCGCCAGCACCGCCGCCTGGGCCAGGGTCAGGCGCCGCGCCGATACCCCGAAATACATCCGCGCCGCGGCGTCCATCCCCCAGGCGCCGGAGCCGAGGTAGACCCGGTTCAGATAGATCTCGAGGATCTCCTGCTTGGTGAAGTGCCGTTCCAGCCACAGGGTCAGCAGCAGTTCCTGCACCTTCCGCTTGGTGGTGCGGGCATTGGTCAGAAACAGGGTCTTGGCGACCTGCTGGGTCAAGGTGGAGCCGCCTTGAACGACCCGTCCGGCGGTGACATTGATCCAGGCGGCACGCAGCAGCCCAAGTGGGTCGATGCCGGGATGGTGCCAGAACCGCCGGTCCTCGACGGCCACGACGGCGGCAGGCAGCGCGGGCGCGAACGCCTTCAGCCGCAGCGGCTCGCCGACCAGATCGCCGAAGGTGGCGATGACGTGGCCGGAGCGATCCTCCAGGGTCAGGCTGGGGCGGCGGACCGCGTCCAACGCCGAGTCGGGGCGGGGCAGGTCACGAGCGAACCACAGGACCGTCACCGCGGCCGCCAGGGTCAGCCAGACCGCGGCGATGAAACTCCAGCGCAACAGCCAGCCGAACATGCGCCGCCTGCGCGACCGTGTCGGCCGGGGCGGCGGCTCGTCGACGACCTCGGTTCGACCGGACGCCCGATCGGGCGGGTGGAACCGGGGGACGGTGGGGGCAGGGCGCGACATCCGCGGTCGATGTAGCAGATTTGCTGCAAGCTCGCGGGCGGCAATCGGCGGCCCGCGGCGTCGCGCCGGGCCGGACCGTCGCGCGGCACCGTGCCGCCCGCCGGGCGCGGTCCCGCCAGACGCCTGGCGTGCCGGATTGCCACCTTCCTCGCTTGCCGTGTTCGGCCGGCGGAGACACTGCTTGCCGCATCACCCGCCGTTGCGCAGACTTGCGCCGCTGCTGCGTCAGGAGGTTGCGCGTGAAAGGCCTGTTTCTGGATGCCGTCGACGATCTCGCCTCGGTTTTCCACCGCGTGGTCCGCCCCACCGATCCGCCCATGGACGTGGTCGAGCGCGGCGAGATCAGACCCGAGGAACTGTCGGGCCTGACCGCCGGCTACGACTTTATCTTCGACGACCACACGCAGCTGCCGACCGAGGCGATGCGCGCCTGCAGCGGCTTGAAGCACGTGATCTTCCTTGGCACCGGCGCCCGCAGCTACATGCATCCCGAGGAACTTGCCGCGCTCGGCATCACCGTTCACATCATCAAGGGCTATGGCGACACCGCGGTGGCGGAGCACAGCATCGCCCTGATGTGGGCAGCCGCCCGGGGGCTTGCCGCAATGGACGGTGGCATGCGGGCCGGCAACTGGATCCGCACCGAGGGGATGGAACTGACCGGCAAGACCCTCGGGCTGCTGGGCTTCGGCGGCATCGCGGCCGAGGTGGCGCGCATTGCCGCCGGGTCCGGGATGCGGGTGCTGGCGTGGAACCGGACGCCGAAAACCGCACCCGGGGTGACGTTCGTCGATCTGGACACGCTGCTGGCCGAAAGCCAGGTGCTGTCGGTGCATCTGCTGCTGAACGACGAGACGCGCGGATTTCTGAGTGCCGAACGGCTGGCGCGGCTGCGTCGCGGGACGATCCTGGTGAACACGGCGCGAGGGGCGGTGGTCGACGAGGCGGCCATGATCGCGGCACTCGAGTCGGGGCATCTGCGCCATGCCGCGCTGGACGTGTTCAACGCCGAACCGTTGCCGGCCGGGCACAAGCTGACCACGCTGCCCAACGTGACGCTGTCCGCTCACAGCGCATTCCGCACGCCCGAGGCGAGCGACAAACTGATCCGGATGGCGCTCGACATCGCCTGTGGGCTGCCGCAGGGCCGGAGCTGAGCAGCGCCGCGGCGCAAATGCTGCGCTGGCCGCACGGCAGCCCTGCCGCGCCACGGCGCGGCCGACCTCAAGCCATCCCCTGTCGCGTCATGGCGCCGCCGACGTCAAGCCACCCCTGTCGCGACCCGGCCGTGCTCCGAGGCCGGCGGCGGCGCCTTTCATCCCCAGGGACCGGCGGGTGCCCCGACGGCACGGCGAACGCGCTGGGTTCTGACGTCTGCCACACCGTGGGTCGGCTCCAAAGCAGACGTCGGAGCCTGAACCACACGGGAAATACCGGCGTCGTTGTCGATCCGTGCCGGCGTCAGGGACTGATCCACGGCACGACGACCTGTCGCATCGGGACACCGGAGGCGAACCGGCCCGGAGCGTGATGACGGGGATTGTCGTCGCGCAGGCGCGTCTGGGTCGTGTCGCCGTGGCCCCCTCCATGCGTCCGGATGGGTCCGAGCGGATGGCCCGCGTCGGCATCGTTCATGGCTCTGGTCGATACGCCGGGTGGACGATACAAGGGGCGACCGTGCCCGCCTGGCGGAATGGTAGACGCAGCGGACTTAAAATCCGCAGCTGGAAACGGCGTGGGGGTTCGAGTCCCCCGGTGGGCAGTTTCATGCCGCCGCCTTGGCGCGGCCACAATTCTGTGTCCGGCGGTTGCAACTCCTGTCCTCACGCCGAATTGGAGGTTGCAAAACCATCGGAGTGGGAACGGTCTCATGCAGTTCACAGCAATGAAACACCGGATCAGGCGCGGCGGGGTCGCGACCATTGTCGCGCTTGGAACGGCGCCACTGTTCGCGGCCGGAGCGGTGCTGCTGGCCGGGGCCGCAAGCCCAACCCGCGCTGAAACGACGGCCGCCTGCAATGGCGACGCCGGCGGCATCACTCTGTCCCCCGGTTTCTGCGCGACGATCTTTGCCGACAAGCTGGGCCATACCCGTCATCTTGTCGTGGCGCCGAACGGGGTCGTCTATGTCAACACCTGGAGCGGGCGTTACTACCACAACGACACGCCGCCGCCCGGCGGTTTTCTGATTGCGCTGCAGGACACCAAGGGCGCTGGCCAGGCCGACAAGATCGTGCGCTTCGGGCCCGGCGCCGCGGATGGCGACCATGGCGGCACCGGTATCGGGATCTACAACGGCCACCTGTTCGCCGAGACCAACGATCAGATCGTCCGCTATGCCCTGCCGGCCGACGGGATCGCCCCGACCGGGCGGCCGGAGACGGTGGTTTCCGGCATGCCGTTGTCCGGCGACCACCCGATGCATCCGTTCCTGATCGATCCGAAGGGGGAACTGTTCGTCGACCTCGGGTCGGCGACGAATTCGTGTCAGAGCCAGAATCGCATGCCCAACGTGAAGGGCAACAATCCCTGCACCGAGTTGCAGACCCGCGGCGGCACCTGGCGCTACGACGCCAACAAGCTGAACCAGCATTTCTCCCCGGCAGAGCGTTTCTCCACGGGCCTGCGCAACGGCGAGGGTTTCTCACTGGATTCCGCCGGCCGGCTGTTCGCGACGCAGCACGGTCGCGATCAGCTGTATGAGAATTTCCCCAGCCTCTATACCCAGGTCCACGGCGCCAACGAACCGGCCGAGGAACTGGTTCAGCTGCGGCAGGGCGCCGACTTTGGCTGGCCGGAATGCTATTACGACTATGACCAGAAAAAGCTGGTCCTGGCTCCCGAATACGGCGGCGACGGCGGCAAGACGGTTGGCGTCTGCGCGCAGAAGCAGGCTCCGGTGGCCGCGTTTCCCGCGCACTGGGCGCCCAACGACATGCTGATCTATCAGGGCAACCAGTTCCCCTCCGCCTACAAGGATGGCGCGTTCATCGCGTTCCACGGCTCCTGGAACCGCGCGCCCTCGCCGCAGGGCGGCTACAACGTGGTATTCCAGCCGCTCGCCGGGGGCCGCGCTTCGGGTCCGTTCGTCGTTTTCGCCGACGGTTTCGCCGGGGCGGACAAGGAACCCGGACGGGCGGCACACCGCCCCACCGGGCTGGCGGTCGGACCGGACGGCGCGCTGTATATTGCCGATGACTCGGGCGGGCGGATCTGGCGCGTCACCTACCAGGGCGGCAACCGGGCGGCAGGGATCGCCTCCGCCGCGCCGACACCGCCGGGTGCACAGGCCGCGGCATCCACGGCGGTTCCGCCGCCCGAGGGCATCCATCCGGACGCCGGTTCGGCGCCGCTTCCGATCCCGCCCGGCGGATCGCCTGATCAGGTGGCACTGGGTGACCGCATCTTCCACGGCCAGGCCTCAGGTGGAACCTGCGTTGGATGCCACGGCGCCGACGGCAAGGGATCGGAGGTCGGATCCGACCTTGCGGACGGCAAGTTCATCTGGAGCGACGGCAGCGTCCAGGGGATCGAGCGGGTCATCGAAGCGGGCGTCCCGCATCCCAAGGACCACACCGGCGTCATGCCGCCCAAGGGCGGAGCTCAGCTGTCGCAGGCCGATGTCGCGGCGGTCGCCAACTACGTATGGGCGATCAGTCACCAGAACGCGCGTTAGGATCCCGCGGCCCCGCTATCGCGGGCAGCCGCGACCCCGCTATCGGCGAGCAGCCGCGGCCGATGCACCCGACGTTCGGCGGCTGGCGCGTCCAGCCGCCGCTATCGCGTGGCCCGCCGCCGCAACGCCATGGCCCGCCGCACCACGGAGCGAGCCCGTTCGACGACGGGAACGTCGATCATCGCGCCCTCGAACTGCACCGCGCCGAGACCCTTGGCATAGGCGTCGTCATACGCGGCGATCATCCGTTCGGCGCGCTCCACCTCGACCGGATCGGGCGAAAACTCCTCGTTCAGGACCGTGACCTGCAGCGGGTGCACGGCGCTGGCGCACATGAAGCCCAGCCGTCGAGAGCGTCGCACGATCGCCCTGAACGCCTCCTGATCGCGGAAATCGGCAATCGACCCGATGAAGCCCATCGGCAGGATGCCGGCCGCCCTGGCGGCGAAGATCGTGTGCTGCTTGGGGTAGAACAGGCCCTCCGGTTCGGACTGCATGCCGACATCGGCGGCAAAATCTTCCGACCCCAGACTCAGACCCACCACGCGGGGATGCGATTTGGCGATCTGTTCGATCCGGAAGAAGCCGTTCGCCGACTCCACCAGCGCGATGAATTTGATCCCACCCGCCGGAAGTCCACGTTCGGTCTCCAGTTCGGCGACGATCTCGGCGCAGGCCAGCACGTGTTCGGGGCTGTCGACCTTGGTCAGCAGCAGTCCCGCCACGCCCGGGATGACGGCCGCCTCCAGGTCGCGCACCAGCAGCCGCCACGGGCGGTTCACCCGCACCAGAACCTCGGCACCGTTGCGTGAGACCTGGGGAATCGCCCCGGCGATGAGCGTGCGCGCATGTTCCTTTTGTGACGGCGCGACGGCGTCCTCGAGGTCGAGGATGATCGCGTCGGCGCCACGGTCGGCACCGGTGCGGACGAATTTCTCCGCGGTCACCGGAACGAACATCAAAGATCGCCACACCGGCAGATCGTCGCGCATCGTCAGTCCTCCCTGATCACGCCGTCGGCCGCCAGTGCGGCAAGCCGTGCGGCATCGTAGCCGATTGATTCCAGTATCGAACGTGTATGCTGGCCGAGCGACGGCGCGGCGGAGCGCAGCTGCCCGGGCGTCTCGGACAGGCGCGGGATGATGTTGTGCATCAGCACCGAACCCGCTTCGTCGTCGGGCGCCTCGACCAGTACGCCACGCGCCTGCACGTGCGGGTCATCGAGCAACTGGTCGATCTCATAGATCGGCGTGGCGGTGATTTCCGCCGCCTCGAACACCGCCATATTCTCCGCCAGCGTCCGCTCGGCGATCCAGGCGGCGACGATGCCGTCGCAGGCGTCGATGTTCCGCACCCGGTCGGTGTTGGTGCGGAACCGCGGGTCGTCGATCATGTCCGCCCGCCCGATCGCACGGAACAGCCGCTCGGCCATCGCCTGGATCGAGGCCGATATCGCGATGAACCGCCCGTCGCTGGTGCCGTAGACGTTGCGCGGCGAGGTGGTGAGCGAGCGGCTGCCGGTGCGCTTCGGCAATTCACCCGACACACGGTAGATCGCGGCGTCCGGCCCGAGTACCGAGATCATCGGCTCGAGCAGGGGCAGGTCGATGATCTGGCCCTTGCCGCCGCGCTCCACGACGCGCAGGGCCACCATCACGGCGTAGGCGCCATACAGGCCGGACACCATGTCGGCCATGGCCAGCGGCGGCAGCACCGGCGGACGGTCCTCGAAGCCGTTCTTCGAGGCAAAGCCGGACATTGCCTCCACCAGCGTGCCGAACCCCGGCCGGTCGCGGTACGGCCCATCCTGGCCGAAGCCGGTGATGCGGACGATGATCAGGCCGGGATTGCGCGCATGCAGCACCTCCGGCCCAAGCCCCATCTGTTCCAGCGTGCCGGGACGGTAGTTCTCGATCAGCACCTGGCTGGTCGCGAGCAGATCGAGCAGGGCGTCGCGGCCGGCCTGCGGGCGCAGGTTGATCGCCAGGCTCTTCTTGTTCCGCGCGTACACCTTCCAGTGCAGCGACAGCCCCTTGACGCGCCACGCGCGCAGCGGATCGCCCACCTTGGGGTCCTCGATCTTGATGACCTCGGCGCCCTGGTCGGCAAGTTGCAGGCTGACCATGTTGCCGGCGACGAGTCGCGACAGGTCCACCACGCGGATGCCGTCCAGCGGCGCGGGGGCGGTTGGGTCGAATGTGATGCGTGGGATCATGATACCCTTGGGCCAGCTTCCTCGGACGGACTATTGTCCGGTCAGATTCGCTCGGCGCGCAAGGGCTGGGACCGGACCATTCAGCCCGCAGGCGGAGACGATCGACCCGACATGCCATTCCGCCGGCCCGCGTTTGCCTGCCTCGTGTTTGGCTGGATGGCCGCCGCTGGCCTGATGGCTGCCTTGCTGACCGCTTGTGCGGCGCCACCCCCGGCCGCCGAGGATCCGGACGATCCGGTAATCTACGTCGTTCAGCGCGGCTGGCACACGGATATCGGATTGTCGGCAGAGGCGATCTCCGGCCCCCTGGCGACGCTGAAAGCGGCATTCCCCGGCGTCGGCGCGTTCACGTTCGGTTTTGGCGAACGACAGTTTCTGGTGACCAGGAAGCCCAGTATCTGGACCATGCTGAACGCGCTGCTGCCCAGCCGGAGCGCGCTTCTGGTCACCGCTTTGCGGGCCACGCCACAGGATGCGTTTGGCGACGGCGACGTGGTTGAACTGCACGTCTCGCGTGCCGGTCTGCAGCGGATCGAGGCGACGCTGTGGGATGAATTCGAGACCTCGGCAGATGGTGCGCCGTTACGTCTGGCCGATGGGCCGTACCCGGGCAGCGTGTTCTACGCCGCGCGCCAGACCTACGACCTGCTGTTCACGTGCAATAGCTGGACAGCCGAGACGTTGCGCGCCGGCGGACTGGCGATGCCGGCGACCGGGGCCGGCGTGGTGCTCTCGGATCAGGTGATGGGCATGGCGCGCTGGATTGGCGCGCGCCATGCCCGGTGATGGTTGACTGAATCAGTGGGACGGCGTGACGATCGTGGTGTTGTCCCTCGGCGGAGGGGGATCGCTGCTGCTGAAAGACAGGCACCCGGCCAGCCCCAGCGACAACAGGACGATCAGAGCAAAACGCATGCAACGCTCCCTTCGGTAATGCGTAGTCCAAACATAAGCGATCGCACCCCGCTTTCTGTTCAATACTTTTTGCGCGGCAACAAATTTGACACACCGGTCGGTTATTAGCCAGTCTTTGACGCGGGTCGGATCGCGTCATCAAATGGCTGCACCCGCGCCATGATTTGGCCAGTAGCTCGTCATCGCAATGAACGTGGATGCGCCCCAGACAGCGCGCCCCAGACAGCGCGCCCCAGACGATGCGCCCTCAACAAAGCGTCCCACTCAACGCGCCCCGGACGACGCGACTTCAACAAAGCGCCCCGGATGATGCGCCGGGGACGATCCGCCCTCAACAAAGCGTCCCACTCAACGCGCCCCAGACGATGCACCCTCAACAAAGCGCCCCGGATGATGCGCTGGCGACGATCCGCCCGAGACGATGCGCCGCTCCGCACAGACCGCGTTATTTGGGCTCGATCGGCATCCGCGCGATACTGAGCCAGGCGATCGGCGCGCCGGCCCGGTCCGCCGCCTGATCCGGCGGCAGCGATACGTCCCAGTCCGCCGCGATGAACCGCCTGGCATTCACCGCGGCTGCTGCGTCCGACACCAGCCACAACAGCGGCGGCAGCATGATCTCCGGCCGCAGCATCTTCGACCGGTCCCCCGATTCGCCGACCAGCGGGGTATCGGTCAC
>DASWON010000387.1:0-3421 GCA_036398735.1 Rhodopila sp.
ACCGGCGCCGCCGGCCGCACTGTTCCACTACTCGCCCGATCGGCAGGGCGAGCACCCGCAGAGGCACCTGGCCGGGTATGCCGGGATCCTGCAGGCCGATGTCGGCCGCGTGATGGTCTACATGCTCAAGCGCTGGAACACGTTCAGCCGGTTCCTCCACGACGGCCGGATCTGCCTTACAAACAATGCCGCGGAACGGGCGCTGCGCTGTGTCGCCCTGGGCCGGAAAGCCTGGCTGTTCGCCGGCTTGGACCGCGGTGACGAACGCGCCGCGGCCGTGTATTCGCTCATCGTCACGGCCAAGCTGAACGACGTCGACCCGCGTGTTTGGCTGGCCGATGTGCTGCGCCGCATCGCGGACCACCCGGCCTCACGCCTGCACGAGCTGCTCCCGTGGCATTGGCGACCTCTCGGCAACGATACCGCCGCCGCTGCCTGACCAACCCATGGCCGCGGCCCTCGCCGGACGGATACTCCGGCAACGACAACAGGTGCCGTGCTTCCTCGGCGAACACCTCCCATACTGTGCGGTCCGGCTCGCCCCGGGCCCGCTCTGCCTCAGTCGGTGCGGACGACGGCGCGGCAGTCAGCCCATCGCGCTCGCGCTCGAGCGCCAGTTCGATCTGTCGCCGCTTCTCGGCGTCGTCGGCGCGCCGCTCATCGAGCGCATCGAGTGCCGTCTGGATCCCGAGTGGCTGCAGCCGTTCGATCACCTCGGCACCGATGGCACGATCAATACGCATCCCGCCGAACGAAGTGCAGCGATCGCCGCCGTGATTGAGATGACCGCCGCGACAGTGATAGCGCCCGGTGTTGCCGTCGGCACCGCTGTAGGCAACGTGTAGTTTGCGGCCGCAATGGCCGCAGCGCAGCAATCCGGCCAGCAGCGCTTGGCCACGCCGGACCAAACCACGGCTGAGGAAGCTCTTGCCGTTCGCATTGTCGCTGATCAGGCGCAGGTTCCTCTCGAAATCGGCCCAGCCAATGTAGCCGTCATGGTGGTCGAGGATCAAAACCTCCCACGCCGCGCGCTCCTTGCGGAAGCCTCTGACAATCCGCTTGTGCCCTGCCTCGATCGTCGTGCGGCTCCCCGTGCGGCCAAACACATACGCACCGCTGTAGACCGGATTGGTCAGCATGTGATGCACTGTGTTGTAGACCTGCAGCTTCCAGGTGCCAGCCGCCTTCGCCGTAAGCGACCACGGGCAGCGATAACCGCTTCTGGCGCATTCACAGATGGACTTGGCGCACGGTCTGCAGCTCATCGAACTTGCTGAACACTAGCGCGATGGCTTCCTGCACAGTATGCGTCCGGCGACGACCGCGGGTTAGCTGGACAGTCTGCGCTTGACCGGGGGTTTTCGGGTCCGCCTTTTGGCCAGCGATGAGACCGCGTCGGCCAGCTGCTCGAAGTCGGTGATATTCGGGTTCTCCCGCACTTTGCGTGCTGTTTGATCTTGTACCCAGCCACTGGATCGGGGAGGTGATGGGCTCACGTCCATGGTGGTCGCCTGTGCCGTCTCCCTTGCTGTCCATCGTTCCCGCCGCTCTCAAGATCAGCCGCGTGGTGCCGACCACCAAGGATGTCATCGTCGAGGCGGGTCTGGCGCGAAGCCTCGTGCACTGCCCGACCTGCGGCCTGTCATCCCGACGTCTGCATAGCCATTACCCGCGCGTGCTGCGCGATCTGCCGTGGCAGGGACGCCCGGCCACCATCCGGGTCACCGCACGGCGGTTCCGATGCCTCAATCCAGCATGTGTCAGGAAGACCTTCGCCGAAAAGCTGGGTTCGGTCGCACCAGTGTCGGCGCGTCGAACAGCCAGGCTCGGCGATCTCCAGCGTCACGTCGCCTTTGCACTCGGTGGCGAGGCGGCTGCGCGACTGGCCGAACGGCTTGCCATCCCGATTAGCCCTGACACGCTGCTACGGATGGCCACTAAACCCGTCGCCGCCGAGACACCGCCGCCGACCCCAAAGGTCCTGGGGGTGGACGATTGGGCTTGGCGGCGAGGGCACCGCTACGGCACCATCCTCGTCGATCTTGAGCGTAATGCGGTCGTGGAACTCCTGCCGGACCGCCAGGCCGAGACACTTGCCGTATGGCTGCGCCGGCACCCCGGGATCGAGATCGTCGCCCGCGACCGTGCAGGCGCCTATGCGGACGGCATCCGTCAGGGTGCCCCTGACGCAATCCAGGTGTCCGATCGCTGGCACCTGCTGCGCAACCTCGGCGATGCCGTTCGCGCCGTGATCGACCGCCATCATGGCGCCATTCAACACGCCGCCAAGCAGTTCAGCGAGGCCTGCGCCGAACCAGCCAGCAACACTGTCGTCCCCTCGTCGATTGCCCCCAAGATGACAACCGCCCAGCGCCGCAGCCAGGACGCCTATGGTCGTCGCCGTGATCGGTATGAGGAGGCCGCGCGGCTGCGGGCAGCAGGAGTATCCATTTCGGCGATCGCCACGGCACTGGGTGCGGAGCGCAAGACGATCCGCCGGTGGTTGCGGGCTGGTGGCGCGCCGCTGTGGAGCAAGCCGCCACGCACGGGCATCCTGAAGCCCTACCAGGCCCGCCTTGAACGTCGCTGGGCCGAGGGGTGCCACAATGCGAGCCTGCTCTGGCGTGAGGTGGCCGAGCTTGGTTTCGCTGGCCGCCCCGGGGTCGTTCTGCAGTGGGCGAAAGCTCGGCGTGAGAAGACGCCACGGGTCAGCAGGCGCCAAGTCATATCCGTCCCGTCGGGCTGCTCCCTGGCGCGTCTGCTCATGGCGGATGCGGAGGTGCTGCCCAAGACGGAGCGGAGCCTCGTCCTGCATCTGCTGGACCAGGTTCCGCCGCTCGCCGACGCGATCACCGTGGCCAAGCGGCTGAACGCCCTGCTGCGCCGGAAAGCCTCCGAAAGCCTCGGCGCGGTTCTGGACGCGGCCGATTGGACGCCGCTGAGGGAGTTTGCCGCAGGCCTGCGGCGCGACATCGGCGCTATCCAAGCAGCGCTCGACTTGCCGTGGACTACCAGCCCCGTGGAGGGACAGGTGAACCGCCTGAAGATGCTGAAGCGCTCCATGTACGGTCGTGCCGGGTTCCAGCTCCTGCGTGCCCGTGTCCTCCATGCCGCGTGACGGGACGACAGCACGCAAAGTGCGGGAGAACCAGAATTCAGGCGGTGTTGACAGGCGCAGCCGGGCAAGTCGTAGGGGGCGGCCACATAACAACTTGAGCTCGCAGCTCATGCTCATGTCGGCCTGCCGCCGTTTAGTGCTCCCGACACCCCTATCCCGACAGCCTCAGCGATACGTCTCTGTCGCCGAATGTGCTACCGAAAAGCGGTGCCAGGAGCACCATGCCCCTTAACAATGCCGCCGAACGCGCCCTGAGGGGCGTGGCCCTCGGCAGGAAGGCTTGGCTGTTCGCCGGGTCAGACC
>DASWON010000388.1:0-21022 GCA_036398735.1 Rhodopila sp.
CTTCACCCTGCCCTACCGCAGCGGCTGGCAACTCGCGGTCGAGCACGTGAACGGCGCCGGTGGGATCCTCGGTCGCAAGATCGAGGTGATCAGCCGTGACGATGCCGGCCGCCCGCCCGACGCGATCCGCCTTGCCGGGGAACTGCTGAACGATCAGAAGGTTGATCTGCTGGCCGGAACCTTCCTGTCGAATGTCGGCCTGGCCATCGGCGACTTCGCCCTGCAGAACAAGAAGCTGTTCGTCGGCGGGGAGCCGCTGACCGATGCTCTGGTCTGGGACAAGGGCAATCGTTACACATTCCGACTCCGCCCGTCAACTTACATGCAGGCGGCGATGCTGGTGGATGACGCGGCGAAGCTGAAGGCGAAACGGTGGGTCACCGTGGCGCCGAACTATGAATACGGCCAGTCGGCGGTGAAGTGGTTCAAGCTGCTGCTGAGCCAGAGGCAGCCGGGCGTGGAGTTCGTCGGGGAACAATGGCCGGCATTGGGGAAAATCGATGCCGGCGCGACAGTCGCGGCGCTGGCGGAGCAGAAGCCCGACGCCATTCTAAATGTGACCTTCGGCGGCGACCTGACCAACTTCGTCCGCCAGGGCAACACGCGCGGCCTGTTCGAAGGGCGTGGCGTCGTTTCGGTGCTGACCGGGGAGCCCGAATACCTTGATCCTCTGGGTGACGAGACGCCGGAGGGCTGGATCGTCACCGGCTATCCCGTCGCCAGCCTGACCGATCCGGCCAGCAAGGCATTCATCGACGCCTACCGGGCGAAATATAACGAGCTGCCGAAGATGGGGTCCGTCGTCGGATACGCGCTGATCAACGCCATTGTCGCCGGCATCAAGAAGACCGGCTCCGTCGACAGCGAGAAAATGGCCGACGGCTTCGGTGCCACGAGCTTCGCCACCCCGATCGGCACCGCGACATGGCGCAGTCTCGATCACCAGAGCACGCTCGGCACCTACGTGGGGAAAACCGCACTGAAGGATGGGAAGCCCACCATGGTGGAGTGGCGCTACGTGGACGGGGCGTCCGCGCTGCCGACCGACGCCGAGGTGAAGAAGATGCGCCAGGCTTGAACGCAGGCTTTCTCGTCGTCCAGTTCCTCACCGGACTGGCCAGCGCGTCCTCGCTGTTCCTGATCGCCGCCGGGCTGACGGTGATCTTCGGTGTGACCCGCGTGGTGAATTTCGCGCATGGCTCGCTGTTCATGCTGGGTGCCTATCTCGGCTGGACCATCCTCTCGGCTCTGCCCCGCGACCCGGCGTGGTTCGCGTTCGGGGTGGTTCTGACCGGGATCGCGACCGCGGCGATCGGCGTGCTGATTGAGATAACGTTACTTAATCGCATCTACCGAGCGCCGGAACTGCTGCAGTTGCTGGCAACGTTCGGTGTGGTGCTGGTGGTGCAGGACCTGGTGCTGAAGCTCTGGGGGCCCGATGACCTTACGCTGGCCCGTCCGCGCTGGCTGCGCAGCTTCGTGGCGGTTGCAGGCGAGCGGGTGCCCCTGTTCGACATCGTGATGATCGGGATCGGCCCACTGGTGCTGCTCGGACTGTGGTTGCTGTTCACCCGAGCCCGCTGGGGCATCCTGGTGCGGGCGGCGACCCAGGACCGCGAGATGGTGGCAGCCCTGGGGGTAGACCAGCGCCTGCTGTTCACCACGGTCTTCGCGCTCGGCGCCGGGCTGGCGGGGATCGGCGGGGCGCTGGCACTGCCGGACGGATCGGCGAACGGGCAGATGGACCTGTCGGCGATTACCGATGCGTTCGTAGTGGTCGTTGTCGGCGGTCTCGGCAGCCTGCCGGGGGCCTATCTGGCCAGCCTGCTGATCGGCCTGCTGCAGGCGTTCGGCATCGTGCTGTTGCCCAAGATTACGCTGGTGCTGGTGTTTGTCGTCATGGCCGTGGTGCTGGTGCTGCGGCCCAACGGCCTGCTGGGCAAGCCGCTCACGGCAGCGCGCGGCGAGGCGAACGCGTTCGCCCTGATCCGCCCGGCGGCTCCTGCGCTGCGCCTGCTGGGAGTCCTGGCGCTGCTGCTCGCCATGCTCGCGCCATGGATCGTGGGCCCGTTCCTGCTGTCTGTCCTGACGGAAATGCTGATCGCGATGCTGTTCGCGGCCTCCCTGCATGTGATGATGGGACCGGGCGGCATGGCGAGTTTTGGTCACGCCGCCTGGTTCGGTCTCGGCGCCTACGGGGCAGCGTTCGCTGTGAAGGGGCTGGCGCTCGGGATGCCGGCCGCGTTGCTGCTGTCGCCGTTCGGTGCGGCGCTGGCGGCATTGCTGTTCGGTGGCTTCGTCGTGCGCCTGTCCGGCGTCTATCTGGCCATGCTCACTCTCGCGTTCGCCCAGATCGTCTGGGCGGTGATGTTTCAGTCCGTCTCGGTCACCGGTGGCGACAACGGCATCCTCGGCCTCTGGCCGGACGCCTGGGCCGCCGATCCGCGCGTCTTCTACTGGCTGACCCTGGTGATCTGTGTGGCCGGCATGCTGTTGCTGCGACGCGCGCTGTATGCCCCGTTCGGCTACGCGTTGCGCGCCACCCGCGATTCGCCTCTGCGGGCTGAGGCGATCGGGCTGAACCCTGGTGTGCTGCGGCTGGCCGCGCTGGTGCTCGCCGGGGCCGCGGCGGGCCTCGCGGGTGGACTGACCGCGTTCAGCAAGGGGAGCGTATTCCCGACCTATATCTCGATCAGCCGCTCGGTCGATGCACTGCTGATGGTGTTGCTGGGCGGGGTTCAGAGCATGGCCGGGCCAGTGGTCGGCGCACTGGCCTACACCGGGCTGTTCGACGTGCTGCTACTCGTCACCGACCTGTGGCGGCTGATCCTGGGGCTGGCGATCATCGTCCTGGTCGTGGCCTTCCCGCAGGGCATCGCCGGCACCACCCTGCGCCTGTGGCTGCGCGGGCGTGAGGCATGACGACCATCGCCGCGCTTGCTGCCATCAGCCACGCCGGCCGGCATTCGGGCAAAATCAGTCTGGATAACGTCGGCCTGGGCAACGTCAGCCTAGGCAACATCAGGCTGGACAAGGGCAAGGTCGGCAGGGGCTGCCAGAAGGGAAGCGCCACGTGACGATCCTCGAGGTCGAAGCGATCAGCAAGCGGTTCGGCGGCGTCCGCGCCGTGGCGGACGTCTCGTTCCGCCTGGCGGCGGGCGAGATGCTGGCGCTGATCGGCCCGAACGGCGCCGGCAAGTCCACCTGCTTCAACATGCTGAACGGCCAGATCCCGCCCGATGCCGGGCGCATCCGGTTGAACGGGCGGGATGTTACCGGGCTGTCCCCGCGGCGGATCTGGCGGATGGGCGTCGGGCGAACCTTCCAGATCACCGCGACCTTCGCGTCCATGACGGTGCGGGAGAACGTGCAGATGGCGCTGCTGGCGCATCACGGGCAGATCTGGCGTTTCGTGCGACCGGCCTCCGCCTGGTTCGCCGCCGATGCCGACGTGCTGCTGGCGCAGGTTGCGATGGCCGACCAGGCAGAGCGCGCCGCCGGTGTCCTGGCTTACGGCGACCTCAAGCGGCTGGAACTGGCGATCGCCCTGGCCAATGCCCCGCATCTGCTGCTGATGGACGAGCCCACCGCCGGGATGGCGCCGGCCGAAAGGGTCGCGCTGATGCAACTGGCGCGCAGTCTCGCCACACAGCGGGGGATCGCCGTGCTGTTCACGGAACACGACATGGACGTGGTGTTCGGTGTCGCCGACCGTCTGCTGGTGCTGAACCGAGGCGAACTGATCGCCGAGGGCGACGGTGCGTCGATCCGCGGCAATGCCCGCGTCCGCGAGGTCTATCTGGGGTCTGGCGCGACCAGCGGGGGTCACTGATGCTGACCCTGGCCGACGTGCACAGCTACTACGGGCGGGCGCACATCCTGCAGGGCGTTTCGTTCGACCTGCCGGCCGGAGAGGTCCTGGTCCTGCTGGGTCGCAACGGCGCCGGCAAGAGCACGACGATGAAGTCGCTGATCGGCATCGTGCGGCCGACGCGTGGCCGGATCGGCTTCTCCGACGTCGATATCACGGGTTGGGAACCGCACCGGATCGCCCGCGCCGGGCTTGGATACGTGCCGGAAGAGCGTCGGATCTTCACCGATCTGACCGTGCAGGAGAACCTCGAAGTCGGTCGCCAGCCGGCGCGAGACGGGCGGCCGCCCTGGACCGAGGAACGGTTGTTCGCGCTGTTTCCCAATCTCGGCCGGATGCGCAACCGAGCGGGCGGACGCATGAGCGGCGGCGAACAGCAGATGCTGACCATCGCACGGACACTGATGGGCAATCCTCGGCTGCTGCTGCTGGATGAGCCGAGCGAGGGGCTGGCGCCGGTGATCGTCGAGGAAATGTCCGATGCGATCCTGGCGCTGAAGCGGGAGGGGGTCACCATTCTGCTTGCCGAGCAGAATCTGCATTTCGCCGCACGTGTCGCGGACCGGGCGGCGGTGATCGAGAAGGGACGCATCGTCTGGACGGGCACGATGGCGGCGCTGCAGGCGGACGCGGTGGCGCGGGCGACGTACCTGGCGGTGTAGGCGGGCGGACGGGCATTCCCGAGCCGGTGCGGGTTCCCGATCCCGCCCCTCGACGGCGCGATACCGACGCTGGTAGCGTTGGGCGTCCGCCCCGTCAGAGGGCCGCTTGGAGGAATACGTATGTTACTGACTCGTCGCCGGGCGCTCGGCGCCGCCGCCGCGCTGACCGCACCGCTGCCATTCCACCGGGCGAGAGCCGCGCGACCGGTCATCCGCATCGGCATCATGAACGATCAATCCGGGGTTTATCGCGACCTGACCGGCGCGACATCGGTTGCCTGCACGAACCAGGCAGTTCAGGAGTGGGGCGATCACGGCTTCGACGTGGACGTGGTCGTGGCAGATCACCAGAACAAACCCGATCTCGCCGCGTCGATCGCCAAGAAGTGGTATGATGAGGACGGCGTCGACATGATCCAGGATGGCGGGGCGTCGTCCTGCGCGCTGGTGATCACCAACATCACGCGGGAGAAGAACAAGGTCTATCTCAGCACCAGCACGGCCACGTCCGACCTGACGGGCAAGGCTTGCACGCCCAATATGATCCACTGGGTGACCGACACATATATGGCGTCGAAGTCGACGGCCGGCGCCATGACGAAGCAGGGCGGCGACACCTGGTACTTCATCACGGCGAACTATACGTTCGGCCAGGCTCTGCAGCGCGACGCGACAAAATTCATCACCGACGCCGGCGGCAAGGTGCTCGGCGCCAACGTGTATCCGTTTCCCGAGACGACGGATTTTTCCGGTCAGGTGGTGCAGGCGCAGGCGTCGAAGGCCAAGGTGATCGGACTGGCCAATTCGGGCCTCGATACCGTGAACTGCATCAAGCAGGCGCATGAGTTCGGGCTTGGCGCCTCTGGACAGAAGCTCGCAGGGTTGATCATGTACACGACCGACGTTCACTCGGTTGGGATTGAGACCGCCCAGGGCCTGCTGATGAGCGAGAGTTATTACTGGGATCTGAACGACCGCACACGGTCGTTCATGCAGCGTATCAAGTCCAAGGTCTCGCTCTGGCCGAACAGCATCCAGGCCGGCCAGTATTCCTCGGCCCTGCATTACTTCAAGGCCATCGCCGATCTCGGGCCCGCCGCGGCCAAGGCGGACGGTGCCGGCGTCATCGCGCGCATGAAGGCGATGCCGACGGACGATGACTGCTTCGGATCGGGCGGCAAGATCCGCGAGGACGGACGCAAGATCCACCCATGCTACCTGTTCGAGGTGAAGGGACCGGCCGAGAGCAAGCATGACTGGGATCTGCTGAAGGTCGTGGCGGTCACTCCGCCCGAGGAAGCGTTCCGTCCGTTGTCCGAACACGCCTGTCCGTTGCTGAAAGCCTGAGGAATGGGTGAGCCGGGCTGAACCGGGCAGGCGAATGATGCCAGGCGGTCAATTTCCAGGGCGCTTGGCATCAAGCACTGACTTTCACAGATCAGACGCACAGACCGCCCAATGTCAGCCCAGCCGCACGAAGCGCGAGGTCATGATGCCATGCGGCCGCCGGACTCGCGGTTGCGCCCGGATTCCTGCCTGCCAGGATCCCGGCGCGATCAGGCAAGGGGAGCAACCTCCAGGATGGAAATCAGGCCTGCTGCAAAGGTGCGGGTCAGCTGCAGCTTCGCTGCTTCAAGCAGCACTTCGAACTCCTCTCGAGTGCGCTCGCGCGCACCGTCGAACACCGCCATCATCTGAATGTCGGTCGCATAATGCATGAAATTGCCTGCTGCCGGATCAGGATCGAGCAGCACCTCATTCACCAACAAAAGAGCATCAGACGACATCGATTGCCGGACGGACCGCAGGATGCGCGCGGCATCCGTATCCGACCAATCGTGCAATACCTTGGTAAGAATGTAGATGTCGCATCCGTCCGGTATGGCATCGAAGAAGCTGCCGCGGATTGTGCGAATCCGTCCTTCCAGGAGCTGAGCCGAGGTCAGTCCGGCTAGAACCTCTGGCCGGTCAAAGAGGATGCCAGCCAGGTTTGGGCGCCGCCGCATAATCTGCCTCAGCAGTTCACCATTGCCACCCCCGACATCGATAACCGTGCCTTGATCCGGAAAATCGTAGGCTTCGGCAATGTCGATGTGTCGATTGTCTCCAGCGCGCGCCATGTACTCATCGAACCAACGCCCCTCGTCAGGGTTGGCTGCGAGGTGAGCAAATCGATCCATTCCCCATACGGTTCGATGCGGGTTCCTGTCGTGCAAGGCCTCCGTGAATGCCTCCCACGCTCGCCAGTTGCCGCGGGCCGTCAGGGCCCTGGCCACGTATCGCACCGAGCGCGGATGGTCGGACCGTAGGAACAACGATAACGGCGTGTGTCGTAGCCGATTGTCAGAATCGAGCGCGAACACATTCCATGCACAAAGCAGACGTACCGATCGAAGCAAGGCGCCTGGACTGATGGCGCACGCCGACGCCAATTCGTCGACGCTGCGACTTTCTTCCGGTGCCAGGTGGTCCGCGACGCCGTTCTCGGCAATCGCCCCTAAAACGCGTGATACTTTGAAACTCTGCACCAATCGACTGATGCTCGCGTGTGCGTCTTCCATGTTCGCTCCCCTGAGTTCTTATGAACAAGTCTGCAAAGCACGCCCCGCGATAGCAACTGTTCTGCAGCCTTCAATGGCGAGGCGTCAATCAAACCTTTAAAGTCGAGCATCGCGACGCTTTGTCCGTTCCACATCGCAGCTGAGGTTCTCCGAATAGCGGGAAAGGCCGCCCGCCAGGCACTCCCGAGCGCGCTCTATCACCGGACAGATCGTGTGCCACCGGGTATCAGCCGGCCGAATTGTTGCCTCTTCGGCGACTGTCGGTCCGTCGGTATCCCGCTGGTTTGGCACGCATCCGCTGCGCCAGCTCCGCGCGCATCCGCCACGCCAACCCCGCGCGCATCCCAGTCGGCGTCACCGCGGACCAATATCAGCCGACCACATCGTGCTCCGCCCGCACCGATCGGCCACCGGCTCGGACGTCCGACAACGGAGGAGGCGCGAAGCGGCAACGGGCCGGCATGGTTTCCAGCCGGCTCTCGATGACCGCTCTCCGCGCTGTTCTGTCCGCTGGCCACGGCGCGCGAAGCGGGACTGACCTAGGGGTGCTGCTCAAGCCAGCTGATGAAGAGATCCGTCATGGCGTCGACCGCGGGATCGATCAGGCCGTTGGGCAGGGGCGCCCCGGGCGGCCGTGGGGCATTGCCGAAGAAGCCGCGCTTGAGAAGTTTTGCCAGCATGAAGAGGTTCGCAAACTGCGACACCGATGGCCTCAGGCGGGCGGCGAACACCGCCCGGTTCGTCACGGTCGATCCACTCAGGGTGCCGCCATATGCCTCGATGAAGTCACGCGTTGCATGCGCCCGGCTGAGGCCAGGCGCGGAACCGGTCAGCCGGTAATACTGCCGCAGGTCCTCCGACAGCGTGCCGGTGAGCCGGAGCGCCTGCGTGAGATGGCTTGACGGTGCGCCGCCTGTGCTGAGACCTGCCCGCATGGCGAAGGCGTCAAGATCGCCGCGCAGGTCGTCGTCGCCGGCAAATCGTGTGAAGTAGTCCTTCTGACGGAGCGGCGTGGCGGGTGCAGTGAAGGCGGTGTCCACCACCCACTCGGCGGCGGCCGACCCGACATCCCCCGCCCACGTCGCCCACTCCTCATTGGGCACGGTCGTGGCGGTGATCAGGCCCGGCAGACGCTCCACATTGTGCGGATTCATCATCGCCTCGAGGCCGGTCATCAGGTGGCTGACATCGACCGGTCCGATGACGTCGCTTGCCTTGAGTGCCGCCATCAGGCTCGGCCCGAGCTGGGGTGTCGGATCGGCGCCGGGACTCCACGCCGGGCTTTCGATGACCGCACCCCATACGGAGTGTGGCTTCAGGCTCCAGGCGGCGGTGCCGAAGTAGATTTGCCGAAGAGCCGACAGCGCCTTCGGTGCGTCGGCCGGCGCCGTCAACTTCAGGCGGGTTTCGAGGCAGTGCACGAGGAAGATGTACTCGTCGATATTGGCCGCGCGCGACAACATATCGCAGGGATCGGTGCCCCTCGGTGGGACCGAGGTGAATGAGATGCGCACAGCGCGGTTGCGCGCGCGCCCCTCGGGAGCCGCGTTCGTGTCGATGAACGTCGAAGTCGAAATCGGAATATTGAACAGGATCTTGCGCCGCACCTCTGCCGGCAATGCCGAAACCACCGTGTTCGCGCGCTCCCGGCGCAGCGAAACGTTCTCGGCCTCGCCGCCGGCGCAGTCAGTGAACGCCGCCACCTGGATCCTGATGGAGGGATCGCCGGCCATGATCGAAATCGCTCGCTGCCATTGTGGATCGCTTGTGGTACCGAAGGGCAGGTTCGCGCTGTTGACGGCAAAGTCCATGACATCGAGCTGACTGATCGTAGACGAGGTCAACGCGACGTTGGTCGGCAGAATGCCGGCTGGCGTGCGCGACTGGGCGGCCTCCCCGGAGGGGCGAGGTGGGCAGGCCGGCGCACGCTGGACCCATGGGCCGGAGCCGCGCTGCTGCACGACGTGCGTCAACTCGTGCGCGATGAGCCGCCGGCCGCTCTGCGTACCGGGTGAATAGGCTCCCGCGCTGAAGACGACGTCACGACCAATCGTAAACGCGAGGGCATCGATGCTTCTGGCCGCGGCGTCGGCCGCCTGGTCGACATGCACGCGGACGTCGCCAAAACTCCGGCCGAAGCATGACTCGAAGAAGCCGCGAGTGCCCGGCTCCAGCGGTGCCCCGGTGCCAGGCAATCCGGCGAACGTCGAATCGGCGAACGTCGGAGCGACTGCGCTCGACATGGCGGAATCGCTCGGCCGATGCGCGCCTGTCCGCACCTCCTTCCTTTGGAGGTTTTCCGCTTCCTCGGCCTCGCAGGCGTCGCATTTGCGGCTCACCTGCGGCGGCGCCGCGGTCAACGCCATGCCCTGGGCAGGCATGTCCATCACCTGGTCGGCGACGCGGTCTGCCTCATGCTCCAGTGGATCGTCAACCGGCCCGATCTTGAGTTTGGCTTGAATGCGCGCAGCTGGACGTGCCGCCGCACCACGCGGCGCTTGAAGCCGCTCCCAGCCGTTCGGAGACAAAACCGCGATCCGCCTGAAATTCCGCGGGGGCACCGCGTTTTGTCCCGCCGGGCGAGCCGCGTCATCCGCATTCTCGCGTTTGCCCGGCTCCTGCGCGGTTGCTGTCGCGTGTCGGGCTGCAGGCTGTAACGTTGCCTGGGCGCCGGCGTTCGGCCGCAGACCCCGCACTTCGCTGGCTGCGGAGCGGCCAGGCCATCGCGCCGTGATTACCGAGCGCTTGGGCAGCGTTACCTTGGGTTTTGTGGCGGGCGGAGCAAACATGCTTGAGCCTCGGCGATGAACGCGCCTGTGCAAAATGCGGGGCTGTCCGTCAGCGCATGCGACGCCGGTGGTCTCGACGACTGACCGATCTGCCGATGGCTGGTCGAGTAGTCCATTTCATACTCGGTTCGCGCGCTGCCGCGGTGAAGCCGACCTCGGCGCTCGACGCATCTTCCTGATATTCCAGGTAGGCGCTCAATCCGGCGGTGAGGCCGAGCGTAATCCGCTGTCAGGCCTTTTCACAAGAGTTTCGTCGAACCGGGAAGAGCCGTACCGGTAGTTCAAGGCCAGTGCCCGAGTCTGAATGCCCGATTGCACGGATCCGCTGATTGATCTCAACTTATTGACGCATTCTCGTTGCGTTGCCGTCGTGACAACCCGGCAATAACCCATCGCCCCGGACGGGCACAACTCGAACGCGAGCCAGGCCCCATGCTGACGCAGATTTACGAGGTCTCCACCGCCGCCGAAGCCGCTGCTCTCTCGGCGATCGGCGTCCACCACATTGGCCTTTTGATCGGCGACGGCGCGTTTCCGCGCGAGTTGCCGGTGGCGAGCGCGATGGAGGTGGCCGCCGCGATCCGCCCGCCGTCGCTGTTCTCGGCCCTGTTCCTCTCGGCCGATGTCGCTCTGATCGAACGATGGGCGCAGGCCCTCGCGCCACGGATCATCCATCTGGGCGCGGCGCCCGAGTTGCTCTGCCCCGCGGATGCCGCGCGCCTCAGGCAGGCATTCCCGGACAGTCTGTTGATGCGAAGCGTGCCGGTGTCCGGCGAAGCGAGTCTGGGGATTGCCCGCGCCTACGAGACCATCGCCGACTTCCTGCTGCTGGACAGCTACCGGCCCGATGATCGGCAGATCGGCGCGCTCGGCGTGACGCACGACTGGAGCATCAGCCGCCGTATCGTCGATGCGGTCCGCACGAAGGTCATCCTCGCCGGCGGCCTCGGGCCAGACAATGTCGCGGCGGCGATCCGCGCGGTGCGGCCGGCGGGCGTCGATTCCAAGACCAGGACCGACCGGGATGGCTCGCACGCCAAGGATATCGACCGCGTCCGCCGGTTCCATGAGGCGGCCCGCGCCGGCCTGTGACCTCGATGCTGAAGGGCATCCCGGTCCGCTACCCCACCACCTCCGGGACAAGCTCAGCCGGCGGCGTGTTGCGGCTGCGGCCGCACCGCACGATGCCGTCGATCACCACCATGCCGATGCCCGGGAGATCACCCTTGCCCACACTGTCGAGCAGGTCCGTTCCGGAGGAGTGCTGCGCCCGGTCCATGAACACGAAGTCTGCCGCCCTTCCGGGCTCGATCAGCCCGCAGTCGAGCGACCGTATGCGCGCGGTATTGCCGGTGGCGCAGCAGAACACCTGCTCCGCCGGCATCTCCCCGATCGAGGACAGCAGCGCGATCATGCGCAGGATGCCCAGCGGCTGCACGCCGGAGCCGGCCGGACTGTCGGTTCCCAGGATCACCCGCCCCAGTTGCCCCAGTTCACGCGCGTAGCGCAGCGCCGTCAGCCCGGCGAGCTCATTGCCGTTGTGCACGATTTCGATGCCGCGGGAGCAGCCCTCGCACAGGCAGCGGATCTGTGACAGTGGCAGCGCGGTGTGGCCGCCGTTGATGTGGCCGATGATGTCGGCATCGGCCTCCAGCACCGTGTCGGCATCGATATAGCCGGACCCGGGAACCGAGGGGCCGCCGGTGTGGATCGTGCTCTGGATGCCGGCCTTGCGCGCCCAGGCGACCATCTCCTTCGCCTCATACCCGGCTTTTACGCTGCCCAGCCCGACCTCGCCCAACAGCCGCACGCCAGCCTGGGCGAGTTCGACAAAATCGCTCTCCACCATGCCCTTTTCGATGACCGGCGCGCCGCCCAGGACTTTGACGCCACCCGGCCGGAAGTTCTCGTAGGCGCGCTGGGCGGTGATCGCGAGCGCCTTGACGCCGACGATATCGCGCGGGCGTCCCGGCAGATGAACCTCGCCGGCCGAGACCATCGTGGTGACGCCGCCATGCAGGAACGAGTCGATCCAGCCGAACTGGCCCTGTCGCGGCGTCCAGTCACCGAATACCGGATGCACGTGACTGTCGATCAGTCCCGGCGAAACGGCGCAGCCATGCGCGTCGATCACCACGCGCGCGCCCTCGACATCGCAGTCGCCCCGCTTGCCGACCGCGGTGATCCGTCCGCCTTCCGCGACGATCGTGTCGGCATCCAGGATCGGCGCCTCCAGCATCCCGGACAAAAGCAGCCCGATGTTGCGGACCACCAGTTTGCCGACCTGCTTCTCCGGGCCTGCTGCGAGTGCCATGTCAGGGTTCCTTTGGTTGCCTCGCCCGATGAGCCGCCCGGTGACACCGTTGCACCGTCACGGTCAGCTGATCTTGCGCAGCAGGGCCACCAGTTGATGCTGCTCCTGTTGCGTCAGGGGATCGAGTGTTGCGTCGGTGATCCGGCGCGCCGCGACGACAGCATCCGCCGCCAGAGCCAGCCCCGCTTGTGTCGGTGCCAGCACGACCGTGCGACGGTCGAGCGGATCGGTGGTGCGTGACACCAACTCGCGGTCAATCAACCGGCGCACCACACCCTGGATCGTTGCCGGGTCCATCGCGGTCAGCCGACCGAGATGGTTCTGGGTGACGCGGCCGATTTCCGAAACCTTGATCAGTGCGGTGAATTGCGTCGGGGTCAAATCCGCGCCGGCCATCCCGTCCTGAAAGATCGCTGTGTGCCGCTGGTTGGCCCGGCGCAGCAGGAACCCGACCTGGTCCTCCACCACGTAACCATCGAGCGCGGCGGCGCCTGACGCGGCCTCAGAGGCAATGGATGGGGGATCACCGTGGAGGCCCGGATATCGCATGGCATGGCCCGTATAGCCGCCGGATCATTGGTAGGCAAATGATCGTGGCTCGGGCGACCTTCGGACTGCCCTGGACTGTGCCTGCCCGAAGCAGGGTTCCGGTTGAAGCGGACGCCGGTCGCGGCTGACCATACACCACGCCGGTGTTCGCAAACCATCGCGATACCGCCGGCCCTTGCTTCGCAGTCCAGCGGCGCCGCGGCCGACAGCGCACGGGCGATATCGACGTTGCGTCGGATATCATCGCCGTGCCGACGACAGCCGGGACCGGAGGACCGATCCGGCGACCATCGCGTAATCACCGCCCCGGGCGGGCGCCGGATGTTTCCATTCAGCCGGAAATTGGCTGATGGTCCGGAGCTGACGACGAGAGGACAGACAATGAAGATCGATCCCAGGGACTATCGCGTGCGGGAGGGAGTCGAGGTCGACCTCGACAAATGGCCGACGGCGGTGAAGAAGGTCTACGACTCGAAAGCCGATTATCACGCGATGCTGGATGATCACGTGGCTCGGCTGAGTGAGCAGCAGCAACTTCTGTACGCGTCGAACCGTCATGCCGTGTTGCTGATTTTCCAGGCAATGGACGCAGCGGGCAAGGACGGCGTGATCAAGCACGTGATGTCCGGGGTGAACCCGCAAGGCTGCCAAGTATACAGCTACAAGCACCCGAGCGCCACAGAACTGCAGCACGATTTCCTGTGGCGGACGACGCGCGACCTGCCCGAGCGGGGCCGCATCGGCATCTTCAACAGATCCTACTATGAAGAGGTTCTCATCGTCCGGGTTCACCCCGAGATCCTGCGCAGCGAGGGCCTGGCGGATCTGCCCTCCGAAGAGAAGGAGGTCTGGCGCAGCCGGTACCACTCGATTTCTCACCTGGAGCGCCACCTGCACGACAATGGCACCCGGATCATCAAGTTCTTTCTGCATCTCTCCAAGGAGGAGCAGCGGCAGCGCTTCCTGAAGCGGATCGACGATCCCGAGAAGAACTGGAAGTTCGGCCAGGCAGATATCGAGGAGCGCGCCTTCTGGCCACAATACATGAAGGCCTACGAAAAATGCCTGAGCGCCACCAGCACCGACGAAGCGCCCCGGTACATCATTCCGGCTGATGACAAGAACAACGCCCGGCTCATCGTGTCGCAGATCGTTGCGGAGGCGCTTGAGGACCTGAAGATGTCCTATCCGAAGACCAGCAAGGAGCGCCGCCGCGAACTGCTGGCGATCCGGGAACAACTCGTGAAGTGACCGTCCGCCCGGGCACCAGCGCCGACGGTTCGACGCCACCCTTCCCGGGCCATTGTTGCGGGCTACCATGGTCGGACCAGCGATCCGGGATGGCGGGTATCGAGGTGTAAACCTGGGGCTTGCATTGAGGGATATTGACCGGCGATTGACCAACCGGATCGAGCTGTCGACTGTTCCTCCGCCGGGGACCGGCCTCGACGCCGCCTTTGACGGTCCGCTTCGCGGCTCTGGGGCCTGACCTCGCGGACCCCGGCAGAGAGTTCTGCTCGGTATGCCATCGCCGGGTTAGAGGGGCGACGTCCGGCTTGCGAGGACGCGGGCGGTCTGGCAGTGACCGTGAGGTCGAGAGCAGACCTTGCATTTGAGGCTAGCCGGCCGGGTGCGCCACCAGCACGCCGCGGGCGGCATCGTCCGCAATCTCCGCCTCGCTGTAGCCAAGGTCCGCGAAGACCTCGGCGTTATGCTCCCCCACAACGCCGACCGGCCTGGCGGCTCCGGCACGTCCTCGGAGACGTGCCACGGCAGCCCGTTCAGCCTGTAGCTGCCGCCGCGCCGGTCCGGCATGTCGCGCACCGCGCCCCATGTCCGCGCCTGCACGGAAGTGGCGCAGGCGGCTTTGCAGCGCGACCGCGAATTTGCCTTCCCCGACTGCGTCGCGCAGCGCTTGAAGCAGCGCGCCGATCAGGATCGATCCCATCCGGTGGGATGAACGATAGGCGATCGTGAGGATACGGACCGCGCCGTCGTCGGCTCGCTCGATCATCTCGCCTGACATGCTGATCGCTCCTGGACGTCGCGGCGGATGGACGGAGTAGAGAGCATCATGCAAGTTGCGGATAGCAGCTGGCGATTGATGCTTGCATTATGCAACCTACGACGCTATGTGGCTTGCATATCGAAAGCCACCAGATGCAGCGCACCAGCTTCCATGCCATGCCGTGTCCCATTGCCCGAGCGCTCGACCGGGTCGGCGAATGGTGGAGTATCCTGATCCTGCGGAATGCCTTCCGAGGCATGACGCGGTTCGACCAGTTCCAGAAAAGCCTCGGGATCGCACCCAACATCCTGTCCCGCCGGCTGAGCGCCCTGGTGGAAGCCGGGCTGCTGGAAAAGGTCCGCTACAGCCAGCACCCGCCGCGGGACGAGTATGTCCTGACGCCAGTCGGGCAGGATTTCCGGCCGGTGCTGTGGGCATTGCTGGCCTGGGGCAACAAGCACTTCATGCCGGACGGACAGCAAGTGGTGCCAATGGACGGCGCCGCGGCCCCGCCTGGTCCAGGCGCGCCGTCGTCCGCGGACGCTGAGATGCCTGCGGGCGCAGTGATGCCGCATGGCGGCAGCGACCGGCGCCAACACCCCGCATGGCGTTCGGTTCCGCGGCCAGATCCCAACGAAGAATTCAGGAGACAGTCATGAGCAGCGCAGTGTTGGAACGCGCTGCGGACGCGAAAGTCCGTAGCAAGCCTCTCAGCCTGAGGCGGATCGCAATGGCCGGTGCGGCGCTGCTGATCGGCGCCGGCGCGATCTGGTATGGCCACGACTACTGGACGGTCGGCCGTTTCATCGAGAGCACCGACGACGCCTATGTCGGCGGCGACGTGACTGTAATGGCGCCCAAGGTCTCCGGATTCATCGCCGAGGTCGCGGTGACCGATAACCAGATCGTGCACCAGGGCGACCTGCTGATCCGGCTCGACGAGCGCGACTACCGGGCCGCGCTGGCTCGAGCGGAGGCAATGGTGGCGGGGCAGCAGGCGACGCTGGCGCATCTGGACGCGACGCGGCGGCTGCAGGACGCGGTCATTCGCGAGGAGCAGGCCGGCGTTGCCGCGGCGGAGGCCGAGACGGTGCGCGCGCGCGACGACCAGGCCCGCTACCAGACGCTGTCGCGCACGGCGGCGGCCTCCGTGCAGTCGTTCCAGAAGGCCGACGCAGACTACAAGCAGGCGGTGGCGGCCGGTGCGAAGGCGCAGGCCTCGCTCGACGCCGCGCAGCAGCAACTGGCGGTGATCGACACCCAGAAGCAGCAGACTCGAGCGGCACTGGACGCGGCGATCGCGGACCGTGACACGGCGCGGTTGAACCTCGGGTACACCGAACTGCGCGCCCCGTTCGACGGCGTTGTCGGCAACCGCAGCGCCCGGACCGGTGCCTACACCGCGGTCGGTTCGCAACTGATCGCCATCGTGCCGGCGCACGGGCTGTGGGTGGATGCCAACTTCAAGGAAAACCAACTCGCCAGGATGCAGGCGGGTGAGCCCGCGACGATCGCCGCGGATGTTCTGCCGGACGTGACGTTCCACGGTCATGTCGGCAGCCTTTCCCCTGCCACCGGCGCGCAGTTCAGCGTGCTGCCACCGGAAAACGCCACCGGCAACTTCACCAAGATCGTGCAGCGCGTGCCGGTGCGGATCCTGCTGGACGGCGACGCCTCGGAACTCGGTCGCCTGCGTCCCGGGCTGTCAGTCACCGCGGCCGTTGATCTGCGAGGCACGAAATGAGCGCGACAACCGCCGACCGCGCCACCGCAGCGGTGGTGACGCCGAACGAACTGACGATGAACCAGAAGGTCTTCGCCTTTGCCACCATGACGGTGGGGTTCTTCATAGCACTGCTCGACATCCAGATCGTCTCCGCCTCGCTGCGCGACATCGGCGGCGGCCTTTCGGCCGGTTCGGACGAGGTCGCCTGGGTGCAGACCAGCTACCTGATCGCGGAAATCATCGTCATTCCGCTGTCCGGGTGGCTGTCGCGGGTGATGTCGACGCGCTGGCTGTTCAGCATCTCGGCCGCGGGGTTCACCATCACCAGCCTGATGTGCGGCTGGGCGTGGGACATCCAGAGCATGATCGTGTTTCGCGCGCTGCAGGGGTTCCTCGGCGGGTCGATGATCCCGACGGTGTTCACCACGGCGTTCGTGTACTTCCAGGGCCACCAGCGGGTGATCGCCGCGGCGACCATCGGCGCGCTGTCTTCGCTGGCTCCGACGCTGGGGCCGACCGTCGGCGGCTGGATCACCGACAACTACTCCTGGCACTGGCTGTTCTTCATCAACCTGGTGCCGGGGATCTTCGTGACGATCGTTGTGCCGATGATGGTGAAGATCGACAAGCCGGATTTTTCACTTCTGAAAGGGGCGGACTACCTCGGCATGGCCCTGATGGCGGTGTTTCTGGGTTGCCTCGAATACACACTGGAGGAAGGACCGCGCTGGGACTGGTTCGGTGACGACACCATCCGCACGACTGCCTGGATCTCCGGCCTGGCCGGGGTGGCGTTCATCTGGCGCGGCCTGACATTCGAGCGACCGGTCGTCGATCTGCGCGCCCTGAAAAGCCGGAACTTCGCACTCGGCTGTTTCTTCTCGTTCATGACCGGCGTCGGCATCTTCGCGACCATCTACCTGACGCCGCTGTTCCTCGGCCGGGTGCGCGGCTTCAGCGCCTTGCAGATCGGCCTGGCGGTGTTCTCGACCGGCATCTTTCAGATCATGGCGATCCCGGTCTACACCTTCTTCGCGCGCAAGTTCGACCTGCGCTGGCTGATGTTGTTCGGCCTGGCGTGCTTTACGTTCAGCATGTGGAACTTCACCCCGATCACCCACGACTGGGGCTGGAGCGAACTGCTGGTGCCGCAGGCCTTTCGTGGCTTTTCGCAGCAGTTCGCGGTGGCGCCGACGGTTACTCTGACTCTGGGCGTCATCCCGCCCGACCGGCTGAAGCTGGCGTCGGGCCTGTTCAACCTGATGCGCAACCTCGGCGGCGCGATCGGCATCGCCGCCTGCGGGACGATCCTGAACGACCGCACGAACCTGCACTTCCTGCGCATGGCGGAGCACCTCAACAACACCAACACCGCGATGCTCGACATGCTGGCTCGTGTCGGCACCAACGCGACGGCACTGCGCGGTGGTGACGCGGCGATGGGACACGCGGTCGCCTTGCGGCAACTGTGGACCCTGACGATGCGGGAGGCGCAGACGCAGACCTATTCGGATGCGTTCATGGCGCTGATGCTGTGTCTCGGGATCGCCACGGCGATGGTGCCGCTGATGCGTAAGGTGGCCCCGCCCAAGGCGCCGACCGCCGACGCACATTGAACTGGCGCCACGGCGTCCGGCGGCCTACATCGCGGCGGAGGGCGCGCCTGCCCTCCGCCGACCGCCGTGGAGCCCACCGTCCGTGACCCAGCACATCCTCACGCTGTCCTGCCAGAACCGTCCCGGGATCGTCGCGGCCGTGGCTTCCGCGATCTTCGAGCATGGCGGCGACATTCGCGAGGCGCAGCAGTTCGGCGACACTGAGAGCGGCCAGTTTTTCGCCCGCATCGTGCTCGATTATCCACAGGACAACCTGGACGTCGGGCGCCTGACCGCAAGCCTGACCGAGGTGGCGCAACGGTTCGCGATGACCTGGGCGCTGCGGGACCGCGCGGACCGGCCACGGGTGATGCTGCTGGTCTCGAGGTTCGACCACTGCCTGGCCGACATCCTGTACCGCTGGCGCCTCGGCGAACTGCCGATGCAGGTAACAGCGGTGGTATCCAACCATCCGCGCGACAGCCTGCCGCACATCGATCTCGACGGGGTGCCGTTCCACTACCTGCCGGTCAGCAAGGCGACGAAGGCCGCGCAGGAGGGGCAGATCTGGAACCTGGCGCAGGAGACGCGCACCGAACTGGTCATCCTCGCACGCTACATGCAGGTACTGTCAGACGATCTGGCGGGCAAGCTGGCGGGACGCTGCATCAACATCCACCACTCCTTCCTGCCCGGCTTCAAGGGTGCCAGGCCGTATCATCAGGCGCATCAGCGCGGCGTGAAGCTGATCGGCGCGACGGCACACTACGTGACCGCCGACCTGGATGAAGGGCCGATCATCGAGCAGGACGTCGAACGGATCAGCCACGCGGATTCGCCCGACGATCTGGTGCGCCAGGGGCGTGACATCGAGCGCCGGGTGCTGTCGCGGGCGTTGCGCTGGCAACTGGATGGGCGGATCTTTGTCAATGGCGTCCGCACGGTGGTGTTCCGCGACTGATGCACAGTCGGCTGCACGGCTGAGGGCCCGGGTGGCGTAGCCATTCCCTCGCCGACCGCGGTCCGGCCGCGCCGCCATCGCCTCATCCGGGGTTCGCCCTGGTCTCCGCCAAGACTGCGGCCAGGAGACGCGACCTGGCCCGATTAGCGTCCTCGGCGGCATCTCGTGCGTGTTCGAGGTCCTGTGTCAGCAGCTCCAAGGCGATGCTCGCGGTTCCGCTCGCCAGCAGGGCGGTCTGGCCGACCCGGATCTCCTCCTGTGATAAAGCCAGGGCGGCCTGGCTCGCCGGCAGACCGGTCCGGCCAATCCCGGCTTCCTCCTGCGGCGCGGCCAGCGCGGTTTCGCTCGCCAGCAAGTTTGCCTCGCTGGCTTTCGTTTCTCCCGTGATGTGGCCAAGGCGGCCCCTGTCCTGCACGCCACGGACACCAAGACCCGCAGCTGAATCGCCACCAACCCGATACAACGGGACCGGACCGCGCAATACCGCACAGGGTTTGGGTACCGCGGCCGGGCGGCCGACACCCAGCGGGGAAACGACCCGGGAGCGACACGAGGCTGCGGCGACGCGAGGAGCAGGGGTGCGGTTCAGCGGCGAAACACCTCCTCGTTGTGCTGCCCCAGCTTCGGCGAGTCGCTGCGTGGGTGCGGCCTTTGCCGGTCGAAGGCGATCGGGAGCCCGACGATCTTCAGCTCGCTCCCCGGCAGCGTCCGCATCATGTCCATCGCCTGCAGTTGCTCCGTTTGCGCCAGTTCCGCGATGTCGTTAACCGGCGCGCAGGGGACGCCAGCCTCGCCGATGATCCCCATCCATTCCTGCCGCGTGCGGGTCAGCAGCACCGGCTGCATCGCTTCGACCACCGCCTCACGGTTCGCGGCCCGCCGGCGTCCATCCGACAGCAGCGGGTCGTCGCACCACTCCGGATGACCCATGGCACGCGCCAGCTTGACGAACAGCCGATCATTGCCCGCGGCGATGCAGATCGGCCGGTCCGCTGTCTCGAAGATCTGGTACGGCGCGAGTGTGGCACTCGCCGCGCCATGCCGTCGCGGCAGGTTTCCAGTGACGTTGTAGGCGTTCAGCGGCCCCTGCACCCAAGCCACCGCGCTTTCGAACAGCGAGGCGTCCACGACACATCCGACACCGGTGCGGTCACGCTGCTTCAACGCCGCCAGAGCGCCGATCACGCACCACATCCCGGTCGCGGTATCGTTGATCGCGGGGGCGCAGAAGGTTGGCGGATCCTCCGGCCGGCCGGTCAGCGTCACCACCGCGCCATAACATTGCAGCAATGGATCGAACCCCGGCGCCAGCTGCAGCGGACCGGTGTAGCCGAACGCCCAGATCGAGCAGTAGATCAGCCGTGGATTGACCGCCATCAGCGCATCCGGCCCGATGCCGAACGCATCGACGATGCCCGGCCGCAGGTTCTGTATCAGGATGTCGGCATCCCGCGCCAGTTCCTTCAGCTTCTCGACGTCGGCCGCACTCTTGATGTCCAGGGTGACCGACCGCTTGCCGCGGTTGTTGGTGTGAAAGCTGACCGAATCGCCATCGACGAACGGCGGCCCCCACAGACGGGCGTCGTCGCCGCCGTCGGGCTTCTCGACCTTGATGACGTCGGCGCCCATGTCCGCCAGGATCACTCCGGCGAGCGGGCCGGCGAGCGCCTGGCCAATTTCGACGACCTTGATGCCGTCCAGTGGGCCGGGCATCAAACCAGCCCCAGGCGAGCGCGGAACGGCTCATCCCGCAGGCTGAATTCCTGCCCGTTCAGATCGTCCGCCGCCGGTGTGCAAAGGTACACGATGGCCGCGGCCGGATGCGCCACCGGGGTCAGATTGCCGCGCGGGATCTGGCTGATCGGATTGATTCCGGAGGCACGGATCAGCACCTGCATGTCGGTGTCGGTGGTACCCGGCTGGAAGCCGAACACGCGGATGCCCTTGCCCTCTGTCTCCAGCGCGACCGCGCGGGTCAGCATGTGC
>DASWON010000389.1:0-2394 GCA_036398735.1 Rhodopila sp.
CTACCGTGTCGCTGCCTACGCCCGGGACGCCTTGGCTGTCCGAAACGAGGCACCACCGTGATCAACCGTATCGGAATAGTATCGCTGTCGATCGCCCTCACGACGGCAATGGCAACACAAGCTGTCGCCGGACAAACGCACGCCGTCTCGGTTCCGGGCGGGCGCGTCACGGTCATGCAGCGCGGCTTATCGACCGTGTTGGCCTACGCGGCCCGCGATCGCCTGCGCAGCATCGTGCTTCCTGCCGAGGAGGGAATCTATGCGGGCTCGCTGGACGGGGCCAGCCTGGTCGGCGCCGTGCCGGGCCGCATTGCGATCCTGTCCACGACCTACGCGTCCCGGCCAAATGGGGGCAGCCACGCCTGCGGTGCCGGTATGGAAACCGTCATCCGGATCGTCGTGCTACGCCCGATTTTCCGGCAGGCGCGCGCGGAGCGGGTCGATAGCTGCTGGAAGACCATGGAGTCCGGACGCATCGCTTGGGACCCGGCGGCTCGAACGCTGCTGATCGAGACATTCGACGGCACGGCGGTGGGCCATGCTGTCAAGATTTTCGCGGTTCAGGACGACGGCACGGTCCGGCTGCGATCGACCACGAACTGATAGGCCGTCCGCTGTGCCCGCCTATCGGTTCTCGAGGTCTTTGGCGGCGCGTTCCCGGCGCATCTCTTCCTTCCGTGTCAGGACGTTGGCGCGGAACGCCGCGAGTCCGCTTCGGACCTGCTCCAATTCGGCAGCGTGGCCGGACTTGGGTGTGAACGCATTGGCATGCGAATTGTCCCAGTCGAGCGCCTCCTGCATGTGCGTGGCCACACGATCGATGTCGCCGAACGCCCACAGGTTGATCTGCGGGCCGATTGTCTCGAACAGCGCCCCATAGAGCGCGGGTTCCCCATCGGGCGGCAGGTCGAGTGCGACGGCCAGGCGAAAGCGCATCCGGATCTGCGCAATATAGAACCAGCCCACCGCCTCGTCGCGACGGCCGGCCGCGAACAAGCGGGCGGCCAGCACGAACAACGCATCGGGCGAGACCTTCGGCGCCCGCTCGATCAAGGTGTCGATCGGCATGGTCTGCGCGTCCTGCGCGGTCGCGGGCGTGGACCACAGCATGGGGGCCAGGAGGCCAAACGCTGCTCCCGCGCAGACAGCGCGGCGCGCGGCCGTCATCGGACTGAAGCCCGGCTGACAGCAGTCCGGTGCGCCGTGGCGATCGCGTCCAGAAGTGCCGACTGCACGCCTTGCCGCCTCAGCATGTCGATCCCGATAACCGCGGGCACACCGCAGGCGGCGAAGGCATGCGGCAGTCGCGAGGGCTGGACCATGAGGCCGCCCCGCTTCGCGTCCGGCCACAGCATGAAAAGTCCAGCCATTGTCCCGAGTACTTTCATGCAGTTGGGGGAGATCGCACCGGCGGCGTTGCTCACCGCCGCCAGGTAGAGGGATCGTAACGCCGAGGACCCCACCATGCCCAGCGGGGTCTCGTCCATGGCTCGCTCGACGGTCACGGTCTGAACCAGGCGTTTGGGCAGCAGCGCCGACCAGTCGGGCGGCCGGCCCGTGCGCAAATCGTAGGTCAAAGCGACGTTTTCGGAAGTGGGGTATGCGCCGTCGCAATCGGCATAGTCCTCCGTGACCAGAGCCAGGTAATTCGGCCCCTGCATCGCAACGACGATGCGGCGGGTCCAGCCGAGTATCCGGCCCGGGTCCAAAGCGGTGCCGGCCGAGAGGTCCGTTGTCGCTGGACGCTTAATCTGCAAGCGGCACTCTTCGGCCGCGGTCCTGGCCCGGCCATCGGCGGCCTCCAGCGCCTGGTTGATGCGCGCGGCTTGGGGTTCACCGGGGGCGAGCCGGGGGAACGCAGCACCCCAGGCAACGATATCCGGCTGCGGGACCAGGCGAACCCCCTCCGCCGACGACGCGGCGCCCGCGGCCAGCAAGACATACAGGGCCGAAGCCAGGCTGAGCCTCATGACCGCTGACCGACGCGGCAGCGTTCCCGCTCCGCTGACGAGGGCATCGATGCTGAGAAGCACCAACGTGGTTGCGATCGAGATGGCGGTCTTCAACCAGTTCATCGCGGGCTCAAGAGATGCTCATGTTCGGCTCGACCTCCAATTTTCGCAGGTGCGAGTTCCAGCGGTAGAACAGGCCGTACCCGACACAACGGGCATCGGGAGGGGGTGCGAGACGTAGGAACCCGTGGAATGGCCGTGGCTCATGAAGCGTTTCCATCGCCGCCGTCGCGGCTGCGTCGAGGGCTGCAGCGTCGAGCTCGTGACCGCAGCGCACGCACCGCATGGCGCTCGCAGCTCTGCGCAACCGTCCACGGTCGAGCTTACCGAGCAGGATCGCGATCGGCAGGGTCACAGGCAAGGAAAAGAGCATGACCACCAT
>DASWON010000390.1:0-6483 GCA_036398735.1 Rhodopila sp.
GGGGGTTCTGGTTGCGGTGGATACCAGACAGCGCGCATCACGCTGGTGGATCGGTCGATCTTGTCGTCAAAGAAGTCGAAGCCGAGCCCAAGGCCGAGTGCAAAAAGCCGCAGAACATGGGCCGAAAGTCTATCCAGCGCTCGGAAGTACGTTTCGAATGCAGTGCGAAATTCCGGCCGATCCGCCGGCCAGATGTTGGCAGCATAGAAGAAGTCGCCCGCCGGCGTACCGGCCAGGGCATGCGGGACAGGGTCCAGCGGCCCCATCGCATATCCCTCCTGCCAGTCCGGTGGGGCTGTCTTGCCCAGGGAGTAACTCAGGGCGCGGTGCTTCGGTGGAAAGTAGCCGCGGCTGACGCGGGTCGGCGGGTGCGGGACCCGCAGCTTTTCGTCCGCTGGCAAGGCGAAGAAGGCGCGGGCCTGGGACTGGAGATCGTCGATGACACTGTCGGCGACACCGTGACCGACGATGGTAAAGAAACCGATCGTTTCGCAGGCCTCGCGAATGGTCTCGGCTACGTCAAGCCGGCCGGCGGGCTGGAATGATGGCGCCAGGTCGATGCACGGTATCGTTTCGGTGGTCATCATATCCCCCTCAGAAGAAGGTCCATAAATCCTCCTGTGACCCCAGCTGTGCACTGGGTCCATCGAACGCCACGCTACCGCCGCGCATGATGATCGCGCGGTCGACGACCGGCAATGCCGTCATGACATTCTGCTCGACAATGATCAGGCCGGTGCCGGTCTGGCGGTTGATGTCGGCGAGCCGCATCAGAACCTCGGCGGCCAGGTTAGGAGCGAGGCCCGCGGTGGGCTCGTCCAGCAGGATGACGCGGGGACGCGTCATCAGCGCCATTGCCACAGCCAGCATCTGCTGCTGTCCGCCGCTCAGCGAACCGGCCCGCTGACGGCGGCGACCGGCGATAGCCGGAAACAGGTCCAGCACGCCCAGGTCCAGAGGCGGATGATTCATTCCGGCAATGCGCAGGCAGGCTTCGACGGACAGGTTGGGGAAAACGTTCTGGGTCTGCGGTACGAAGCCGATGCCCAGCATGACATTGCGGTGCACCTTGTCTGGGATGACGTCGTGACCGTCGAAGCGCAGTTCGCCGGTCATCGCGCTGATGCGTCCGATCATGCATTTCAGCAGCGTCGACTTCCCCGAACCGTTATGGCCGAAGACCCCGGTGCAGCGGTCGCCGGGGATGTCCAGACAGACGTCATGGATCACCGTGTTGCCGCCGTACGACGCGCTGACATGGCTGAGGTGGAAGTTCATGCAGCGGCACCGAAATAAAGCGCGTTAAGCTCCTTGACCCGCATCAGTTCGTCCACCGGGCCGTCCGCCAGAACGCGGCCGGCGGCCATGAACACCCCGCGTGAGCACAGGTCCCGGACAAAGCTCACATTGTGCTCCACAAGGCACACGGCTTGGCCGCGCTGCGCTTCCTCCTGGATCACGTCGCGCATGATGGCATAGGTCCGGCCTTCCACCGCGGCCATGGGTTCATCCAGCAGCAGGCAGGCGCCGTCGCCCATCAGAGCGCGGGCCATCCCCATCAGTTTTTGCTGGCCATACGAGAGCTCGGCCGCCAGGGCATGCGCCTTGTGCGCCAGGCGCACACGCTCCAGCAGCGCCATGGCCCGTGCTTCGGCCTCCCGCTCCTGCGCTATCCCCGCCCGGCGACGCAGCAGGCTGCCGAAAAGAGAGTCGCCCGGGTAGTCGCGCACGCCCAGCAGCAGATTGTCGAGCACCGTCAGAGATCGGAATGAGCGAGCATGCTGCCAGGTGCGGGCGATGCCCATGCGGGCACGCTCTGCCATCGTCATGCCGTCGATCCGGGTGCCGTCCAGTTCTATCCGCCCGGAGTCGGGGCGCACCGCACCGGTCACCAGGTTGAACAAGGACGTCTTGCCGGCACCGTTCGGGCCAATGAGGCCGACAATTTGCCCAGGGTGCAGGCGGAGCGTTATGTTATCGGCCACGATCAGCCCGCCAAAGCTTTTGCACAGCGCCGTGATCTGGAGGACGGCGCTCAAGGCAGCGGCCCCTTGCTACCGAAGGCGCATGCCAGGCGGCTCATCACGAAGGGCTCATGTCCCGGGCTCATGGCAAGGTGCTCATGTCGCAGGGTCACGCCGCGGGGTTCATACCGGGGCGGGCGGCGATCAGCCGGCGGCCGCTCCAGGCGTCCAGGCCGCCTCCGCCGCGGCTTCCGCCCATCAGCCCCTGGGGGCGCAGGAAAAGAAAGAGCAACACCAGCAGGGAGAAGATGATGCCCTGCAGCGGCGCGGATACCGAAACGGGCAGTTGCAGGAACTGGATGGCCTGCGGGACCACGGTGATAACCAACGCACCCAGCAGCGGCCCCCAGATGGTGGCGGTGCCGCCGACAACCACCATGGTCAGAAGGGCGGTCGATGTTTCCAGGCCGAACTGGGTCGGGGACAGATACTGGAAGATGTGGGCGTAGAGCGCGCCCGCGAACCCGGCAATGGCAGAGCTTAAGGCAAAAATGCTCATTTTCATGCGCATTGGGTCGCGGCCGAGCATGGCGAGGGCATCCTCATCGTTGCGCATGGCGGTCAGGGCACGGCCGAACGGGCCGTGGATGATGCTCTGGATCAGCACCATCACCGCCGCGACCGCCAGGAGCAGGATACCCAGAGACAGCGCGCCGCGGCTGGGTCCGTCGAACAGCGCCGGGATGTTACTTAGCCCGCCGGTGGCGCCGGTCAGGTCTATGTTGTTGATGATCTGCAGAACGCCAAGCTGGAACCCCATGCTGACGATAACGAAGTAGTCGCCAGAGACGCGCAGCGAACACACAGCCAGCGGGGCCGAGGCGAGGGCGCATACCAGGGCGGCGGCCACGGCTGCTACCGGCAACGGGACCCCGGCATGCATTGCCAGTATCGCGGACGTATAGGCTCCGATGCCATAGAACATCGGGTGGGCGACGCTCAGCAGCCCGCCATAGCCGAGAACGAGATTAAGGCTGATAGCCAACAACCCGGACAAGGCGGCAAGCGTGGCGAGGGTGATCAGATACTGGACTGGCATGTCAGCGCCTCGCCCAAGCGAGCGAGGGGATGCGCAGGACGGCGCGCACGTTGACCCCAGCGGGAAACAACACGATGGCGACTGCCATCAGGGCATAGACCAGCAACGGCGTCCATTTCGACGCCATGAACAGGACGGCGAAACTCTGGCCGACGCCAACGACCACGGCGGCCACCGCCGCGGCGAAGATATTACCGACCCCGGCAAGGATGGTCGCGAGCAGGGCCTGCACCAGGAACTCCTGAAGGGCGGAGGCAGGGACGGTCGCCGCCTTGGTGCCCAGAAGCAGCATCCCGATCGTTGTCAGAATGGCCGCTAGCGTCATCCCGACGGCGTAGGCGGTATCCCGGCTGGTGCCATAGAGTTCGGCAAGATCGGGACTGTCGGCGACAGCTATCAGACGCTGGCCCCAGCGGGTCAGGCGCAGAAAACCCGCGAGCATCAGCGCCAGCGCGGTGGTCACGCCAACGGCGCGCAGGTCCCAGCCACTGACCGCCACATCGCCGATCATTGAGATCGGGGTTACCACGTCGTCGATCAACGTAGTCGGTTCGGTGCCGAAAATCAGCTCGGCGACGTACGTGCAAAACTGCGACACCACCAGCGTGAAGATGAAGAACGTCAGGCTCGAGGAGCCGCGGCGGCGAAGCGGGCGGAAGCCGTACCGTTCTAGCGCAAGCGAAAAGCCGATGGTGGCGATCAGGCCGAACCCCAGAGCAGTCGGAAGACCGAGCGGCCGGGCAATGGCGAGCATACAACCGTAGGAAACGACCATCATTCCTGCCTGGGCGAAGTTCCAGACACGGTTGACCTTCAGCACCAGGGCGAGGGATATGGCGAACAGGCAGGTGAAGCTGGCATTGGACAGGCCGGTCCAGGCAAGCTGCGCCAGGATGGCGGGGTTCCAGATCACCGGGCTAGCCCGTCGGCATGCATGACGGGTCAGCCCCCGATCTTCGCCACGTACTGGAAATGCCCGTCTTTCACGTGCCAGACGTAGACCGGCTTGTTGACGGTGTGATCGTCATTGAAGGTCACCGGGCCGGTCATCGGGCCATCGAAGGTGCGCACGGCGAGCAGGGCCTGGCGCATCGTGTCACCGGTTATCGGCAAGTTCTTCTCGTGCAGATAATGCACCATGCCGGCGATGATGTACGGCACGTCGTAGAAGTATTGCGTATAGGGAAGTCCGTTGGCAGGACGACCTTTTTCCCTTCGCCAGCGCTCGACGAAGGCGGCGACGTTGGGATTCTGCTCCGCCGTCGGGGCCAGCGATGTCACGGTCAGCCCCTCCCCGGCCGCGCCCAGTTGCTTGGCGAAAGCGTCGCTGAATGCCCCCTGATAGCTGGTCAACTGAGTCTGGATGCCGAGTTGGCGGATCTGCGCCATCACCGTGACGATGTCGGAGTTGACGCCGTGGACATGGATCACATCCGGGTTCAGGGCGCGTACCTTCAGGATCAGGCCGGTGAAGTCGGACTGCGCCGGGTCATAGCCCTCGTCCAGCACGACCTTGCCGCTGGCCTTCTCGAAACTCTCGATGAAGACCCGCGAACCCGGTACACCGGTCTCATTGTTCGCGTACAGCACGGCGGCGCGCTGCTTACCCATACCGTCATGGACGTAGGACCCGAACGCCCGCATATCCACATCGGCGAGCGGGAACGTGGTGTAGGTGTAGTCACCCAGTTTCGCGATCGACGGCGCGTTGGCGCCAACGCTGAACATCACCGTCTTGCCCCGTTCAGCGATCGGGGCCATCGCCTTGATCACCGCGCTGAAGCCACCGAAAAACAGCGGCAGATGATCGACGTCGGTGAAGCGATTGGCAACCGCAATGCCCGTTTCGGGCTTGCCCTGGTGGTCCTGTACCACGATCTCCAGCTTGCAGCCGTCAACGCCGCCTTTGGCATTGATGTCTTCGACGGCCCATTCGGACGCCTGGAGTTGGTCCTTGCCGAAGTTGGCGAAAGGACCGGTCAACGGATCGGTCAGGCCGAACCTGACCGGCGTTTCGCAAGAAGGCGCGGCATCCACGGACGATGCTGCGGCGAGCGCAATAATGGTGAACAGCGACGCAGTCAAAGCGTGGCACCGGGTCGTTGGGGCAGGCAAGCGAAACAGGCCACGGCCAGCCATATCGGTCTCCTGAGTTCAGCCGGTCAGCCCAGGCAGGGGCTTCGGACGGGGATCGAAGGGGAAGGCAAGGGTGTCTCGCCCGACTGGTGCCGTTGCAAGCAATTTGGGTGCCACACCGTTGAACGGTACCAGCCCGGCGCAGGATGGAATGAAACTTGCTGAACCAGGCGCACAGGCGACCATGCCTGACAGGTAAATCCGCCAGACAGGCAACAAAGGAGTGCGACCGCCGTCATGACTTTTCTATCCCGCCGGTCCGTGATCAAGCTGACCGGCGGCGCGGTCGGCGCCTCGCTTGCGGCGCCGGCGATCGCGCAGGGCTCGACGCTGACGATCTCGACATGGGGCGGCGTCACTGCGGATGGTATCCGCGACTTCGTCGGACCGGAGTTTCAGAAGCAGACGGGCGCAAAGCTGGCGTTCGACATCGGCGGCCAGGGCGCACGGTATAACAAGCTGCTGGCGCAGAAAGGCAACCAGACGGCAGACGTATTCTTCGGCACGGACGAGTCAATCGTCGCAGGCTTACAGGCCGGGGTGCTGCAAACGGCTGAGAAGCAAGCGATCCCGAACTATGCCGATGTTCAGGAGTGGGCGAAGACAGTCCGACCGGCCGATCCGGCCACGCAGATCGCCGGGGTGCCGTACACGCTGATCTCATACGTGCTGGGCTACAACCCTGAAATCGTGAAAACGCCACCGACAAGCTGGGCCGACATGTGGCGCCCGGAGTTCAAGGGCAAGCTCGCGTTCGCCGCGCCGGGACACAGCCAGATGCCGGCATTGGTGATCATCGCGGCGGAGCTGGCTGGCGGCAGTGTGACAAACATCGATCCCGGTTTCGCCAAGCTCGCCGAGTTGCGGCCAAACAAGCTGACGTTCTTCTGGACCGATTGGGCGCCGACGCTGAAGACCGGGGACACCACGGCGTCCACAGAGTTCGACTATTACCTGGAGGGGATGAAGGCACAGGGTTACCCGATCGAGTACGTCTTCCCCAAGGAGGGGGCGATCGGCGCGGCCGAGGCGGCGGCTCTGGTGGCCGGCACTCCGAACAAGGGCCTTGCGCAGGCGTTCCTGAACCTGATGATCGACCCAAAGGTGCAGGAGACTTTCGCGATCAAGACTTTTCAGGGTCCGACCAACAGGGCCGTGGCATTGCCAGCGAGCATTGCGGCGAAAATGTCTTACGGCGACAAGCTGAAGCAGATTCGCTTCTTTGATCCGGCGTTCTTCAATGACAACCGCGCCGGATGGACTGAGCGGCTCAATACTGAGGTG
>DASWON010000391.1:0-5873 GCA_036398735.1 Rhodopila sp.
GACGTCAGCGCCAGGGTCAGGATCGGCGCGTCCGCGGGTTTCACCTTGGAGTAGGTCGGCGGATACGGCAGGTTGACCGGCAGCGTCCCGGCCGCGGCGTTGATCGCGGCCTGCACGTCCTGCGCCGCCGAGTCCATAGATCGGTTAAGGCCGAACTGAAGGGTGATCTGGCTGGTGCCCTCGGCGCTTTGGGAGGTCATCAGCAGCAGGCCGGGGATCTGCCCGAACTGCCGCTCCAGCGAGGCGGTGATCAGGGTCTCGGTGGTTTCGGGGCTGGCACCGGGAAGCTGCGTGACCACCTGGATGGTAGGGAAATCGACCTCCGGCAACGCCGAAACCGGCAACGCTCGGTAGCCCAGCCCGCCTGACAGCAGGATCGCCACCGCCAGCAGCCAGGTGGCGATCGGCCGGGCGATGAAGGGAGCCGATATGTTCATGGGTGCTACCCGGGTCAAATGCGCGCGCTGAGAGGCACCGCCGCCACTCGCCGAGGCGCGCCATTGGCCTCACCCCGCGGAACCGACGGTCCGTGGAGCGGGTATAAGACGTTCAGGGCGAAGTGGGCTACTGGCAGCAGCGCACCGGCACAGCACCGGCACAGCGTCAGTCGACGCAGCGCGTCCATGGCGCCCACACGCTGCACATGACGGCAGATCCACGCCCGGTGTCGGAGACCGTTCGGCGAACCCGGTCTATGCAGCAGAATCGGCCACCCGATCAGGCTTCCGCCTCCGGACCTGTCCGGTCTCCCCTGACCTCCGCGGCAGGCTGGCCGGGCATGCGGTCGAACGCCGTTCCGCAACCCCGGTCTATCCGGCAGGATCGGCCCGCCCGATCAGGCTCCGCCTTCGGACCTGTCGCGGCCCTCCGAGCAGTGCGGCGTGGCCGGCCGGCCCTGGCCGGGTATGCGGTCGAGCGCCCTCGCGGCGCCCGTGGCCTACAGCAGGTCGGCCACCACTTGCTTGAACCTCGTGATCGCCGCGAGATGATCCGCCGCGGAGTGGCCGGCGATCCGCTTGTGGTGACCCATCGCGTAGGTGGTGTGTGCGGTCACATGAGTGACGCCGGCCTGTTTCCAGAAGGCGAAGTCACGGTGCCAGGCCTTTTCGTCGCCGGAACCGAGCGACAGCCAGACCTCGAGACCGACGCTGCCCGGATCGCGGCCCTCTGCCTTCACCAGTGCACGCAACTTTTCAAACACCGCCAGGGCGCTGTCATCCGGCGGGTAGGCCAGCGGCATCCAGCCGTCGCCGTATTTCGCCGTGCGCTGCAGGGTCGCCTCCGCATGGCCGCCAAACCAGACCGGGATACGGCCGGACGTTGGCCTCGGATTGATGCCCGCATCGTCGATCGTATGGTAGCGCCCCTTGAAGCTGACATACGGCTGCGACCAAAGGGCCTGCATGACCTCGACCTGTTCCTCCGAACGGCGGCCGCGGTTGGAGAAGACCTCATTCAGGCCGACGAACTCGACCTTGTTCCAGCCGACGCCGACGCCCAGACGCAGCCGGCCATGCGACAACACATCCAGGCAGGCAGCCTGTTTCGCCACCAGCGCGGCCTGGCGTTGCGCCAGGATCAGCACACCCGGCGCGAAGCCGAGGCGCTGTGTGCAGCCGGCGAGGAAACCGAACAGCACGAACGGATCGTGATAGGGGCTCTCGTTGGTCCCTACCCTGCCCTTGCCGGCGACGGTTGCCGGATTGGCGCCGAGGACGTGGTCGGGAGCCTGCAGGTAGTCAAATCCCAGGCCTTCCACGGCCTGTGCATAGTCACGGATCTGCGCCGGGCCGGTGCCGATATCGGCGACCGGGATGGTTGCACCGAGTTGCATGTTGCGTTCTTCCTTAAAGGAGGTCTCCGACAGCGTCGTGGTAGCGCTTGATCGCCGCCAGGTGGTCGGCGATGGTCGTTCCGGCGATGCGGTGGTGATGTCGCCGGTCGAATGTCGTGGTCAGGCAGATGTGGCTGACCCCGGCCTGCTTCCAGAACGCCACCTCCCGCCGCCAGTCCGCCTCGGCACTTTCGCCGCAGGAGGTCCAGACCTCGATGCCGACGGCAGCCGGATCGCGACCGGCCTGTTCGGTCAGCCGCCGCAGTTCAGCGAAGATGTCGAGCGCGGACTGGTCGGGCGGATAGGCGTTTGGCATCCAACCGTCGCCCCATTTGGCGATGCGCGGCAGGGTGTGTTCGTGATGTCCGCCATACCACAGCGGCACCCGGCCGGAGGCGGGGCGCGGGTTGATGCCGGCGTCGTCGATCGTGTGGTATTTGCCCTTGAACGTCACGTGCGGCTGCGCCCAGAGCGCTTGCATCACCTGCACCTGCTCTTCCGACCTGCGGCCGCGGTTGTGGAAGTTCTCGTTCAGGCCGACAAATTCGACCGGGTTCCAGCCGACCCCGATCCCCAGCCGGAAGCGGCCGCCGGACAGGACGTCGAGGCACGCGGCCTGCTTGGCGACCAGCGCGGTCTGGCGCTGTGCCACGATCAGAACGCCGGTGGAGAACGTCAGCCTCGTCGTGGCGGCGGCCAGATAACTGAGCAGAACGAACGGGTCGTGGTACATGTCGTCGGCGATCGCCCCGCGCGGGTCCGCAGCGGCAGCCGGCCCGGGGTTGCCGCCCAGCACGTGGTCCGGCGCCTCGAGGAAATCGTAGCCCATGGCCTCCAGGTTCAGGGCAAAGTCACGCACCAGGGACGGGTCGCCGCCGGTGTCCTTGAACGGGACGAGCGCACCAATCTGCATAATTCCGGCACTCCTTCACTTTGCGTCGGATTCGAGAACCGCCCTGATCCTGTCGGGGGCGACGGCGATCGGCGGGATGCCGGCACGTTCCTGTTGCAGCAGCGAGGCCACGCGGGAGTCGCGTTTTTCCCAGCCGCGATTGAGGGCCTCGGTCAGTTCCATCAGCGCCATGTTGGTCAGGCGCATCGGCACCTGCACCTCGCGGGCAAGCTGGCAGGCGAGCGAGACGTCCTTGTGCAGCAGGCGCAGCGCGAAATCCGCCGGGTCGTAGCTGCCGGTGAGGAAATGATCCGCCAGCCGGTCGAACATGCGATTGCGCCCTGAGGCGCCCTGGCGCACCGCCTCGAACAGCGCGAGCGGCTCGACACCGGCCTTGATGCCCATAGTGAAGACCTCGGACAGCACGACGTTCACCGCGGCGGACGAGGCGTTGTGCACGAGCTTGGCGATCGACCCGGCGCCGATCGGGCCGATATAGACCGCCTGGTCGCCCATCGCCGACAGGGCGGCGTGGTACTTGTCGAAGATGGCCTTGTCGCCACCGACCCAGATCGCGAGGCGGCCGCTGTTGGCCCCCTTGGGGCCACCGCTGACCGGAGCATCGAGGAAATCGACCCCCCTCTCCGCGAAGGTCGCGTGCAGCGAGCGCACGACGTCGACCGCGTTGGTGGACAGGTCGAACCAGGCCGCACCGCGTTGAAAACCCTCGATCAAACCGTTCTCGCCGGTACCGACCTTCTGCACATCGGCCGGCGTGGGCAGGGAGGTGAAGACGATGTCGCAGGCCTCGGCGACCGCGCGCGGGCTGTCGGCCCACGTCGCGCCGGCGTTGAGGTGCTTGGATGCGGCCTGCCGGGTGAGATCGTTGACGACCAGATCGTGGCCGGCCTTCTGCAGGTTGGACGCCATGCCCGCGCCCATCATGCCTAGTCCGATGAAGCCGATTTTCATTGTTTCCTCACTATTGTGGTTGTTGCACCGCTGGACACGATCGAGGTTGGTGGGAGAGCCATCGAGATGCGGCGGGAATGCGGGGATGTCGGGAAACCGGGATGGACGACGCTCAGCCGGTAAGCGGGTGCTGCACTCAGCGTCATGGCGCGGCGGGTCTCCGCGTCGTCCCGTGCACCTGCCGCGACGGCCCGATCGGACCCTGGCGAACCGAGGCGATCGGGCTCGCTGCCTCGTCCCGCAGCGGCGATATCGCGAGGTCGCCGTGGTCCCGTGGCGTCATGCGCTGCTGCCTCCCGCTTGCCGGTTCCTCGCACTGGTGCCCGGTGCCCTCGTGCCCCGTTCACTCAGGCCCGGTTCACTCAGGTCCGGTTCACTCAGGCCCGGTTCACGGAGGCCCGGTGGGCTCATGCCCGGTGCACCGAGGCCGAAGGTGCCCATGCCGTCCGTGCTCATGCCCGGCGGCTCATTCCCGCCGCGCTCATGCGCCTTGCCATTGCAGGATATAGAGGCCGGCATCGTAGTCGGTGACGTACATCAGGCCGTCTTCGGCCACGAAGATATCTGCGGTGTGGCGGACCTTGGCGCGGCCGCGCAACGGCTCCATCCACTTGGCCGGCTGCGGCGGCACGAAGTAGCCGACCTCCTCAGGACGATACGGATCGGCGATATCGAACACCCGAACGCCGGCACTCTGCCAGGTCGCGAAGATCGTTGTCGACGACCGGAACGATCCCGGACGGTTCTCGTGCAGGTTGTGCGGTCCGAACTGACCGCCCATCCCGATGTAATCCTGATCCGACGGCGTCGGCATGGTGGCGATCGAGATCGGATTTGATTGCTCTCGAATATCGAAAATCCAGGTGCGCTTCAGCTGCTCCTGATCGATGTTCATCGTCGCCTCATCCGCCACGACCAGCAGACCCCGATCGTGCAGCGGCAATGCGCTGTGCGTGCCGCCCCCATACGGCGGACACCAGTTGCGGTGGGCGATCAGCGTCGGCTGTGTCGGGTCCTTCACGTCGAGGACGGTCAGGCCGCCGTTGCGCCAGGAGCCATAAGCCAGGTCGTCCTGAACCACGGCATGGTGCAGCGCCCAGCGTCCCGTCCAGTGCGGCGTCTCGCCGGCGGCGGCGTTCATCCCGGGGATCCACCACCGTCCCGCCTCGCGCGGTCTGGTGGGGTCCGCCATGTCGATACTGATAAGAATATGATCGAGAAACCCGTCGAGCAGCGCGGACGCGTAGGCGTAGCGGCCGCCGGTCCACCAGATGCGGTGCAGGCCCAGCCCCTCGACCTCCATGAAGCCGATCGGGCGCGGATTGGCCGGATCGGCGATGTCGTAGACCCGCATGCCGGCGGAAAAATCCTCGCCGCGCTTGCCGTAGCGCGCCGAATCCACCTGGTTCGAGCCCCCGTAGTAGTCCTTGATCGACAGCAGGGCCTTGAGATCAAGCTCCTCGATGCAGAGCAGCAGGTCATTCGCTGTCTGCAGATGCATGCACCAGGAGTTCGGATGAATCGGCGCAAAATTCACCGGCCTCGGATTGCGCGGATCGCGCACGTCGGTGACGACCACCCCGCGGCTGACACGGGTTCCGATATAGGCATACCCGCGATTGACCATGACCTGCACGCCGTCGCCGCGACCGCCCTGGTCGGTGTGCCCGACGAACGTGATGTTCCGCGCACCCTCCGGCGTGATCATGCTTGCCTCCCCCTGCATTCGCCGTCATCACACTAGAGCAAGACAGCCCGAAGCGGAAACGCCGCCCGGCACCGGGGTTGCCCTCGGGTTGCCGAAGCGGCTTGCCCGAGGCTGTTGGAGCGGCCGGTTCAGCGGCATTTGGAAAAAGGAAGCAGACGGATGGTTAGCGGAGCCAACACCCCCCTGACGGTTGATCTCACCGGGTATCGTGTGGCGATCTCGGCGGGCGCGAACGGCATCGGCAAGGTCATGGCCGACAGTTTCGCCGCGTGCGGTGCCGCGGTGTTCGTCAGCGATGTGGACACGCGCGCACTGGAGACGAGCGAACATCCGGGGATGCGCGCGGACGCCGGCGATCCGGCGCAGTGCGAGGCCTTTGTCGACGCGGCGATCATGCATCTGGGCGGTCTCGACGTGCTGGTGAACAACGCCGGAATTGCCGGACCCACCGCGCTGGTCGAGAACGT
>DASWON010000392.1:0-5720 GCA_036398735.1 Rhodopila sp.
CGCACATCCTGGCAACAGCCAAGCCGCGCGCGGGGATACGTCCGGTGCGCCAATACGGGCCGTTCTGCCAGTCTGGGTCGGCGAAGATCGCCTGCCGCCCGACTTCATCGAACGCGATGTTCTGTGCCGAGTGATAAGGCGCGGTAGCGATCGGCAACGCCGCGAAGACGGTATCGGGATACAGTGCCGCCCATTGCAACACCTGCATGCCTCCCATCGACCCGCCGATGACCGCGAACAGTTGCTTGATGCCCAGGTGGTCGATCAGACGCTTCTGCGCGCGCACCATGTCGCGGATCGTGACCGCGGGGAAATCAGTGCCCCAGGGGTCACCGAGCATCGTGCCGTCCGGCAGTTCCCGGTTGGTCAGCGGGCCGGTGCTGCCCATGCAGCCGCCAAGCACATTGGTACAGATGACAAAGAAGCGGTCGGTGTCCACCGGCCGGCCGGGCCCGACCACGGCCTCCCACCAGCCTGGTTTTCCGGTGATCGGATGGCGTTCCGCCACGTACTGGTCCGAGGTGAGCGCGTGACAGACGAGAACGGCATTGGAGCGGCTGGCGTTCAGCGTGCCGTATGTGCGATAGGCAACGGTATGCCGCCGCAGCACAGTGCCGCATTCCAGCGTCAGTCCGTCGTCGAACGTGACGTGGGTGTGGCTGAATGAGTCCGCCGGATCGGTGCGGGTGGCTGGCTGGTCCATCGCGGCGATTGCATAGGACCTGCCGCGACCGCTCGCAACCGGGTAGCGTCGGGCGTCATCGCCGAATGGGTTTGCAGACCGATCGGCATCCGCTAAGTCTGCGGCCCCTCTCGCGGCGAGAATGATGTCCAGTTCTGTTTCCACAACCGATCATGCACCCGCTGGTCCCGGCGCTGCCGGCATCGGCGCCGGTGGTACCGATAAGGAGGCCCCCCCTCCTCAGGATGGCTGGCGCGGCGGTGGTCTGCCCGAGTTGCGGGCCGCGCTCGACCGGATCGACAACGCCGTCCACGACCTGCTGATGCAGCGCGCCGAGATCGTCGAATACGTGGCGCGTTCCGGCAAGCCGGCAGCGTTCCGGCCGGGGCGCGAAGCCTCGATCATCCGGCGGCTGCTGGGCCGTCATCACGGCGCGCTGCCGCCGGTCGCCCTGGTCCGCATCTGGCGCGAATTGCTGGCGGGCACGACGACGATGCAAGGCGGGTTCTCGCTCGCGGTCTGCGACGGCGACCCGGGCGCGCCGCTGACCCAGCTGGCGCGCGAACATTTCGGCGCACTGACGCCGCTGCGGACGTACAGCAGCCCCGGGCAGGCTCTCGCCGATGTCAGTCAGGGCGGCGCATCGGTGGCCGTGCTGCCGTATCCGTCGGAGACCACCAACTGGTGGATCGCGCTGCTGCACCATGAGCCGCGACTGCACATCATCGCTCGCCTGCCGTTCTGGAAACCTCGCTCCGATGGCGCCCCCACCGAACAGGCGCTGGTCGTGGCAGCCACGCCGGTGGATGCCAGTGAAGACGATCAGTCATTCCTCGGCCTGGAGTGCGACAGCGATGTCAGCCGGGCTCGGCTGTCAAGCGAGTTGACGGGCGCAGGCCTGACACCGCAGACCATGGTGCTGGCGCGCCAGCAAGTGGCGTCGCTGACCAACGTGCTGGTCGAGGTCGCGGGATATCTCGCGGACGACGACGCAAGACTGAGCCGCCTCGGGTCGGTGCTGCGACGTCCGGTCGTGCTGGGCAGCTACGCGGTGCCGCTTGCGGGAAGCGCGCGATGACCAGCCCTTCCCCTCGTTCGGAAATCCTGACGATAAGCCCCTACGTCGCGGGCGAATCGGAACTGCCGGGCGCCAACCGCACGATCAAGCTGTCGTCGAACGAAGGTGCCTTTGGCGTCCCGCCGTCGGCTCAGGCGGCGATCGCCGCGGCCGCCGGGGAATCCTATCGCTATCCCGACGGCGGGGCCAACCGGCTCCGCGCCGCGCTTGGCGAGCGATGGGGCCTGAACCCTGATCGCATCGTGTGCGGCGCCGGTTCGGATGACCTGCTGTATCAGTTCTGCCTGTCCTATGGCGGGCCGGGACGCGACATCATCATGTCGGCGCATGGCTTCTCGATCTATCAGATTGCCGGGACCTATGCCGGCAGCAGGGTGATCAAGGTCCCTGAGCGCAACCTGACCGCCGACCTCGACGCGATGCTGGCCGCGGTGTCTCCGGCGACGAAGCTGATCTTTCTGGCCAATCCCAACAACCCGACCGGGTCGATGGTGCCGGCCGAAGAGGTTGCCCGATTCCGCGCCGCCTTGCCGCCCGAGGTGCTGCTGGTGCTCGATGCCGCCTATGCCGAGTACGTCACCCACCCTGCCTACGACGCCGGGGTCAGGCTGGTGGACGCGACCGACAACACGGTGATGACACGGACATTCTCGAAAATCTTCGGCCTCGGCGGCATGCGCATCGGCTGGTGCTATGCCCCGCCGGCGATCGTCGACGTGCTGAACCGGGTGCGCGGGCCGTTCAACGTCTCCGTCGCGGCGCAGGCCGCGGCCATCGCGGCGCTGGCCGAACCGGGCTGGGTCGAAGCCGGTTGCGCGCACAACGCAGAGTACCGGCCCAAGCTGGCCGCGGGGATCGAGGCAGCCGGCCTCAAGGTCTGGCCCAGCGAGGGCAATTTCGTGCTGGTAGACCTGAAAACGACCGAGGCCGCGAATGCAGCCGACGCATTCCTGCGCTCTAGCGGCATCATCGTGCGCAAGGTCGGAGGCTACGGGTTGCCGCACTGCCTGCGGGTGACTGTCGGAACCGCCGAGGAGGTCGGCCTCGTGGTCGACGCCTTCACGGAATTCACGCGGCAGCCCCGTGGCTGATCCGATTTTCCGACGGCTCGCCCTGCTGGGCATCGGGCTCATCGGTTCGTCGGTTGCGCGCATCGCGCGGCAGCGGGGCGACATCGCGGCCGAGATCGTGGTCAACGCCCGCACCCAGAAGACCCTGGACCGGGTGATGCAGCTTGGTATCGCCGACCGCGTCGAAATCGATCCCGGCAAAGCGGTCGAGGGCGCCGATTGCGTGATGCTGTGCGCTCCGGTCGGGGCATTCGCCGATCTGGCCGCACGGATCGCGCCGCACCTTGCCCCCGGCGCAGTGCTGACGGATGTCGGATCAACAAAGCAGTCGGTGATCCGCGATGTCGGTCCGCTGGTGCCGCCTGACGTGCATTTCGTGCCGGCGCATCCGATTGCCGGCACCGAGCACTCGGGCCCAGATTCGGGGTTCGTCGAGTTGTTCCAGGGCCGCTGGACACTAATCACGCCAGTCCCGGGCACCGATGAGGCCGCAATCGCGAAGATCGAGGCGCTGTGGCAGCGCTGCGGCGCGCAGACCGAACGGATGGAACCGAGCCATCATGACCGGGTGCTGGCGATCGTGTCGCATCTGCCTCATCTGATCGCCTTCACGATCTGCGGCACGGCCGATGACCTGGCCGATGAAAGCCGCCAGGAGGTGGTCAATTTCGCCGCCTCCGGATTCCGCGACTTCACCCGCATCGCTGCCTCCGATCCGGTGATGTGGCGGGATATTTTCCTCAACAACCGCGAGGCGCTGCTGGAGATGCTGCAGCGGTTCATGGAGGACGCGCAGGCGATGGCGCGCGCGGTGCGCTGGGGCGATGCCGCCTATATCGAAGACAAGGTCGAACGCGGCCGGAAGATCCGCCGTAGCCTGATCGAGCGAAAGCAGGCGTAGCCTGAGCGAGCGGATGCCGGGATGACCGAGGCGCGCCGCGCGATCAGATCCCTCTGATGTTCGCAGGCGCTCGGGCCGAACCGCGGCGGGCCGCCGATCCGGCGTGTGCCCACGCGCCGCGCGGCGGCAACTTGCTCTGATGCCGGCCATGGAGTCACACTCGCTGGAGGACAATAAATCCAGGGAGCATGGTCATGACCGTGAAGAGCAAAGGATTCTTACGCCACGTCGCGTTGAGCGTCGCCGATCCGTGGGAAACTGCGGAGTACTACAAGGCCACGGTCGGTCTCGAAGAGGTCGCCGAACTTGACGGTCCGCTGGCGGAGGGTGTGTTTCTGACCGACGGCGTGGTGAACTTGGCAATCCTGCACTTCAAGTCGGATGAGGCCGCGCAGGGTACCGGCGCCGACTTCGTCGGCATCCACCATATCGGCTTTTGGGTGGACGACGTGATCGTGTCGGGCCAGCAGGCACGCGCCGCGGGCGGGACGTGGATCATGGGCGACCCGAACAATCCCGACGGTTATGAGGTCAAGCACACCGACCTGTCCGGGATCATCTTCGATATCGCCGCGCATGGCTGGGCTGGCTCCCAGAAGCGGCCCGGTGAGCCGGAGAATGAGGCCCATCCGAACCCACGCCGGCGCCTGGCAAAGTTTGACGAACGGCGTGAGGCTGCCCGCCGGAAGATCGAAGCCAACCGGATGGCCGAGACCGTCTGATACCGACCGGCGGTAAATCGACCCAGGCCCTGAGACGACAACCGCTCTGTGTCATGGCCGGACTTCTTCCGGCCATCCAGGTCTTTCCAGGGCCCTCGGCATCAAAGTCATGGATGGTCGGGTGAGGCCCGACCTTGACACGGGGAGAGTCAAGCTCAACGACATCTGCCTACGATACCGGCGCGCGATCAACCCCTGATCGCTACGCACGGGGCGTTCGGTGGCTGGCGTAAAACGCGGGTGTTGCCAACCGGCCGGCTGTGGAAAGGCCGTCTTCCGGCCGGCTGGCCTGACGCCCGATCAGGCTGGCGCGAACAACCGGTCGTCGCCGGCCGCGGTTTTCTCCGCGGCCGGATCGACAACGCCAAGGAACGCCGTATCGCGTTGCAGCACCGGCAGCACCCGTTCGGCGAACAACCGCATGTTCATTTCGGCCAGATGATGGGGCATGCTGCCGAAGGAAAATTCGGTGACGAGGTGATCCATTCCGGTCAGGCGACGGAGTTCCGCGATCTGCTGGATGCAGTCATCGGGCGTTCCGACGATCTGGATACTCAGATAGAAGTCCGTCGCTTTGGACCGGTAGGACGCGTCCTTCATCTTGGTATAGGTCTTCGCGAGCTTGCCATATGACTCATAGCCTTTCACCGAACCCAGATGCCCGTCCGAGAAATGATAGTGGTTGTCGATAGAATCCCATTTCTCGCTGAGATAGCGCAAGGCCCACTCCCTCGCCTCCTCCCGCGTCGGGGCGCAAGCGACATTGGTCAGGATGATCGGAGGACGTGGCGTGTGGCCAACGCTCTGCACCATCTCACGATAGCGGTGGACATCCTCGGCCGCCTTGGGCCATTCGTTCTGCATAACGATCAGCAGGCCGAAACCCAGCTTCGCCATGACCTCGGCTGATTCGGGACTGACGGAGGACGCATAGAACCGTTGTTCCGGGTGAGAAATAGGGCGTGGCCGGATCGCGGTGCGCGGTATCTTGTAGAATTCGCCGTCCCATTCGAAGGAATCGTTACTTAGCGCCTTGATGATGAGTTTGGCCGATTCAACGAAGCGCGGCCGCGCCTCCTCCATCGGGATACGAAAGCCTTCGTATTCGACGCTGGCGGCACCGCGGCCAAATCCCATCAGGGTGCGCCCGCCGCTGATGACGTCCAGCAGCGCGATCTGTTCCGCCACGCGGATCGGATCGTGCCAGGGCAACACGATCACGCACGTCCCCAGCGTGATCCGCTTTGTGCGGCCGGCGTAATAGCTC
>DASWON010000393.1:0-1830 GCA_036398735.1 Rhodopila sp.
CCGGTCGACGACGCCCTGCGCATTTCTGCTTCCGGCGCCTTGGCCTCGCGGTCTTCCGGCGTAAAGATGATGTCTCCGGGCCGGCCCAGGACGTCTGCCTCGTCCCAGCCCAGCACGGCCTGCGCACCCCGGTTCCAGCCGGTGATCCGGCCTTCTGGGTCAAGCGTGATGATGGCGTAGTCCGTCGCGTTTTCCACGATCGCGCGGTAGCGGCTCTCGCTGGCGCGAAGCGAGGCCTGCACGCGATCGGCCGCCCCACTGGTGCGCAGCCGCTCCACCGCGGCCCCCAGCAGGTTGGCATAGCTGCGCAGGAAGTTGATATCGGCCTCGGTGAAATCCCGCGCATGGCGGCTGTCCACCTGCAGGATACCAAACGGCCTTTGACCCTGCGGGCTGAGGATGATCACGTTCACCAGAGCTTTGACGCCGGCGTCCCTGATGAACTCGGGGTAATGGAACCGCGACTCGGCGTCGATGTTCGGCGAGACGACAGGGTGCCCGGTCGCCAAGGCGTGCCCTTCCGATGAATCCCTCTCGGCTTTCACGGTAACTTCACCGACCACGCCGGGTTGCCAGCCGACGCCCGACCGCACCTTCAGTGTGGCGCCGTCCTCCTGCAGTTCCATGACCTTCGCGAGATCCGTCCCGAGCGCCTCACCCACCAGACGGCAGGCCTCGTGAAGAATTTCATCAATATCCTGGCTTCTGAGTGCATACTCTCCAAATTGCGCGAGGACATTCTGTTGCCGGAGTAGTTCAGCTTCGCGGCTTGAGGCCACCTCGGTCATACTCCCTGTACGCAAAAGCCCGGGCTAATTACGCACGGAGCAACGGATCGGTTGCGACGGCCGGGACGACGGAATGCGACGTGGCACCGCCGTTGGGCATCCGATCATTTTACGGGTGTTGAATAAGGCCGGCACCTGGCCGGCGGGACCCGAGCGTCAGGGGGTCGCCCGAGAAATACCCGCCGCCACTGACGTGGGCGGCGGGCAAAACGGGCAGCGGGCAAAATGGCCGGCGGGCAAAAATGAGCAGCCCGCAGAATGGGCAGCGCGCACTCGGCGACCGCGCCCGGCTCGGAGATGCCGGGCGGCCGGTCAGCCGATCCGCCGGATAACCGGCGGACGACGCCGCGCGAAGCCGGCCACCCGGTGGCCGGGCGTTACTTGCAGGCGGTGACCATGATCTCCACCAGCACGTCGGGCGCGGCCATTTCGGACTGAACGCAGGCACGCACCGGGGCGCCCTCCTTCGGCAGCCACGGCGTCCAGACTTCGTTCATCAGCGCGCGATCCTTGATGTGCTTCACCCAGATCAGCGCCTGCAGCAGACGGGTCTTGTCCGTGCCGTGATGCTCAAGCATCGCGTCGATCTGTGCCAGAACGTCGGCGGTCTGCCCCTTGATGTCCTGCTTGGTGTCGCGCGCGGTGATGCCCGGCAGGTAGACGAAGCCGTGATACTCAACGGCCTTGGAAAGGATCGGGCCGGGTTCGGTACGGATGATCTTGCTCATGGGCGGCTCCAACGTGAAACGGATCACAGCGTTCTAGGCCAAGCCGGCGCCGCGGACCAGAGCGGGGCGGAGCATGGCAACTTGACCACAAGGCCGCTCCTGGCGTCCGATACCGATACCAGAGCGCGGCCGTCGTCGCAGCCGGACCGCGGGAGGCGTGGGGCGCCGACAGGCGATGTGGTGATCTTATCCTTCCCCAGATTTTTCTGTGCTGCACCTACATTGCACTACCTTTTACGTATGTCGATTCTTTCGAACACGAATTTATTATCTTTCTTTGCTACGTGCTCTGTGCCATCTTTGGAACGAAGCCA
>DASWON010000394.1:0-8358 GCA_036398735.1 Rhodopila sp.
GGGGACGGTCGCGATCAACTACATCGATCGGGCGTCGCTGTCGGTGGCAATGCCGATGATCAGCCGCGAGTTCAGCATCTCACCGGCTATCCAGGGGCTGCTGCTGAGCAGCTTCTTCTGGAGTTACTGCCTGATGCAGATTCCAGGCGGGATGCTGGCGGACCGGTTCCTGCCGCGCTCGGTCATCGCCGGCGCCACGATCGCGTGGGGCGGTTTCGCCGCTCTCGCGGCGGCATCGACCGGATGGATCACCATGCTGCTGACCCGGGTCGGTCTGGGCCTGGCCGAGGCGCCGATCTACCCCGCCGGCGCCAAGCTCATTGGCCTGTGGATGACGCCGACGGAGCGCGGCCGGGCGGCCGCCCTGCTGGACGGCGGCGCGCCGCTGGGCACCGCCCTCGGTTCCCTGATCATCGCCGCGCTGATCGCGGCGCTGGCATCATGGCGCCTGGCATTTCTCATGGCCGGGCTCGGCACCATGGCCTGCGGGGTATTCGCCTGGTTCTATATCCGCAACCACCCGCATGAGCATGAAGCCGTCAACGATGAGGAACGGGGCCATATCCAGGACGGCCTCCGCCGTGCGGGAGAGGCAACGGGCGACAGTGTCGCGGTGTCGGAAATGTTCCGCCTGCCGTCGATCTGGCTGCTGTTCGTCGGCTGGTTCTGCTTCAACTCACTTTGGTACGGCTTCCTGACCTGGGTGCCGAGCTTCCTGGCCAAGACCCAGGGATTGAACATCGGCGCCCTCGGGTGGGCGTCCTTCCTGGTGTTCTTCGCGGGCTTCGTGGGCGAGCTGACCGGTGGCCAGCTGCTCGACCATGGGCTGCGTTCCGGCGCCGCGCCCGAAACCGTATACCGCCGGCTGTTCGGACTTTCCGCCGGGCTTGCAACGATCGCGGTGTTCCTGGTGGCCTACGTGCATCAGGAAGCCGGTGTGATTGCGCTGCTGGCGACGACGCTGTTCTTCCTGCGCTGGTGTGGCATGTACTGGACGCTGCCGGGTCTGCTGATCGGCGGCGAAAAGGCGGGCCTGCTTGCGGGAGCCATGAATTTCGCCGGCAACATCTCGGGCATCGTCGTGCCCGTGACCGTCGGCCTCATCGTCAGCGCGACGGGATCCTACTATCTGGCGTTGATGGTGTTCGCCGCGGCGGGCGCCGGGTTGTTCCTGTGCTCGATCGGCATCCGCTACCGGCGGGCACTCTGAGGTCGTCGCCTCCGGCGGACGCCGAAAGCCGGACAGGCATGCATGGTGATGATGCGGGAAGGGCCAGTTTTGGGCTGCACAGACAGCCGGAAACGGGTCTAATGTCCGGTACCGAAGCCGCCGCATCGTGCGGCGGACGCAGCGGTCGGCAGGCCACTGAAATAAAAGCGCAGGGTTCCGGACGTTTGGTTGGCCAGCCATGGCCAGCGGCGGGCGCAGGACCCTGGCGAACTGTGAAAGAGTGCAACGGATGCAGCTGATCGACCTGAGCCGAGAGATCCACCACAAGATGGCGCGCCTGCCGAACCACCCGATGGTGATCATCGCGCCATTCTCGACGCATGACGAAAAGCGCGTCGTGGACGGCTACGAGTTCTCCTCCGCGGTGATGTCGCTGAACATGGGCGATCATTCCGGCACCCACGTCGACGCGCCGCTTCATTTCGATCAGCGGCCGGGTGCCAAAGGCATCGACGAATTGCCGCTGGAGAACTTCTTCACCGAGGCGGTCTGCCTCGATCTGTCGCACAAGCCCCTGAAAAGCGACATCAGCATCGCTGATCTGCAGGCGGCGGAACAAGCCGCGGGGATCGAGATCAAGCCGAAGGACACCGTGCTGCTGCACATGGATTTCTATCGCAGGACGTATGGAACGGACGCCTACATCACCGACTTTCCCGGCCTGACGAAGGACTCGGCCACGTGGCTCGGTGCCAAGGGGATCACCATGTTCGGTGTCGAGGCGGTCAGCCCGGGCCGCACCGGCCGCAGCAACTTCGAGGTGCACCACGTCTGTCGTGACATGGGCTTCACCCACATGGAGGGGCTGGTGAACCTCGATCAGCTGGTCGGAAAGGGGCGGTTCCGGTTCATCGGCTTTCCGCTGAAGATCAAGGGCGGCACCGGCAGTCCGATCCGCGCGGTGGCGTGGCTCGACTAGCGGTCACCACGCGAACCGCCGACGCCGCCGGGGCCGTCAACCTCGGTCATCAGCACGCGAGCCGGCGCACCGGCGGGTGGCCGGCCCTCCACGGTGTCAGCGCCGGGTGAGCGGGCCGGCGAGCCAGCGGTCACCCTGCCCTCGTATCATCATCGGGGCGAGCGAGCATGCGAGCAAGGAGCCGGCCCTCCACGGTGTCAGCGTCGGGCGAGCGGGCCGTCGCTGCACGATCTGCAGCGGAAAATTCCGCACGTCGCGAATGGCCTGACCCGGCCGTCCACGTATCGGCCCCCTCCCGCCACCGCCGGCGCTGGCCTTAACGCAGCAGATCCATAATGCGACAGATCCGTGCGGCCCCGCCCGCGGCGCAACGGCATGCGGGCCGGGGCACGCGGGCTCCAGGCAGCAGCCGCTGCGGGCCCGACTGACACCGAGGCTGGATCAGCCGCCGAAACCGGCCCGCCTCGCCAACAGGGCGTGTGCGCGGCGAACCACCTCGCGCGCCGCGCGCGCAGGGATCATACTGAACCCACCACCCCGGAGGTCGCCATGCCCGCCTATGACTTCGTCACCGTCAACGTCTTCACCGACCAGCGCTTCCGCGGCAATCCGTTGGCCGTCATCCCGGACGCGAACGGTCTGACCGATGCCCAGATGCAGGCCATCGCCGCCGAGTTCAATCTGTCCGAGACCACCTTCGTCCTGCCGCCGGCGGACCCGCGCCATCACGCCCGCGTTCGCATTTTCAGCCGCACGACGGAGATGCCATTCGCCGGGCATCCGAACGTCGGCACCGGCTACGTGCTCGCCACCATGGCCGACAGCCCGCCGGAACACTACACATTCGAGGAAATGGCCGGCCTGGTGCGAGTCCATGTCCTGCGCGATGCCGCCGGCGTGATCTCCGGCGCCCGCGTCGCCGCGCCGCGGTCCCTGTCGATCGACATCGGCGTTCCGGTCGAGGTCGTGGCCGCCTGCGCCAGCCTGTCGGAGGAGGACATCGCGACCCTGTCGCACACGCCGCTGGTGGCTTCCGTCGGCACGCCGTTCGTCATCGCCGAGGTGGTCAGCGTGGACGCCCTGGCACGCGCCACGCCGAACCTGGCGGCGTTTCGATCGGCGAGCGCCCGCTTTCCGGACATGGCCTCGCACTTTGCGCTGTACCTCTACGCCTGGTCCGATGGCGATGAGCGCCGCATCCGCGCCCGCATGTTCGCCCCGCTCGGCGGCACGTTCGAGGATCCCGCGACCGGCAGTGCCGCCGCCACCCTGGCCGGGCTGCTGACCTCGCTGGCCCCGGGCGAGAGCGTGAACCTGCAATACGCGATCGAGCAGGGCGCCGAGGTGGGACGCCCGAGCCTGATCATCGCCGCGGCCGCGAAGACCGCGGAAGGACCGGTGTCAGCGAGCGTCGCGGGAAGCTGTGTGCCGGTGATGCGCGGAACGCTGCAGGTCTGAACGGGGTTCCGCTGGCGAGACGGGTCTCGCGCCGGCAACGCGCGGAACCCGCAGGATGCGGCCTCGGAAGCCGCCGAGCTTGGCCGGGCGACCGAGCCCGGTCGAGACGATTCAGGGCGGCGCCGCCGGCCGGCCCGGTCACGGAGACCTTGCCGCCGCTCCGATCCTATCGATCAAGCATTCCCCTGATCTTCACTGCCAGCGCGGCAAAGCTGAACGGCTTCGGCAGCAACTCGGTTCCCGGATCCAGCACACCGCCGTGCACGATGGCGTTGCGCGCATACCCCGTGGTGTAGACCACCTTCAGTTCGGGCCGCCGCACCCGTGCCGCATCGGCCAACTGGCGCCCTGTCAGGCCGCCCGGCAGCCCGACGTCGGTGAACAGAAGGTCGACCGCGTCATCCTGTGCCAGGATCCGCAGCGCCGCCTCGCCGTCGCCCGCGGCCAGAACCCGGTATCCCAGGTCGGTCAGCAGCGAAACGGAGTGTTCCCGCACCGCCGGCTCATCCTCCACCACCAGAATCGTTTCCCCCTGTCCCCCCGTAACCGCCACCTCTTCAGTTTTCTCCAATATATCCACGTGCTCAGCCAGAAGACGCGGCAGGTACAGCTTGACCACGGTGCCATGGGCAACCTCGCTGTACAGCTTGACGTGGCCGTTCGACTGCTTGATGAAGCCATAGACTTGGCTCAGCCCCAGCCCGGTGCCCTGGCCGATGTCCTTGGTCGTAAAGAACGGCTCGAACACCCGGCCAAGCGTGTTGCGGTCCATGCCGATGCCGGTGTCGCTGACAGCGATCATGACATACTGGCCGACGGCGACGTCATCGTGCTGGGCGGCGTAGACTTCATCCAGGTAGGTATTCGCGGTCTCGATGGTGAGCTTGCCGCCCTGCGGCATGGCATCACGCGCATTGACCGCGAGATTGAGCAGCGCGTTCTCCAACTGGTTGCCGTCGGCGATGGTCCGCCACAATCCGCCGGCAAGCACGGTCTCCAGCGCCACGGACTCCCCCAGGGTGCGGCGCAGCAGTTCCGACATACCTGCGACCAGCCGGTTCGCATCGAGCGGCCGCGGATCGAGCGTCTGCCGCCGCGCGAAGGCCAGCAGCCGATGGGTCAACGTCGCGGCCCGATCCGACCCCTGCGCGATCATGCCAAGCGCCCGCTTCACCCTGGCTTCTTCATTGCCGAGGTGGATCGCTCCCAGAATGCGCTGCAGCGTCTCGACGCCACCGCCGATCACCGTGAGCAGGTTGTTGAAGTCGTGCGCCACGCCGCCGGTCAAATGCCCGATCGCCTCCATCTTCTGTGACTGGCGCAGCGATTCTTCCGCATTGATGCGCCGTCCCACCTCCTCCGCGACGCGCTGCTCCAGCATTTCGTTCGAACGCTGCAGGACGTTCCGCGTCTCCTGGCGCAGACGCGCCAGTTCGAGGTTGGAGCGCACCCGCGCGAGCAGCTCACGGGCTGAGAACGGCTTGACCAGGTAGTCATCGGCGCCGGCATCGAGGCCCTCGACACGCGCTTCCTCGCCGGCCCGCGCCGACAGCAGGATGACCGGCAGGTCGCGCAGCCGCGGGTCGGCCCGGATGCCGGCGAGCAGGCCGAAACCGTCCATACGCGGCATCATGACGTCCGACAGGACAAGGTCGGGCGGGCGCGTCCGGGCCACATGCAGCGCCGCCTGCCCGTCGCCCACTGCCTCGACATCGTAGCCCGAGCGGAGCAGGCGAACGACATACTCGCGCATGTCGGCATTGTCGTCGGCGAGCAGGATGCGCCGGCGCACCTGCTCGCCGGCTGCCGCGGCATTCTGGCCGAACGCGGACATGACGCTCGCGGTCTCGGGCATCTCGCTGCCGGGTGCATCGCCGGCCCGTGGCAGCCAGCGCAGCGCCTCTTCGACGAATGCCGCCGCGGCGATGCCTTCCGAAGTGCTGCGCGCCGTCGTCTCGCTGACCCGGTCAGCGGGCAGGTGCGCTCGCCCGAGCGGCAGGCGGACGCAGACCGTAGTACCGGTATCGATCCGGCTCTGCACCGTGATCGCGCCGCCGTGCAACCGCACCAGTTCATTGACCAGCGCCAGGCCGATGCCGGTGCCTTCGAGGGTACGGCCGCGCTGTCCTTCGATCCGGTGGAAGCGGTCGAAGATGCGGGGCAGTTCCGCCTCGGGAATGCCAATGCCGGTGTCTGCGACGGTCAGCACCGCGGCCGTGTTATCCGGGGACGAGTCCAGCGCGACGGTGATCCCGCCGGTCAAGGTATACTTGAAGGCATTCGAAACGAGATTGAGAACGATCCGTTCCCACATCTCGATATCGACATAGACCGGACGATCGATCCGAACGCACCGCGTTCGGAGGTACAGGCCGGCACGGTCGCAGGCCGATCGGAAGTTGCTGGCCAGTTCCTCGGTGTAGGCGGCCAGTTCGGCAGGCTGGAACCGGGCCTGGACGCGGCCCGCCTCGATGCGCGAGAAATCCAGCAGCGTGTTCACCAGCCGCAGCAGCCGCATCCCGTTGCGATGCACCATCGCCAGCCGCTCGCCCGCTGCGGACGCATCCGCCGTCGGGTCGCCCGCCGCTGGGGCCGTCGCTGTCGGGGCCGCCGCCGTTGGGGCCGTCGTTGGAGCCGCTGCCGTCGGGGCCGTCGCCGTCGGGGCCGTCGCCATCGGGGCCGTCGCCGTCGGGGCCGTCGTTGAAGCCGTCGTCGCCAAGCCAGCGATCTCCTCCTCCAGCGGCCCCAGCATCAGCATCAGAGGGGTGCGGAATTCATGACTGACGTTGGAGAAGAAAGCGGTCTTCGCCCGATCGATCTCCGCCAGGGCCTCGGCCCGTTGCCGCTCTGCCGCATAGGCCCGCGCCGCTCCGAGCCCGGCTGCGATCTGCGCCGCGACGAGGTCGATAAACCCGGCATAGGCTTCATCGAATGACCGGTACGGATTGATGCCGGCGATGAACAATCCAGCCGGACGCGGCAGACCCTGCTGTGCGATCGGCACGATGACAGCCTTGCGCGGCGGCTGATCCCATGCGCCGTTGGACAGGCCCGGCAGACCACTCGCATGATGGATCAGGCGCTTGTCCATGCCGGCCAGGAGCCCTGAGGCAGGGAACGGCAGGTCCTCGACCCCCAGCGCACTTGCGGATCCGGTCGCGGCCGCATCCATGCCGGCATCGCCCATGTGCCACAGGCGCCCGGCGTCGCCGTCCACGAGATAGATCTGGCTGAACGGCATATCCCTGCCGTTGCGACCCAGCGAACGCCCGACGGCGGACAGCACGTCAGGCTCAGAGCGTACCATACCGAGTTCGGCCGCGAGGTCGCACAGCGTGGCCACCCGCCGTTCACCGATCACCCGCTCGGTCTCCTCCATTACCACGCACAGCACCCCGGCGATGCCGCCGTCGTCGTCAGGCAGCGGGCTGTATGAGAAGGTGTGATAGGTTTCCTCGGGGTGGCCGCTGCGTTCCAGGAGCAGCAGCAGCCCCTCGTCCCAGGTCGCCTGGCCGGTAAGCATCACGGATTGAATGCGTGGGCCGATCTCGGGCCAGATCTCCGACCAGACCTGATCGGCCGGCTGACCAAGCGCCCATGGATGTTTCATGCCGAGCGTCGGGATGTAGGCGTCGTTGCAGAAGAACGTGAGAGCCTGACCCCACGCCATCCACATCTGATAGCGTGACGTCAGCATCATGCGCAGAATCGTCATCAGGCTGTGCGGCCAGGTCTCAGGCGAGCCGACCGCGGTCGGCGACCAGTCTGTCGCCCCGATCAAGGCCGCCATTTCCCCGCCGGCCGCCGCGAACGCCGAGGCTCGTCCCGCCGGATTCGGCTCGAACTCTCCGCTGGCTGGCCGGTTACTGACGGGCACGCGATCCCTCTCTCTCGTCCGGGCGGCAACTGGGCATCATACCGGGGCGACGGAACGAGCCAGCTGAAATGGAACTTCACGAACGAGTGATAATCCCGGGGCCGACAGGATGCGAGTCTGTTGCGTGTCCCGCCCGGCCGCCCTCCGCCGTCACCCGCTCCGCGGCCGTGCGTGATGACGCCGGACCCTTACGGCAGCAAGCGCCTCGCGATCGCCGCGGCCTCGATCATGTCGCCGGCCGACGCGGTGCTGCCGTCTGCCATGCCGGGTCGGCCATATCCCCAGGTGGCGAAAATGCACGGGATCCCCGCGGCGCGCGCCGCCGCAACGTCGTTGTGATGGTCGCCCAGCAGCACCGCTGCATCCGATGCGCCGCCGGCCTGGGCCAGGGTCGCCAGCAGATGGGCCGGATCGGGCTTGCGGACGGGGAAACTGTCGCCACCGCCGACCGCGGCGATCAATTCCTTCAGCCCCAAGGCCTGGAGCAGTGCCTGGGCCGCGCCCTCGGGCTTGTTGGTGCAGACGGCGAGGCGCCAGCCGTCCTGGTCCAGACCACTCAGCACCGGCAGGACATGCGGATAAAGACGGCTTCCGACGGCGACATGGGCCTCATAGTCGGCGGCGAAGTCGGCAATCGCGGTGGCGTCTGGCTGGCGGCCGTTGACGGCGAAGCCGCGTGTCACCAGCGCGGCAATGCCGTCGCCGACCATCGAGGATACCTGTTCAGGCGTGAGAACCGGCAGGCCGCGGGCGCCCAGCAGACGGTTCAGTGCGGCCGCAAGGTCGGGAACAGTATCCACCAAGGTCCCGTCCAGGTCGAGCAGAAGCGTCCTGGCCACTATGTTGCACTCCGAAACGTGAATTGAACCAATA
>DASWON010000395.1:0-16510 GCA_036398735.1 Rhodopila sp.
GAGCGAGGACCCGTCGTCTGGAACGAAGAACAGGCGCCGATCATCGAACCCGGAACGATCGAGCAGCGTTTGCACAGCCACATGATCGCCACCATGAGCGGCGATGTCCGCCGGTCGTACGGCTTGTTCCTAGGTCTGGCCGCCGATCCGGCGATCCGGTCGAAACTGCGTGACCAGTTGTTGTTCCTGGGCCTGATCGATCTGCAGGACACCGTCGTGGGGCGCAAGGCCCGCAACACCGGCCATAAGGCGCTCCGGGCAAGGGCCGTGGTCGATCTCGCCGACTTCATCGGCTGGGAGCGCGCGCATGGTGTCTATTATACAGGCGTTCCGGACATGGCGGTGGGTCCGCTGTATTACTCCTTGTATGATGCAGCCTGCGTCGTCATCACCGAAGCGTTCGAGGATGCCGGCAAAAGCCTGAAGCAAACCAACCAGACCATGCTGGCACCGGAACAGGTCGAGGCGATGATCCGCCTGCTGATGGAGGCCGATACGACAACGGTGTGGGCCCAGATCACCACCCATCTGCGCAACGGCGTTTCTCTCCGCAGCCTGGGCGATACCATCCAGGTCGGGGCGGCGGAACTGATCCTGCGCACGACGGTGGGCCGCAAGTTCACCGAGGGCCAGCATCCGTTCGACTACTGCAACACCGCGAACTACTGGATGCGCACCTGCGACAATCCATATCAGCCGCGCATCCTGTACCTGATGGCCAGCTTCGTGAACGATGCGGCGCGGGCCAACAAGCTGTTCAGCCCGGTGATCGAGCAGGAGTTCGCCGGGTTCGACCTCGGTGGTCATAGCCGGGAGGTTCTGTTGCGTGACCAGGACGAAGCCATCATGGCTTTCGACGTCGCGCGTTCGACCGCGATCACCAATGCATACCTTCAGTCGGGGGCGGACCGGACGCGGCTGCTGGAAAGCATCGCCGTGACGGCCTGCAAATTCCAGGACGATCCGCATAATCAGAAGATCAGCCACTCGACGTTTGAGGAGTACCGCCACAACTCGACGCACCTGCGCGACCGGCTGCTGCTGGCCAGTGTGCGGTTGCTCGCGGGATGGCCCAAGATGCCCGGGGAACGCGACTGCTACGCGCGTTTCGAACGGGAGTGGATCAACAACTAGCCTGTATGCAGCTGGCGGCAGCGCCCGCCTGAGGCCGCCCGCCGCGTTGTCAGGGTGAAGCGGCACCAGGCGTATCGCGGCTGACGGCAACGCCTGCCTGAGGCGCTCCGCGCTTCAGGGTGAAGCGGCTGACGGAAATGTCGGCCTGAGGCGCTCCGCGTGTCAGGGTCAAGCGGCACCAGGGATGTCGCGGCCGATGGGAACGCCGGCCCCGGGCCATTCCCTTGTGTCATCACCGGGCTCCGGCCCGGTGAGCCACGACTTGGGCTTGGGAACCGCGGCTCGTGGTGGCCGGTCTCGCACGACGGCGGCTACGCCCGAACCCGCATCCCCAAGGGGCAGCCCAAGGGGGACAGCCCCAAGGGGACAGCCCAAGGGGGGACAGCCCAAGGGGGACAGCCCGAGGGGAGGCCCCAAGGGCGGACAGCCCAAGCGGCAGCCATGACACAGAGGCGCAGGCACGATAATTTCGCTCAGACTGAGAGCACTTTGACGGGAGCCATAGTCCCCATGCAGATCTCAGCAGTCACGGTCGATCTCCTGCGGGTGCCGCTGGCGCAGCCTTATTCCGCTGCCGGCAAGACGATCACCGACAACTGGCACGTTCTGGCCCGGATCAGGACGAGCACGGGCATCGAAGGCTTCGGCTACGTCGTGCTGCTGGACGCCTCGATGGTCCGTCCGCTCGCGGACGCCACGCGGGAGCTGGGGCAGCTGCTCGTGGGAGCCCGGATTTCCGGACCCGAGGCGGCCTGGGCCAGGCTGACCCGGGCGGCGAAATGGGCCGGGCCGGGCGGGCTGCTCAATTACGCCATCGCGCCGCTGGACATCGCACTGTGGGACGCCGCCGGCAAGCTTGCGGGCCAGCCGCTGTTTCGCCTGCTCGGTGGCTTCCGGGACCGCGTGCCGGCCTATGCCAGCGACGGTCTGTGGTACAGCCTGTCGCTCGATGAACTGGCTGCCTCGGCCCGCGACCATGTCGCCAGGGGTTTTTCGGCGATGAAGCTGCGTATCGGCCACGAGAGCAGTCCCGCCGGCGAAGTGCGCCGGGTGAACGCGGTGCGCGAGGCGGCGGGCAGCGGGGTGCGCATCCTCGTGGACGCCACCGAAACCTGGGATGTCAATCAGGCGCTGCAGACCGGCCGGGCGCTGCAGGAGGCCGGCATCGAGTGGCTCGAGGATCCGATCGACCATCGCGACGTGGCCGGACTGTCGCGCATGACAAGCATCCTGCGGGTGCCGGTCGCCACCGGCGAACATCTCTACACCATCAGTGAGTTTGCCTACCTGTTGCGGGAGCGTGGCGCCAGCATCGCGATCATCGACCTGGCCCGCATCGGCGGTATCACCCCGTGGCGCCACGTCGCGAGCCTGGCGCATGCACTCAACATCCGCGTCTGCGGGCATGTCATCCCCGAGGTTCACGTCCATCTTCTGGCGGCGGTTCCGAACGGCCACCTGGTCGAATACGTGCCCCGATCCGAACGGATCCTCCTGCGCATGCCGACGCTCGATGGCGGCGCCCTGGTGGCGCCCGATGCGCCGGGCCTGGGGCTGTCGCTCGATCAGGACGCGGTTCGCCGCTACACGATGCCAGGGGCCGCGTAGTCAGGGGCCGGGTGGCCAGGGGTCGGGTGGCCAGGGGTCGGGTGGCCAGGGGTCGGGAGGATAGGCTTCGAGCGAGGGACGGCGCCGCGGTGGACCCTGGCATCGGATCGCAATAGATTGGGCGACCATTCCGCAGGAGAGCTTCATTGGCCATCGAATTCATCGGCATGATCGCGTCCGAAGCGAAGTCCGAGATCCACCCGGCCCAGGGACCTGTGATCGATCCCGACTATATCGCCCGCTTTGCCCAGGCGCATGAGGCGGCCGGGTTTGACCGCGTGCTGATCGCCCATAATTCCTCGGACGCCGACGCTGTCCTGGTCGCCACGCACGCCGCACAGCACACCAAGACGCTCGGCTTCATGATCGCCCACCGCCCGGGGTTCATCGCGCCGACCTACGCGGCGCGGCTGTTCGCCACGTTCGATGTGTTCTCCGGCGGGCGCGGCGGTATTCACATCATCTCCGGCGGCGACAGTGCCGAACAGCGGCGTGACGGCGATTTCCTGAACCATGAGGAACGCTACCGCCGGACCGACGAATACGTCGGGCTGCTGCGCCGGACCTGGACCGCCGACGCTCCGTTCGACCACCACGGTCCGTATTATCAGGTCGAGAACGCCTTCGCCCGGGTCAAACCGCTGCAGAAGCCGCATATCCCGATCTATTTCGGGGGCTCGTCGGACATCGCCATCGCGTTCGCCGCCAAGCATGCCGACATCTACGCATTCTGGGGCGAAACCCTCGACATGGCGCGGGACACCATCGCCCGGGTCCGCGCCGCCTGCGAGCGTATCGGACGGGATCCACACAGCATCCGCTTCAGTCTGTCGATGCGTCCGGTGCTGGCGGACACCGAAGAGGCCGCCTGGCATCGCGCCGACCGGATCATCGAACGCATCCGCGATCTGCGCGGCAATGGCTTCGGCAAGGTCAATCCCAAGCCCGAGAGCGTCGGGTCCAAGCGCCTGCTGGAGGCCGCGGCCGGCGGCAAGGTGCGTGACAAGCGGCTGTGGACCGAGGTTGCCGCCGCGGTGGGCGCGGGATCCAACACCACCTCGCTGGTGGGCACGCCGGAGCAGGTCGCGGATGCGCTGCTGGCGTATCACGCGCTGGGCGTCACCACGTTCCTGATCCGCGGCTTCGACCCGCTGGATGACGCCACGGACTATGGCCGCAGCCTGTTGCCGCTGGTCCGGGGCGCAGCCAACAACAGCCTGCCGGCCGCGGCCGCGTAAACACCGCTTCATGCCGATCGAGCGGATCGACACCGTCGTCATCGGCGGTGGCCAGGCCGGCCTGACCATGAGTCACTGCCTGACCCGGTCCGGCGTGCCGCACGTCGTTCTGGAGCGTCGCCGGATCGCCGAACGGTGGCGGAGTGAGCGCTGGGAGTCCCTGCGCTTCCAGTTCCCCAACTGGGCGCTGCGGCTGCCGGATTTCGGCTATGCCGGAGACGAACCGGACGGGTTCGCCTCGCGCGATGAGGTGGTTCGCTTCATCGAGACTTACGCGGATTTCATCCAGGCGCCTGCACGAACCGGTGTCGAGGTCCGCCGTTTGCGCCACGCGCCGGACGGCGCCGGGTTCTGGCTCGATACCGGCGACGCGACGATCGCGGCGGAGAATGTGGTGATCGCGACGGGCCCGTATCAGCGGCCGGCGATCCCGGCCGGGGCGGGCGATCTCGGTGACGTGGTGCAGATTGCCGCCAACGGCTACCGCAATCCGGCGCAGTTGCCGCCCGGCGGGGTGCTGGTGGTCGGTGCCGGAGCGTCCGGGTGTCAGATCGCCGAGGAACTGCTGCGGGCCGGGCGGCCGGTGGTCCTGTCGGTGGGGCGCCACCGACGGGTGCCTCGCCGCTATCGTGGTCGGGACATCATCTGGTGGATCAATGCGCTGGGCCTGGATGAGAAGGTTGCCGACGTGTCCACCGCCAGGCAGCCGCCATTGCTCATCAGCGGCGCGAACGGCGGCCGCACGATCGATCTGCGTGGTTTCGCCGCCGCTGGCATGGTGCTGGCAGGCGGGTTCGAGGGCGCGCGCGACGGGATTGTCTCGTTCGCGCCGGACCTGGCGGCGCACCTGGCCGCCGGCGACGAAGCCTATGCCGCGTTCCTGCACGCCGCGGACGCGCATGCGGTGCGGGCCGGCCTGAAATTGCCGGACGAATCCGGCCCCGCCGATGTGTTTCCCGTCCCCGCCTCGGTCGCCGATCCCATCGAGAGGCTCGATCTAGCCGCCGCCGGGATCACCACGGTGATCTGGGCGACGGGATATCGCGACGACTTCGGCTGGGTCGATCTGGACATCTTCGCGCCGACCGCCGATTCGACGTTGCGGATTCCGGTGCACCGCCGTGGCGTGACCCCGGTCGCGGGCGTCTATTTCCTCGGGCTGCCGCTGCTGCACAAGACCAAGTCCTCGTTTCTGTCGGGCGTCGGGGAGGACGCGGCCTATCTCGCCGAACAGATCACGGCGCGGGAGCCGCGGCGGCCCTGAAGGTACCTTAGACTGAGTTAGACCACGTTTACGGTGACTGAAGACGCCGCCAGGCAGCCGCCCTCCGCCCTTCGTGTCATCACCGGGCGGCGGCTCGGCCGCCCCCGACTTGCAGTCGGAAATCCCGCAAGTCGTGGGTGGCCGAGCCAGGCTCGGCAAAGCCCGACCATCACACAAGCGACGAGCAACACGATTCCAGTCACCGTGAAGCTACGCCGAGGGGACGGCCCTGAAGGTGACGGTCCCTAAGGGGACGGTCGAGAGGGTGACGGTCCCGAGGGTGACGGTCCCGAGGGTGACGGTCCTGCGGGTGACGGTCCCGAGGGTGACGCGCTGGCGGGCGTCGGTTACGCCGCCACCTTCAAGTGCTCCCGGCAGCGCATCAGCGGCTGGATACGCGTGCCGAAGTCGTCCATTCCGATGATGAAATCGTCGAAGGTCAGCATGATCCCCTTGACCCCCGGCATGGTTGCCGCCTCGTCGAGCATCTCCGCCACGCGTGCGTACGACCCCACGAGCGTGCCCATGCTGAAATTGATCGGCGAGACCGAGCGCTGGATGGTGGTGGCCATCGAGGTTTCCGACGGTGCGGTGTCCTCGGCCGCCTTGCCCAGCAGATGCGCCAGGGCATCCTTGTCGGCACCGGCATTGTAGGCATCCCATTTCGCCATTGCCGCCGCGTCGGTTTCGTCGGCGATGACCATGTACAGCATGTAGCTGCCTACATCCCGCCCGGCCTTCGTGGCGTGCGCCAGCATGCGGGCTGGCACAGCGGCGCCTTTGGTCGGCGTGTTCACACCCTCGCCGAAGGCGAAGTTGAAGTCGCAGTACTGCGCGGCGAACTCCATGCCGCGGTCGCTCTGGCCCGCCGCCACCAGCTTTACCGGGGTGGCGGGACGCGGGCTGAGCCTGCAGTCGTCCATCTGGAAATACTTGCCCTTGAAGTCGCTGTGCCCGGTTTCCCACAGCTCCTTCATGACGGTGACGTATTCGGTGCTGTAGTCGTAGCGATGCGCGAAATGTTCGTCGCCAGGCCAAAGCCCCATCTGGGTGTATTCGATCTTGTGCCAGCCGGAGACGATGTTCACCCCGAAGCGCCCGCCGGAGATGTCCGCGATGGTCGACGCCATGCGCGCGACGATGGCCGGCGGGATCGTCAATACGGCTGTCGAGGCATAGAGCCGGATCCGGTTGGTCACCGACGCGAGGCCGGCCATCAGAGTGAAGCTCTCCAGCCCATGGTCCCAGAATTCGGTTTTGCCGCCGAACCCGTGCAGCTTGATCATCGAAAGTGCGAAGTCCAGCCCGTACGCCTCGGCCTTGAGCACGACCCGCTTGTTCAGTTCGAAGCTGGGCATGTACTGGGGCGATGTGGCGGAGATGATCCAGCCGTTGTTGTTGATGGGAATGAAGACGCCGATATCCATGTTCGCTCTCGTATGAATGGAAGTTGCAAACGCAGCAAGCTGCGTGCCAGGCGATGCGCCGCGGCCGATCAGTCCGAGCCGCCGGCCGTTCGCCGGAAGGTCATGCGCTGAACCGGTCGCGGCGCGGCGATCAGAAGAGCAGGCCCTTCTTCAGCAGTCCGTGCACACCTTTCTCGCCGTTCACGGACTGGGTCACATGGAAATCCACCGCCAGCGAGCAGAACGCGTAGGCCTGCTCGCGCGACAGGTTCGACCGCGAGCAGATGAAGGCAATCATCTCCAGCAGCGCCTGCTTCATTGCCTGATCGAGGTCCTCGTTCATGCCCATGCTGATGTAGTGCGTGGGTGTCTCGGCCCGCGGCATCCTGAGGGGTGCACCGTTCGCCTTGTGCAGGATGAACGTCAGGGTTCCGGTCAGGCACATCTCCAGCGCGGTGACGCAGACCTCGCCGTCGCCTTGCACGCCGTGTCCGTCACCCACCGAGAAATTCGCACCCGGCACCCAGACCGGCAGAAACAGCGTGCTGCCCGCGGTCAGTTCCTTGTTGTCGAGATTGCCGCCGTGGATCCGCGGCTCCTTCGAGGCGATGGTGCCGAACGCCGGCGGCGGTGCCACGCCCATGACGCCGAAGAACGGCGCCATCGCCAGTTCCGTTCCCCAGGGCATGGTGCAGACCAGCCGCTCCTTATCGACCGGGATGTGCATCAGCGTGGTTTCGTGAAAATCCTCGGGCAGGGTGCCGGCCAGGGGGCGGATCACGTTGTAGCCCCAGTCCGCGCCCGGCACGATCTTCTCGATGCGGATTTCCAGTGAATCGCCGGGCATGGCGCCGGCGATGGCGATCGGACCGGTGACGATATGGCCGGCGGTCATGCCGGGGTTGGCCCGCAGGATCGCGGACAGTTCGGGCGGGATGGTGAAGGGCGAGCCCGGAGGAGGCATCACCGACTGACGGCCGGAAACGCATTGAACTTCGACGGTGTCACCGGATTCGATGGTCATCACGGATGGGAAGGTTGCGTCGAATACGCCGATCCGGACCGTTTCGGGGCTCGCGCGCAGCGTATGCCGGGTCATGCCTGTTCTCCTCTCATGCGGCCAGTCCCGGCCGCCTGGACCGGAACGCCGTGGCTTTCTCGAATGCATCGCCGACGCGCAGCACCATCGCATCGCGGAACGGTTTGCCCACGATCTGGACGCTGACCGGCAGGCCGGCGGGGCCGAAGCCGGAGCAGACGCACAGCGCCGGGTAGCCCGTCACGTTGAACGGGATGGTGAAGCTGGGATTGGCGAAGACGTCCCAGCGCGGGACCGCGTCCATCTTGGGCGCTTCGCCCGGCGCACCGGCGGTGATCACCACATCGAGGTTGCGCATGGCCGCCTGCAGTTCCGCGCGCAGTTCCCGCCGCCGCCGCGTGGCCTGCACGTAGTCGACGCCGGAGACCAGCGCGCCAAGGTGCAGCCGCCGCTGCACCCGTTCGGAGAAGTCCCCGAGGCGCGTGCGCGCCCACTCCTCGTAGGCGGAGGCACGCTCGACGATCGAGATCAGCGACCCGCAGGCGTGCCAGTCCTGCAGCGGCGACACCGTCACGTCCTCGACCGTGGCGCCGAGCGAACGAAACACCGCGAGTGCGTTGTCGATGCCGGTCTGGGTGGCGGGCGCAACCGGGAAGTCCCGTTCGTGAAAGTGCCGGATCACGCCGACGCGCACGCCCTTCAGGTCCCCGGTCAGTGCGGCCTGGTAGTTGGGGATCGGCTGACTGGCGCTGGCCGGATCGGCCGGATCGTGGCCCGCGAGAACCTGCAGCATGATGGCGCAGTCCTCGGCGGTCCAGGCCATTGGCCCGATGTGATCGAGGCTGAACGCGGCCGGGGCGACACCGGCGCGCGACACCAGGCCATAGGTCGGCTTCAGCCCGGCGATGCCGCACAGTGCGGCGGGACCGCGGATCGAGCCGCCGGTGTCCGTTCCGATGCCGCAGAGAATGCTGCCGGCCGCGACCGCCGCGCCGGTGCCGCTGCTGGATCCGGCGGTGAAATGATCGGGGTTCCAGGGATTGCGCGCCGGCGGCTTCGGCAGGTCGAACGAGGGGCCGCCGTCGGCGAACTCGTGTGTCGTCAGCTTGCCCATGAGCACCGTGCCGGCCGCCTTCAGCGCTGCCGCGCAGGTTGCGTCGCTCGTGGGCACGTTGTCCTGCAGGATGGCCGACTGGCAGGTCGTTGCCAGCCCGGCGGTGTCGACGATGTCCTTCAGGCCGACCGGAATGCCGTGCATCGGTCCGCGCGGTCCGTCTTTCATGATCGCCGCCTCGGCTGCCCTGGCCTCCGTCAGCGCGCGTTCCTCGGTCGGCAGCACGAACGCGTGGATCGTGTCCTCTGTTGCGTGCATCTGCGCGAGGCAGGCTTTGGTCAGTTCGACGGGCGAGAGTTTCTTCGCCGCGATCAGCGCCGCCGCTTCGGCGATGGTGGGGATACTCATGTCAGGTCCGCGGCTGTGAAACCGTAGGTATGGGCCAGTTCGGCCATGCGGCCGCGGGGCTGGCGGACCCGCGCCTTCATCGCGGCGAGTGCCTCGTGAATGCTCTTGAGGTCGGTCTTCTGTGCGTCCGTGAGGGACAGGCCGGCGGTTCCCAGCAGGTAGTCCAGCGCGTCATCGGTCAAGGTCGGTGGCATGGCAGGCGTTCCTCTCCTTCGTGTGGTTCAACAGGTCGTGTGATTCAACAGGTCTGGTCGCGGCGGCATCGGTTTTACGAAGCAACGACTTGGCCGGGCGCCGATCGCAGCATCATGCCGATCTCATGGTCATGGCGGGCGGGTGTCCGAGCCGGCCGTGCCCGACCCCGCCGTCCCCGAGCCGGCCGTCCCCGAGCCGGCCGCCCCCGAGCCGACCGTCCCCGAGCCAGCGGCCATGGTGTGACAGGGAATGAACGGTCATGGCACGACAGGGGATGGACGGGCCGGACACGCCGGTTCTGACACCGACATGCGCCATATCCGCTTGCCCGGCCGGGCGCTGACGGACGGGCCGGACCACGGCGCCGGCCACCGTGATGCCCGGCCACCGTGATGCCCGGCCACTGCCGGACGGGCCGTTCCGGATGGAGCCCGAGTGTGGCCACTCCCGGATGGGGCCGCTCCCGAATGGGGCCGCTCCCGGATGGGGCGGGTCCCGATCGGGCCGTTTCGGATGGAGCCCGAGTGTGGCCACTCCCGGATGGGGCCACTCCCGGGTGGGGCCACTCCCGGATGGGGCAGGGCAAGACCATTCCGAGCCAACATCAACAGACGTTCCTGACCAAACGGCGGTTCGCATGGGACAGGCGACCGGCGGGACGCGCGAACGGGACGGGTCCACGCGGGGGAAGTCCGGATCAGGCCGGCTCGAGCGGCGCGTGCAGTCGCGCGCCCGGGCAATGAATGCCGCCGCGGCTGCCGATCTCGACGCTGCCGAAACGTTGCGCCAGGATCGGATCGAGCGGGCGGGCCGTCGGCGAGGCAAGCCACAGACGCAGCAGATGGCGCTTGCGTTCCGGTTCGGGCCAGTCCTCGAACGCCGTGCGATCGTGCACCACGGTGTGATTATGCAGGAACTGCATGTCGCCTGGCTGCAGGACCATGTCGAGACGGAGGTCCCGGTCGTTCGCCAGCGCATCGAACATATCGAGCGCCTCGATGTCTTCCGGGCTCAGCCGCGGCGCTTCCGGATGGCGCTGGGAGGAGTTGATGTTGCGCCTCGTATAGCCGACCGAAAGCTGTCCGGCATAGTCGGTGAAGACGGGGATCATGTAGAACGGCAGCATCCCCTCCGGCACCTCGCCGCGCCGATCGAACGGCAATGGCGCGAACAGCCGGCGCACCAGATCGGGGCGCTCGGTCGCCATCCGATTGTACATCGCCATTGAACTGGTGATCGACGACAGGCCGCCGGATCTGGCCTGCCGCAGGCACAGCAGTCCGACGATGTCGCTGCCGTCGGTGTGGAACATCTGCCGTTCGGCCGTATGGTAGGCGCGCACGGTGGGGTCGACCGCCGCGGTCGGGCCGCCAAGATCGCGCACGTGCCCGAGCAGATGGCCCTTGGCATTTTGCGAGCACATGGCACCGAAATAGCTGCCGATCCCGCAATAGGCGATGGCATTCTCGAGGATCGGCTTGCCGTCGACCGGCAGCCCGCGGATCACCACGAAGCCACGCCCTTGCAGGATTTCGCGGCACAGCGCGTCCAGGGTACGGCCGAAATGCGGCAGCGGGAAACGGTCGCGGGTGATGTCGGCGACGTCGATGCCCTGTGCCAGCACCGCGGCGACAGCCGCCTCGATCTCGGCGATTTCGTCCGCCGACAGGGTGTAGGTCCAGGTTTCCGGGCGGGCACGCAACTCTGCGCCGATCCACGCCGACGGCCCCTCGATCAGCGGCCGGGGAGGTTCATTCCACGAGGATCCATTGACCTGATCGAGCATCGCCGCCGCGCCTCCTTCGAACATGATGTGAATTTCCTTGCAATCCGCACGCCAACCGCCGGCGTAACCGCAGTCGGCACGCCAACCGGTGGCGTGGCGGAAATCCCGAGCGCCGGCCGATCGGGTTTCGGAACGGATTTGCCGAACGGCAACAACGGCCAGCCATAGCGGGACGCGGATGAACACCGCTTGGGCATCCTGCATGCAGCATGGGCGCATGGCGTGGGCCACCGCGTCACGACGCCTGTGGCACGGGAGTTGCGTGTCGCATGTCGCGGGCGTTGCTGTCGCAGGCCCACCGACTTAACCGCTACCGGGGATGCCTGAATGCGCCGTCTCGTGACCTGCCTGCTGTTCGGGGCACTTGCTGTCCCGACGATCCAAGCCGCTCGGGCAGAAAGCCAATTGCTCTACCTGACCGAAGACGTGCCGGTCAGCCTCGACCCGGATGGTCCGTCGTCCACCGTCAACACCTCCCAGGTCGGGCGCATCAACATGCTGGAGCCGTTGATCGGCTATGCGATGAAGGGGACCAACGACGAGGGCATCCGTATCCCGGACTTCACGAAGTACGAGGGGAGGCTGGTCGAAAGCTGGGATTATGACCCGGAAAGCATCACCTGGACGCTACATCTTCGGCATGGGGTGATTGGTTGCAGCGGCAACGAGTTCACCGCCGATGACGTTGTCTATACCCTTGCACGCGCCAAATCGGTTACCGGAGCCACCACGATCGCCTGGTTTTCCGGCTCTGTCGCCGGCATCAAGGGCTTCACCTCCGACGTGTTCAAGGGCGGCGACAAGTCGCTGGGCGACGCCGTGACGGTGGTCGATCCCTACACAATGAAGATCAAGCAGGGCGCGCCGAATGCCTTCTTCCTGATGGCACTCAGCCTGCATCCGATCTATATGTTCGATAGCAAAACAATGAAGGCGCACTCGACGCCGGCGGACCCCTGGTCGCACGACTACGCCAACACCGAGAGCGTGGCCGGTTACGGTCCCTACTGCCTCGAGCGCTGGGTGAAGGGTGACGAGTTCGTCGTGCACGCCAACGCGCACTACTATCGCGGCAAGCCGCCGATCGACCGGATCGTGATGAAGAAGGTGCCGCAGGGGTCCAATCGCGTGGTCACCCTGCGGTCCGGCCAGGCGGGGCTGATCCAGGGCCTGACGCCGCGCGACTATGCCGCGCTGCGCAACACCAAGGGCGTCACCGTGGGCGGGGTCTACGGCAACGAGGCGCTGTTCATCGCCCCCGACCTGAAGTCCCCGGTGTGGAGCAACAAGCTGGTCCGCGAGGCCCTGGCGTACGGCATCGACTACGCTCAGGTGCTGCAGACCGGCTATGTCGGGCAGGCGCGCAAATGGGACGGGCTGGTTCCGACTTCGTTCCCCGGCTCGACCAAGACGCTGGGGCAGTACGTCTACAACCCGGAAAAGGCGAAGCAGCTGCTGGCACAGGCCGGCTTCCCCAACGGAGCTGGACTGGAGAAGTACGCCGACGACCTCAAGCTGACCTACGCCGCCGAACGCGAATCGACTCTCGGTCCGGTCGCCACCGTGCTGCAGAGTTCGCTGCGGGCGGTCGGTTTCCCGATTGTGCTCGACCCGCTGCCGCAGTCGCAGATGGCCAGCCGGCGCATGGTCAAGCGCGACCTGCCGCTGGCGCTGAGCGACATCGACAAGGCCGTCGCGGTCGATTCGATCTACGACATCAACCTGTTCTTCATGACCCGCGAGGCCGGCGGCATCGTCAATACCAACAACTACTCCAACCCGGACCTCGATGCCCTGGTGCTGAAGGCCCGCGCCTCGCTGTCGGCGGATGAGCGGCTGGCCGACGCCGCCAAGCTGCAGGACATGCTGGCCGCGGACCTGCCCTGGGCGCCGATCGCCGAGACCCGCACGCAATGGGCGTACACCAGCAAGCTCAGCGGCCTGACCTGGTATCCCGACAACTCGCTCCGGTGGTTCGACCTGACCCTGGCGAAGTAGCGTGGCATGAGTGCGCGCGTACGCTTCATCGCACGCCGGGTGGCGATCGGGCTGGTGCAGCTGGTCGGCCTCGTGCTGGCGGTGTTCTTCCTGATCCGCCTGATGCCGGCCGACCCCGCGGCACGGCTGGTCGGGATGAATGCCTCACCCGAGGCCTTGCAGGCCGCCCGCCACTCGCTGGGGCTGGACCGGCCGATCCTGATCCAGCTCGCCGACTATGTCGGGCTGCTGGGCAATCCCGGCGTGCTGCAGGGCTACCTTGGTAAATCCTGGTCCAGCGGCGCGTCGGTGCTGACCGAGATCCACCAGACGCTGCCGATCACAGTGGAGCTGATCACCCTCAGTTTCATCGGCGCATTCCTGGTGGCGTTCCCGATCGGCATGCTGTGCGCCACGCGCCCGGGCGGCCTCGCGGATCGCGGCACCTTCATCTTCTCGCTGTTCGCGGGTTCGCAGCCGGAGTTCTGGTGGGGCGTGCTGTTCATCTACATCTTCTTCTATCTGTTCAATGTCGCGCCGCCGCCGCTGGGCCGGCTGGATCCGCTGGGCACCCCGCCGGCGGTGGTCACCGGCTTCATCACCATCGACTCGCTGCTGGCCTGGAACTTCGCGGCGCTCGGAGACGGGCTGCACCATCTGATGCTGCCGGTGGCGACCAAGGTGTTCGTGCTGTCCGGACCGATGATCAAGATGATCCGCCAGAACATGGTCCGCGCGCTCGGGTCCGACTACATCCTGTATGCCGAGAGCTGCGGCCTGCCGCCGCGGATGATCGCCCGCTATGCCCTGCGCAACTCGCTGGCCCCGGCGCTGACGCTGATCGGCGTGCTGTACGGGTACGTGCTGGGCGGCGCGGTGCTGATTGAAACCATCTTTTCGCTGGGCGGCATCGGCCAGTACGCCGTCAACGCCGTGCTGAACTTCGACTATCCCGCGATCGAGGGCGTGGTGCTCGTTATCACCGCGGTCTCGCTGGTGGTCTACCTGGCGCTGGACGTCGTGCAGGTGCTGCTCGACCCCAGAGTGGCGGGATGACCGGTCGGGGAATGAGTTGCGGCGGGTTGGCCGCTCGCGGGCTGAGTTGTGGCCGGATGACCGGTGCCAAGACCACGGGTGGCTGGATGATGGGTGCCGGGAGGACGGATGGCGGGATGATCGATGCCCGGAAGACGGGTTCCCGGGGGACGGGTGCCAGGGGGACAGGTGCCAGGAGGGCAGGTGGTGGGAAGACGGGCGGCGGCAAGCCGGGTGCGAGCATGGCGGGTCCCGGAAAGATGGCTGGCGGGGCGGGTGCCGGCAGCACGGGCTCCGGGTTTGCGGATCGCGGGCCACAGGCCGGCGTGATGACCGGCCGAAATCCAACGTGGGGCGCGTCGTGAGCATCGCCACGGCCCGGCTGCGTCGCACCGCCGCGGCTTATCCGACGCTGGCGATCGGCGTCGTCATCGTCACCCTCGTCGTGCTGATCACGCTGTTCAGCCCGGTCCTGGCGCCGTTCTCGCCGATGACGGCCAGCCCGGACGTGGAGGCGCCGCCACCCGAACTGGCCGCCGTGCCCGGCCTGTTGCTGCAAAGCCTGACGGGGCGGCTGGCTGCGCCGGTGCACTGGTTCGGCACCGATGCGTCCGGTCTGGACATCTTCTCCCGCGTGCTGACCGCGCCGCGCACCGACCTGGTGATCGCCATCTCGGCCAATGCGATCTCCATGGTGGCAGGCACGCTGATCGGCCTGCTGTGCGGCTTTTACCGTGGCTGGGCGGCGGAGCTTGTGATGCGCATCTCCGATTTGCTGCAGTCGTTCCCGATCCTGATCTCCGGCATGATCCTGGTCACCCTGGCCGGCCGCAACGCGGGCAACATCATCCTGGCGCTCGGGCTGCTCTACACGCCCATCTACATCCGCCTTGCCCGCGTCGAGACGCTCAGCCAGCGTTCGCGCGGCTACGTCGAGGCATCTCGGGCAATCGGCCTGCGGGAGATCGCCATTGCCGCCCGCCACGTGCTGCCGAACGCGCTGGCGCCGTCGCTGATCCAGGCCTCGGTGATGGTCGGCTTTGGCATCCTGATGACCGCCGGCCTGAGTTTCGTCGGTGCCGGGGTGCGGCCGCCAACGCCGGAATGGGGGCTGATGATCGCCGGCGGGGTCGACGACATGATCCAAGGCGTCTGGTGGCCGTCGGTGTTTCCGGGTGTCGCCATCTCGTTGACGGTCTTTGGTTTCGCCGCGCTCGGAAACGGGCTGGAGCGTCTGTATGCAAGGTGATGCGGTGCCCGGTGAGGCGATGCCCGGTGATGCGGCGTCCGGTGATGCGGCGCCCGGTGGGGTTGTGGCCAATGGGGCTGTAGCCAGTAGCGCCGTGGCCAATGGGGCCGCGCCCAATGGGGCCGTGCCCAATGGGGTCATGCCCAACGGGGCGGTGCCCAACGGGGCCTTGCCCAGTGGGGTCACGCCCACTGGGGCGGTGCCCGGTGATGTGATATCGGCTGCCGCCGGCGGGGTCGATCAGCCGGCCGGGACTGGGGCGGCCTCGGCTCCGGTGGTTGCCGCCCGCGACGTCACCATCGTCTATCCCGCCGGCGCTGAGGCGGTTGTGGCTCTGCGAAACTTCTCCCTCGCCATCCAGCCCGGTGAGATCGTCGGCCTGATCGGTGAGGCCGCCTGCGGCAAGACCACGGCCGCCCTGGCCATGCTGGGCCTGTTGCGCCCGCCGGGCCGGGTGCTGTCGGGTTCGGTGACGATCGACGGGCAGGATCTGTTCACCCTCGGGGGTGACACGCTGCGGGCGCTGCGCGGCAAGGATGTCGGGCTCATCGTGCAGAGTCCGCGCGGTGCCCTGAACCCGCTGCTGCCGATCGGCCGCCAGATCGCCACCGTGTACCGCGCCCACAACAAGGTCTCCCGCCGTGACGCCCGCGCCCATGCCGTCGCGATGCTGCGCCGGGTCGGCATCAACGATCCGGAGCGGCGCTATCATGCGTTCCCGCATGAGATCAGCGGCGGCATGGCGCAGCGCGTGCTGATCGCGATGGCGGTCGGCGCGGGTCCACGCCTGCTGGTTGCCGACGAGCCGACCAGCGGGCTCGACGTCACCATCCAGGCGCAATTCCTCGACGAATTGGCCCGCACCGCGCGTGCGACCGGTTCGGCGGTGCTGCTGATGACGCAGGACCTCGGGATCATCGCCAATTACTGCGACCGGGTCATGGTGATGCAGGCTGGCGCGATCGTGGCCGATAGCGAGACGCGGTCCTTCTTCGCGGCCCCCTCGGACGAGTACAGCCGCACGGTGCTGGCGCTGCGTCACGCCCCGCCACCGGCCGCACCGTCCGACCCGGCCCCGCTGCTGCACGTCGACGGGCTGACCAAGCACTTCCCGCTA
>DASWON010000396.1:0-2651 GCA_036398735.1 Rhodopila sp.
CGTACTGACTGACGTAGCGGTCCTGCCAGTCCGGCGGCGGCCCCTCCCGGTAGTGGGTCTGCAGCGCCGTCTCGTAATCTTCGCTGTCGTCACCGAAGATCGCGCGGCATTCCTCCAGCCGGCCGCCGTCGCGGATCAGCACGTCCCAGAAATAGTGACCCACCTCGTGGCGGAAATGCCCGAGCAGGGAGCGGTATGGCTCATTCATCTGGGTGCGCCGCCGCTCGCGTTCAGCATCATCCGCCTCGATCAGGGCGATGGTGATCAGCCCGTTGTCGTGCCCCGTCATGACTTTGGGGCCGGCCGGGTCGGGGCTATCGGCGAGAAAGTCGAACGCCAGACCGTGTTCGGGATCGTCGATCCGGTTGGCCAGCGGCAGCTTCAGTCGCATCAGCGAGTAGAACAGATGGTGCTTCGCGGCCTCCAGAAGCTGCCATCGCGTCAGGTTGAGTTTGTCGGTCAGGTCCGGAATGGTCCGGTTGTGCCGGCATGCCGCGCACAACCTTGCCCCAGTGTCAGCGGCAACCAGCCAGTTGCAGGCCAGGTGTTCGGCATTGTCGCAGAAGCGCAGCGGGCGGTCGGGCGCGGCGAGAGCGCGCAGCAGGTCGCCATCCGGTTCCAGGGCCGAGATCGTCATGGCGTCGGGCAGGTACCCAAGCTGGTGGCCGCACGCCTCGCAGCGCGTGTTCTGAAAGTAGACCGCGTGGCCGCAACTCTGACACTTGAACAACCGCATCCGCCGTCCCCTTCTGCTTTAAGAGAACGCACGATATGGGGTAGGGGTACCGTCCGATCATAGGTATTTGGGGAGGCTGAGGATCACGTCAGTGCCAGGAAGGCAGGCGCGAGGGATCATGTCATGGCCCGACCGCCTGGCGGGGTCGGCTATTCCGCCGCCGCGGCCAGCCGCCACGCATTTCTCTCCGGCACCGGCAGACCGAGGTTCTCGCGCAGCGTCGCGCCGGTGTACTCCTTGCGATACAGGCCGCGCCGCTGCAGTTCGGGTACCACGAACCGAACGAAATCCTCGAAGCTGCCCGGCATATGAGTTCCGGCGATAACGAAGCCGTCGCACGCGCGCTCACTGAACCAGTGCTCCAGGCGGTCGGCGATATCCTTGCCGCTGCCGACGATCGCCTCGCGCGGACGGCCCCGGCGGGTGACCTCCAGAAAGTCGCGCACCGTCGGATTGTGACCGATCACCCGCATGACGCGGTCGCGCATCGCCTGCATGCCGGACATGCCAGCCAGTTCCTCGGAGGTAAAAGCCTCGTCCATACCCTTGGTCTTGAAGTCGAAGTTCATCGCCTCGGACAGCAGCGACAGCCCGTCGACCTCCTTGTACAGCGAGTCGATCACCGCCATCTTGTCCTCGGCTTCGGCCCTGGTTTCGGCGACGACGGGATAGGCGATCGTATTGACCGTCGTGAGGTCGGGATCACGGCCCAGACGCGCGATCTCGGTCTTGAACTCGGCATACTGGCGCTTGCCGTCCTCCAGATCGGGATAACCGACGAACACGGTCTCCGCCCAGCGCGCCGAAAACGTCTTGCCGCGGTTGCTCGCACCCGCCTGGATCACCACCGGATGGCCCTGCGGCGAGCGCGGCACCGTGAACGTCCCCGACGAGTTCAGGAACTTTCCTTTGTATTCCAGGCGGTGCACCTTCGACGGATCGGCGAACAGGCCGGACTTCTTGTCCACGACCAGGGCGCCGTCCTCCCAGCCGTCCCAGCAACTCAGCACGATCTCCATGAACTCATCGGCGCGGTCGTAGCGCAGGTCGTGCTCCATATGGACCTCACGGCCCATGTTGTGCGCTTCGCCGTCGTTCACCGAGGTCACGACGTTCCACGCCGCGCGGCCGCCCAGCATGTGATCCACGGTCTGGAAGCGGCGAGCAACGTCGAACGGCTCATAGTAGGTGGTGGAGGCGGTGGACCCGATCCCGAGGTATTTCGTGCCGAACCCCATCGCCAGCATGGTGGCGACCGGATCGATCTTCACCACGCGAACGCCGTTGGCAACGACCTCGGCGGGATTGCCGCCATAGATGTCGGGCATCGCGAGGCGATCGTCGAAGAAGGCGAGCTGAAACTTGCCCTCCTCCAGCACCTGGCCGATTCGCTGGTAGTAGGCCGCCGAGGTGAAGTCGCTGCGGGCATCCGGATGCCGCCAGGCGCTCGCCAGCGTGGTGCAGTTCTGCGCCTGCAGGAAGCCGACCATGACCATTTGCCGCATCGTTCCGCTCCGTTTTCGTGGACGCATCAGGCCCGCCTGTCTGCGCCGTGTGACCCCATCGCGGTTGCCCGGTGGATCGCGCCAGTTCAACCGAACCAGCGATACCACTTGGTAGCATCCCGATCCAGGCAGTCTGATCCCTATGGCCCCAATGTCCAGCTTTGCGCTCGCATCGACGTGGGTCTGAGAAGGCCGGGGTCGTCCGGGAGAGGGCAACAAACTCGCTCGCATGTGCCAGGTGTTTTCCCTGTGACCCCCGCGTCCGGCCAAGGCTGGAAGTCTGGCGCCGCAATCCGCAGTTGACGCGGATCGCGCAACCGGATTTGCCGCCGTTGCCGTTGCCGTTGCCGTTGCCGTTGCCGTTGCCGTTGCCGTTGCCGTTGCCGTTGCCGTTGCCGTTGCCGTTGCCG
>DASWON010000397.1:0-7929 GCA_036398735.1 Rhodopila sp.
CGCCGCGAGGAAGCGGTTCGCTCGGCCCAGCACTGCGTTCTGCTCGTGCAGGATCACCGCGGGCCGGTGACGCAGCGTCCGGGCTGCAAGGATCGGGGCGACGCAGGGGTAGCCGCCGAAACCAATGACGCAACTCGCACCGATTCGCGCCAGTACGGACCGAGCCTGCACGACCCCGGCCGCAAGCGAGCCGACCGCCTTTGCGCCGCGCCACAGGCCACGCCCGGCGATGCCGGCACCACGAATGACATAGTGTTCGTGGCCGGCGAACGTCGGGCTGGTCAGGCCACCCGACCGCGCGTCCGTCATCAGCACGATGCGATGTCCACGCGCCACGAGTTCCGCCGCCAAGGCCTCGGCCGGAAAGAAATGCCCGCCGGTCCCGCCCGCGGCGATGACGATTGGCTGCACCTTCGGGCCCCTCACAGCGGTTCGTCCCGGCCGCGCCGGCGGGTCAACGCCAGCAGCATGCCCATGCCGAGTGCGACGGCGACGACGGACGAGCCGCCATATGAAATGAACGGCAGCGTCATCCCCTTGGTCGGAATCAAACGAAGCGTGGAGGCCATGTTGACGAACGCCTGAAGCCCGAAACCGGTGACCAGGCCGGTGCAGGACAGCACGATGAACAGATCCTGCTCGCGCAGCAGCCGCAGCAGGCCGCGCAGCACGATGAACGCGAACACGGCCAGGATGACGACGCAGATCAGCATGCCGAACTCCTCGCCCGCGACGGCGAACACGAAGTCGGCGTGGGCGTCGGGCAGGACGTCCTTGACGTGGCCCTCACCGGGGCCGCGGCCGAGCAGACCACCGTTGCCGAACGCCTCCATGGCGGTGGTGACCTGGTAGTTGTCGCCGGTGCCGTCCCAGAACCGGGTCACGCGGCTGCGGACGTGCGGGAACAGGGTATAGGCCATGATCGCGCCGCCGCCGATCATGCCCAGCGCAACACCGACAAGCGCCAATGGCAGACCGTTGATATACAGTTGCGCGAGGAACACCACGGTGACCACCGCCAGCATGCCGATGTCCGGCTGGGACTTCAGCAGCAGCAGGATCAGGCCGAAGACCGCGAACGCGATGATCGTGCCGGGGAAGCGTGGCGACTTTCTGCCCTCGCTGAGCAGCCAGGCGGTGACGATGGCAAAACACGGCTTGAGGAATTCACTCGGCTGGATCGTCATGCCGGGCAGCGAAATCCAGCGGCGTGCACCCTTGATCTCGACGCCGACCACCATTGTCGCCGCGGTCAGCGCCAGTGCGATGAGGCACCCGACGATCGCCAGCCGCCTGATGTCGCGCGGCGACAGCAGCGAGACCGTGACGACGATCAGGCCGGCGATGGCGAGGAACACGACCTGCTTCAGGATGAACGTCTCGCGCGACGTGCCGATGCGCTCCGCCACCGCGGGGCTGGCCGCGAGCATCATGATGTAGCCGAAGCCGATCAGCGTGCCGATGGCGCCAAGGGTCCAGCGGTCGACGCTCCACCACCAGCGACCGAGCAGCGAATTATCGGCGCGCGATAAGGTCGGCATCAGGCACCTCCCACAGACGGTGTTGCAGGAGTGGCACTCGGCGGCAGGGCGCCATCCGGGGCGAGGTCACCCGAAGCCGAGGCGACGGTGCCTTGCAAGGAGCGGGCGAGATCGGCGAAGCGGTCGCCACGCTGATCGTACCCGGTGAACTGGTCCCAGCTGGCACAGGCCGGCGACAGCAGCACGACGGGCGCCGCTTCGGCCTTCGCAGCGGCGAAGGCGGCAGGAACAGCGGCCTCCAGGGTCCCGGCCACCTCGAACGAGACCCCGTGATGGGTCAGGGTTGCGGCGAAATCCGGCGCGTCCCGGCCGATCAGCAGCGCCCGGGCGATCCGTGGAAACAGCGGCACGAGCGGCTCGATCCCGCCCTCCTTCGCCATGCCCCCGGCGATCCAGATCAGCCGGTCATAGCAGACCAATGCCCGCTCCGCCGCGTCCGCGTTGGTTGCCTTGCTGTCGTTGATAAAGGTGACGCCATCAACGGTGACGATCCGCTGCTGGCGGTGCGGCAGGCCCGGGTAGCTGAGCAACGCGGCGGCGGTGACGGCATCGGACACGCCGAAGAACCGTGCCATGGCGGTTGCCGCCGCCGCGTTCTGGGCATTGTGGACGCCGGGGAGAGCAGCGCCCTGTGCCAGTGGCACTTCGGTTCCGGAGACCCGGACAACCCGGGCGGGCCGCCGATCGAGCCAGGCCGCCATGTCGCGTGACCCCGGATCGTCGATGCCGATCACCGCGAGATCGTCCGGGGTCTGCCGGTCGAAGACCGCGCGCTTCGCCATGGCATATCCGGCCATGTCACCGTGACGGTCGATGTGGTCGGCGCTGAGATTGAGCATCGCCGCGGCATCAAATCGCACGGTCGCGAGTCGCTCCAACATATAGGAGGACATCTCCAGCACGTACACTCCATGATGTGGCAGCAGCGGCAGCGAAAGGGCAGCAGGTCCAAGGTTGGCGCCGGCTGCGACGGGGACGCCTGCGCCCTCCAGGATGTGGGAAAGCAGCGCCGTGGTGGTGGACTTGCCGTTGGTGCCGGTGATCCCGGCGAACCGCGCGCGTGAACCGGACAGGCGTACCGCCTGGAACAGCAGTTCTACGTCGGAAAGGATGGGTACCCCAGCCTCAATCGCACGCTGCGCCGCCGGGTGCGGTTGCGGCAGGCGGTGCGGAATTCCGGGCGACAGGATCAGGGCGTCGAAATCGAACGGGTCGCCGGCCGCGCCGGGATCACGCAGCACGAGGCCGGACGTATCCGCGAATGCCGCAAGGGCTGCCTGCCGCGCCGGCGGATTGTCATCCCAGGCGATGACGTCGGCACCCATCGCCCGCAGGCCGAGCGCCGCCGGCAGGCCATTCTTTCCCAGGCCGACCACGGCATAGCGCTTGCCGCTGAACAGGGTCGGGGCGAACGTTCTCATCGGATCTTCAAGGTCGCCAGACCGACCAGCGCCAGGATCATCGAGATGATCCAGAACCGGATGACGATCGTCGGCTCCGCCCAGCCCTTCTTCTCGAAGTGATGGTGCAGCGGCGCCATCAGGAACACCCGGTGCCCGGTCCGCTTGTACCAGAACACCTGGATGATGACCGACAGCGTCTCCACGACGAACAGGCCGCCGACGATCACCAGCACGACCTCATGCTTTGTGACCATCGCGACGGCGCCCAGCGCGCCGCCGAGGCCCAAAGCCCCGATGTCTCCCATGAAGACGGCGGCGGGCGGAGCGTTGAACCACAGGAAGCCCATGCCGGCACCGATCAGAGCGGAGCAGAAGACCGCCAGTTCGCCCGCGCCGACCACCGGGTTGAGCTGCAGATAATCGGCGAAGATGCGGTTGCCGACGAGGTAGGCGATCAGCGTGAACACGCCGGCGACGATCATGGTCGGCACGATCGCCAGACCGTCGAGGCCATCCGTCAGGTTTACCGCGTTGGATGCGCCCATCATGACGAGCATCCCGAACAGCGGGAAAAAGAAGCCCAACTGGATGATGACTTCCTTGAACACCGGGATGGTCAGGGCCGTGCCGAGCGGGCCGCGGGCCAGGGATGTGATCCAAATCGCAGCGACGAGACCGACCACGGCCTGCACCAGCAGCTTCATCCGCCCCGGAACGCCGCGCGTGTTGCGCTTGGTGACCTTCAGGTAGTCGTCGCAGAACCCCAGCGCGCCGTACCCCAGCGTGACGAACAGCACCGCCCATACGTAGCCATTGTGCAGATCGACCCAGAGCAGGGTGGACACCGTCAGGCTTCCGAGGATCAGCAGCCCGCCCATGGTCGGCGTGCCTTTTTTCTCGACCAGATGCCGTTCGGGACCATCGAGGCGAATCGGCTGGCCCTGCTTCTGCACCGCCTTCAGCCAGCGGATCAGACCGGGGCCAAACAGGAAACTGACGATCAGCGCGGTCAGGCAGGCCGCACCGGCACGAAAGGTGATGTAGCGGAACAGGTTGAACAGAATGAACTGATCGGCGAAGGGGCGGAAAATCACGTACAGCATCAGGCCGCTCCGGCGGTAACGGTCGACGGCCGGCAGGCAGTGGACTCGATGGCTTCGATTACGCGCTTCATACCGCTACCCAGGCTGCCCTTCACCAGGATCGAATCGCCGCGAGCGATAGCGGCAGCGACCACCAGCGCCAAGGTCCCGGAATCGGCGGCGTGGGCACCGCGAAGCGTGGCCGGAACGGCGTCGAACAGGGTCCGCATCAGCGGGCCGCAGGTGAACAGGCAATCCACCGAACGGATGACGGCCTCGGCCAGGCCGGCGTGTTCGGCGGGCCCTTCGTCGCCCAGTTCCAGCATGTCACCCAGCACCGCGATATGACGCCGCGACGGTTGCAGCCGCAGCACCTCAAGCGCGGCACGCATCGAAGCGGCGTTGCCGTTGTAGCTTTCATCCAGCAACAGCGCGGTGCCGCCGCCCACTTCGATCACTCGCCTGGCGCCGCGGCCGGCAAGCGGGACGAATGTCTCCAGCGCGTCGATCGCGCCTGTCGGATCGAGGCCGAGCGCGGCGACAGCCGCCAGCGCGGCGACGGCGTTCATCGCCATGTGGAGACCCGGCGCGTTAAGGCGCAGCGACGCCGTGTGGCCGAGAATATCAACATGGATCAGCGAACCATCCGCGTCGGCCTCGCTGTGCACCAGACGAACGTCTGCCGCCGAGTCGGTGCCAAAGGTCATCACGGCATGATGGCCTGCCGCGGTCCTCAGGCGCTCCAGTAGCGGCGAATCGGCAGGCAGCACCGCAATGCCGCCTGGTTCCAGGCCGCACAGGATGCTGGCCTTCTCGTCTGCGATCGCCTCTATGCTGCCGAGATGGCCGACATGGGCCTTGGCGATGGTGGTTATCACGGCGACGTGCGGGCGCGCCAGGCGAGCCAGCGGCGCGATCTCGCCGGCGTGGTTCATGCCGATTTCGGCGATGCAGAACCGCGTATCGCGGGGGGTGCGCGCCAGGGTCAGCGGCAGTCCCCAGTGATTGTTGTACGAAGCCGCGGCGGCATGGGTGGTGCCGAACGCGGATAGCGCCCCGCGCAGCATCTCCTTGGTCGTGGTCTTGCCGACGCTGCCGGTGACGGCAACGAGGCGGCCGCCGTCGTCGCCGAAGCGTGAGCGGGCAAACGCGCCGAGCCGGGCGAGACCCGCCAGTGTGTCGTCGACCCGGAGCAACGGGCCGGCCGGCGCCGCATCGGGAAGCCCGGCCGAGTCCGCGCCGGCAGCACCGGTCGCGGAGCTCATGTCGCCGGGCGGAATGTCACGGTGCACCATGACGCCCGCCGCGCCCTTTGCCAGCGCCTCCGCGGCGAACGCATGGCCGTCGCGGCCGTCCCCGAGCAATGCCACGAACAGGTCGCCCGCCGCCAGCGTCCGGGTGTCGATCGACACGCCATCCGCGTCGAACGGTTCAGACAGGGTGCCGCCTGTCGCCTCGACCAGTTCGGCGGCGGTCCATAACGGCAGGTTCATGCCCCTGGCTCCCCAGAACCGGCAAGACGGCGGATGACGGAGGCATCATCGAACGGCAGAACGGTTCCACCGACGATCTGCCCCTGCTCGTGGCCCTTGCCGGCGACCACCAGAACGTCGCCGGCGGCCAGGTCGTTCAGGGCCGCCTCGATCGCGGCAGCGCGGTCGCCAATTTCGCGGGCACCGGGACATGCGGCCAGGATCGCGGAGCGGATCGCCGCAGGGTCCTCGCTGCGCGGGTTGTCGTCGGTCACGATGACAAAATCCGCGAGACGCGATGCAGCCATCCCCATCAACGGGCGCTTGCCTCGATCACGGTCGCCGCCGGCGCCGAACACGACGTGCAGGCGGCCGGCCGTATGGGGACGCAGGGCGGTCAGCAGCCGTTCCAGCGCATCCGGGGTATGGGCGTAGTCCACGTAGGCGACGGCGCCATTCGGCAACCGGGCGGCGCGCTCCATCCGGCCGCGCACTCCGCGCAGCACGGACAGGCGGTCCAGCACGTCGGCGAGCCCCAGCGCCTCGGTGAGTGCGGCGGCGACCAGCACGTTGTCCGCCTGGAATCGCCCCGGAAGGTTCAGATCGACCTCCCGCGTGCGCCCGCCGAACATGACCGTCAACGTCTGCCCATCCGCCCGTGCCCGGGCACCGATCAGCCTGAACCGGTCCCCCTGTTCGCCGACAGTACGCAGATCGAGGCGGCGCCGGGACGCGATTTCCCGCAACGCATCCAACGTGACGGCATCCATGTCGGCATCGGCGACGGCGGGCGCGCCGTCCGCCAGCAACACGTCAAACAGACGCAGCTTGGCCTGCCGGTATGCTTCCAGCGAGCCATGATAATCCAGGTGATCGCGCGTCAGATTGGTGAACGCCGCCGCGGCCAGCTTCACGCCGTCCAGCCTGAACTGATCGAGGCCGTGCGACGATGCCTCGATGGCCGCCCTGGAGACACCGTGACGGGCCAGGCCGGCGAGGGTTTCGGCCAGACTGACCGGATCCGGAGTCGTCAGCCCCGGGCCAGGTTCGAAGCCAGGTGCGATCAGTCCAAGCGTCCCCAGGCTGGCGGCCTTCACACCCGAGGACGCCCAAAGCTGACGGGTGAACTCAACGGTGCTGGTCTTACCATTGGTGCCGGTGACCGCGACCACCGTCTGCGGTTGCGGTCCGGCGAGAATAGCGGCGATCTGTGCCAGGCACTGACGCGGTTCGGGATCGGTGATGATCGGGCGGGGCGGTACGCCGGGCGGCCATGTCGTACCTGAGGGTGCCAGGATCGCGACCGCGCCACGTCGTACGGCATCGGCGATGAAAGCCCGGCCGTCCGCGTGCGATCCCGGCAAGGCGGCGAACAGATCACCCGGTACGACATTGCGGCTGTCGGCAGTGATGCCGGCGATGTCGAGGTGGGCCACCGCTTCCCAGGCCCGGACGCGCGGGGCGCCGGAGATGGTTGCAAGATGCGGCATGATGTCAGCGACCAGCAACGGGAGCGACCGCCGAGACGGGCAGCACCGGCGCCGTGGCAGGTGTGCTCCTGGCCGGACGATCCGCCCGCGTTTGCCGCCGAATGTCGGCTGCCGGCCGGGTGATGGCCGGCGGCAGAATGGTGGCGGGAACCGTCAGGTTGGGGCGGCTCGATCCAACTGTGGTCTTCGTGGCAGCCTCAGCGACCGGGGCCGATTGCGGGCCGCGGGCCGGCGCGCCGGGCGGTCGGCCTGGCTGCAGCGGGATCGCGAGCGCCTGATTGATCGCCGGCATGTCCTGGATGTCTGGCAGCATGCCCAGCATCGGGCCGATCCGGGCGATCACCTTGCCCGCCGCAGGCGCAACCACCCAGCCGGCGGTCGCGTAGCCGTAGGTGTTCTTGTTGCCGTGCGGCTCGTCGAGCATCATGTACACGGCGTAGCGCGGCGCGTTCATCGGAAAGACACTCATGAACGCGGCGACGTTGGCGTGCTTCTTGTAGCCGCCGTGAGCCGCGACCTTTTCCGCCGTGCCGGTCTTGCCGCCGGGGTAATAGCCGGGCACCTCCGCGGACTTGCCGAACCCATCGGTGACCACCAGCCGCATCAGCTTGCGCATGATGTCGGATGTCGACGGCTGCATCACCCGGACTTGGTCGACCGGGTCGTCCGCCTCTCGCGCGATGATCGTCGGACGGATCAGCAGGCCGCCATTGGCGACCGCGGCCGTGCCGCGCACGACGTGCAGCGGGGTGACGGAGATGCCGTGACCGAAGCCGACGGTCATGGTGACGACTTCCTTCCAGGCTGATGCGGGCTGGATGATTGGTCGAGCGGCCTCGGGCAATTCGACACCGGTGCGGCCGAACATGCCCATATTCTTGAGCCAGGCCCGTTGACGCTCCCCGCCGACCGTCAGCGCGATATGAGCCGCCCCGAGGTTC
>DASWON010000398.1:0-9385 GCA_036398735.1 Rhodopila sp.
AGAGCGCGCCGTTCATGACGTGGAACCGCAACAAGCGCTCCATCGTGCTCGACCTGAAGCAGCCGGCCGACAAGGAGGCATTGCTGCGTCTCATCGACCGTGCCGACATCCTGGTGGAAAACTACCGCCCCGGCGTGCTCGACCGGCTCGGCCTCGGCTGGTCGGCGCTGCATCAGCGCAACAAGCGGCTGATCCTGGCCTCGATCTCGGGGTTCGGCCAGACCGGCCCGTACAGCTCGCGCGGCGGCTTCGACCTGATCACCCAGGCGATGTCCGGCCTGATGAGCACCAACGGCCCCGCCGACGGCCCGCCGCACCGGCTCCCGATCGCGATCTCCGACGTCACTGCCGGCATGTTCCTCGCCTTCGGGGTGCTCGCCGCGGTCGAGGCGCGGCACCGGACCGGCGAGGGGCAGCATGTCGAGACCTCACTGCTGGAAGCCGCCACCTCGCTCGCGGTGTACGAATCCGCGCATTACTTCGCGACCGGCACCCGCCCGGAGCGGATCGGTCAGGCGCACCGCGGCAGCTCGCCGTACCAGTGCTTCGAGACCGCGGACGGCTACATCACCGTCGGCGCCTCACAGCAGAAATTCTTCGACCAGTTGTGCGAGCTGGTCGGCGCGCCGGAACTGGTCACCGACCCGCGGTTCGCCAGCAACGCCGAACGGGTGAAGCACAACGACGCGCTGGTGGCGCTGCTGGCCGAGAAGCTTCGCCTGCAGCCCTCGGCACACTGGCTGAGCGCGCTGGAAAAGCTGGGCATCCCGGCCGGTCCGGTGCTGCACTACGATGAGGTCTATACCGACCCGCAGATCCTGGCGCGCGACATGGTGGTGGAGACCCATCATCCGGTAACCGGGCGGTTCCGCACCATGGGCGTCCCGGTCAAGCTTTCGGCGACTCCGGGGTCGGTTCGCCGCGCCGCGCCGCGCCTGGGGGAGCACACCGAAGAGGTGCTGAACGAACCCAAAGCCGCGGAGTGACCGTTCGTGCACGGCCGGCGCGATCTGTTGCGGCCGCTGACTGATCCGCCGCCCACCGGCTCCGGTCGTCGGGCCGAAGCGGCGACACGCCGCTGCGTTCGGCCGGGTAATCCGCGCCGGCCGAGGGTCGCGCAGTGACAGGAACTCCGTCGGACGGGCTCGGGGCGGCTGTCGGCGGTGCGTTCGCCGCGAGGCACCGATCCGGCTGGCGCCTCATGCCGGGCGGTCTTCCGGATGCCGAGGAACCGCTGTGCGATCGCGACGACCCGGCCGGACCCAGACCCCGCGGCCGGATCGATGGCGGGACCGCGCGCGGAGCTCCGATGCGGTGGGGCGGCGGAAACCGGGCCCAGCGTGGCTCGACGCGTTTGTCACATCCCTGAACCACGGCCAGAACGTCGCAAGGAGACAAGCTCATGACAGCACAACAGGAGAAGGCTGAGCGGTTTCGCGCCCTCCACGAAGCGCCGGGGGCGTTTGTCATCGCCAACGCCTGGGACGCCGGCTCTGCCCGAGTTCTTGCCGCACTCGGGTTCAAGGCGCTTGCAACATCCAGCGGGGCCTGCGCCGGTGTGCTGGGGCGGCGTGACGGAATGGTGACGCGCGATGAGGCGTTGGCTCATTGCCGGGCCATTGTCGCCGCGACCGATCTGCCGGTTTCAGCGGATCTGGAGAATGGTTTCGGCGCCTCGCCGGAGGTGGCGGCCGAAACCATCCGGCTGGGCGCGGCGGCCGGCCTGGTCGGCGGATCGATCGAGGATGCGACGGGCGACAAGGCCCGGCCACTGTTCGATCCGGTCCAGGCGGCCGAACGTGTCGTTGCCGCGGTGGAGGCCGCGCGGTCGCTGCCCTTCCGCTTCACCCTGACGGCTCGCGCGGAAAACTATCTGCGCGGCAATCCGGACCTCGACGACACGATCCGGCGCCTGCGGTCGTTCGAGGCCGCGGGGGCGGACGTGCTCATGGCGCCTGGCCTGCCGGACCTCGACGCGGTGCGGGCCGTGTGCGGCGCGCTGTCGCGGCCGGTCAATTTCATGGCCGGCATCAAGGGCCGTTCATTCACCGTGGCCGCGCTGACGGAGGCTGGCGTGAAGCGCATCAGTCTGGCCACGTCATTATACCGAGCCGCGATGACCGGCCTGCTGAACGCGGCGACGGAGGTCGCCGAAAGCGGCACGTTCGACTACCTCGACGAGACGGTGGCGACACCGGCGCTGAATGCGTTCATGCCTGAGTGACGGGGATCGGCATGACTGTCCGCCGTCGCGTTTCGAGCCGCCGCGGCGGCCGTCGGGCCGAGTTTCGGCGATGCCCGCCGGGAGGCGGTGATGGCGGGTTCGCGTCGCGGCACGGTGGACAGCGGTGACGCTCCTGGGCAATGTCCCCGCCATGCGCCTCGTTTTCGCTTTTGGCTTGCTGCTCCTGCTGACCGCCTGCGTGGCGGACCCGCGGTCCCTTGGGATCACCGGACCCGGCGGACCGCCGCCCGTGGCCGCTCCGGCGCCCAACCAGCCGGATACCGCGCCGACGCCCGGGGTGCCGATCGGCGGCACCCAATACGGCCCGAACGACGCCCCGTTGACCGGTGGCAACGGCTTCTGGGGCTACAACTGAGCCGTCGCCCGCCGGCGCTGGTATAGGAACACGGGCGAGGGCACCGCCGACGCTCCGATTGAGCCGTCGCCCGCCGACGCTGGTATGGGACACGGGCGAGGGCACCGCCGACCGGCAGGATGACCAGCCGGTCGACCCGCTGATCAACGCCATTGGCGATCCTCGGCTGCGATGTCCCGATGCGCGCGTGATGGCGTGATCCCACCAGCCAGCCGAATTGTTGCCCTTCGGCGACGGCCGGCCGGCACTGCGTCGATTGCGGGCGCAACCGCCCACGCGATGCCCGAGCGCGGCCGCCACGCCGCGACAGTCAAGCACTCATGCCGCGACAGGATAATAGGGGGCAAAACCCGGGCAATCTCGGCGCTCGACGAATCGATCCGGTCAGCATTGACGCAACGCTGGCAGAATGCCGCCATGCGGTTCGGCTCGGTGGACATCGTGCGTTCGCCGGACGAAAAGGATCGCAGGCGGCAACCCTGACCGGTATCAAGCCGTCACACGGCGAACCGCGGGACCGGCGCGAACCGGATCCCGCTGTCAGCCGGGAGGAGCCCCCGGGGATCGACCCTTTCGAATGCCCGTTCGATCAGGCGGACAGCGCCGCCGGCTCGGTTCGCAGCCGCTTGACCATCAGCTTGTTCAGGGCGTGGACATAGGCACGGGCGGAGGCGACGATGGTGTCGGAGTCCGCCCCCTGGCCATCGACCATCTTGCCGTTTTCCTCCAGCCGCACCGTGGTCTTGGCCTGGGCGTCGGTGCCCTCGGTCACCGCACCGACCGAGAACAGCACGAGGTTGGCGGTGTGCGGAAAGATCGCCTGGATGGCATTGAACGTAGCATCCACCGGACCGTTGCCGTTGGCGGTCGCCGATTTCGGCACGCCATCCACTTCCAGCTCCAGTTCCGCCCGAGCGGGACCCTTCGACCCGGCGTGCAGATCCAGCGAGACGAAGCGGATGCGCTCGTGGTCGCGCATGACCTCATCGTCGACCAGGGCCACGAGGTCCTCGTCGAACACCACCTTCTTGCGGTCGGCCAGATCCTTGAAGCGGCGGAACGCGTCGTTCAGCTTGTTGTCGCCGATCACGTAGCCCAAGGTCTTCAGCTTGTCGCGGAATGCCGCGCGGCCCGAGTGCTTGCCCATCACCAGGCTGGATTTCTGCCAGCCGACGCTCTCCGGCAGCATGATTTCGTATGTGCCGGCGTGCTTCAGCACGCCATCCTGATGGATGCCGGCCTCGTGGGCGAAGGCGTTGCGACCGACGATCGCCTTGTTCGGCTGCACGTCGAAGCCGGTGATCGCGGCCAGCATCTTTGACACGCGCAGGATGTTCTCGGTCTTGATCCCATTGCGGAACGGCACCGCGTCCTGACGGGTGCGAATCGCCATCACCGCTTCCTCGAGCGAGGCGTTGCCGGCGCGTTCGCCGATGCCGTTGATCGTCGCCTCGACCTGGCGCACGCCGGCGCGGATCGCGGCCAGCGTGTTGGCGACCGCCAGTCCCAGGTCGTTGTGGTTGTGGGTGGACAGCACGACCTGATCGGCGCCGGGAACCCGGGTGCGGACCATGGTGAAGATGCGCTCCATATCCTCGGGCAGGGCGTAGCCGACCGTGTCGGGGATGTTGATGGTCGTGGCACCGGCCTTGATCGCCGCCTCGACGCAGCGGCACAGGAAGTCGGGGTCGGTGCGGGTGCCATCCTCGGCGGACCATTCGACGTCGTCGACGAACTGCCTCGCCAGGGCCACGCTGTCGGACACCGCCTGCAGCACGTCCTCGGGCTCCATGCGCAGCTTGTATTTCATGTGCAGCGGGCTGGTGGAGAGGAAGCTGTGGATGCGCTTGCGTTTGGCCGCGCGCACTGCCTCGCCCGCACGGGTGATATCCTCCCGGCCGGACCGCGCCAGGCCGCAGATCACCGGGCTGTCGTCGCGCTGGCCGACGGTCTCGGCGATCGCCTTGACGCTTTCGAAGTCTCCGGGGGAGGCGATCGGGAAGCCGGCTTCCATGACGTCGACGCCCAGTTCGGTCAGCGCCTCCGCCATGCGGATCTTCTCGTGCAGGTTCATCGAGAAGCCGGGCGACTGCTCGCCGTCGCGCAGGGTGGTATCGAATATGATGATACGATCGTCGTCCAGCTTGCCAAAGCTAGGATGGGTGATGCTCATTCCGTGATTTCCTCGGTCGGATTTAGTGACGCGACGTTAGCCTCGGGGGATCCCCTGAGCGAAGGCCGGCGTTCAGCAACCCGGCGAGACGCTCAGGGGCGGCTAAGTCGAAGGAGGAGCAGCAGCGGCAGGCTGGACGCGGGTGCCAGACCGAAGCTGGCGGTCATGCCGGGCGCGCGCGACCGGGCGGACGCAAAGGCGTCGGCAGTCGGGTTCGCGAAGGGCGCGCCGGAAGACATGTGGTTCTCTTAACGGCAACCGGGCGGGGCCGCAATACTGCGTTTGCATCGAGTGACGTTCGGCGCGCTATACCGCGCTATTGTGCCCTGATCGTCCGATGTCGGTGTCCTGATCGCTCACTGCCGGCCGGCCACGGCATCGGCGCGCCGGGATGACTTGAACTTTGGCCTTTCGCACGCTTCTGTGTAGAAACACCGCATGGCCAGACCCTTTCGACCCGATTTTCCTCCCCCCGCCCTGATCACCACGACCGAACAGTTGGATGCGTTCTGCCAGCGCATGCACGGTGAAACATTCGTGACGGTCGACACTGAATTCATGCGCGAGCGGACCTACTGGCCGGAACTGTGCCTGGTGCAGATCGCGGGGGAGAAAGAGGTCGCGGTGATCGATGCGCAGGCCGATGGCATCGACCTCGCGTCGCTCGGTGCGCTGCTGGCCGATGCGGCCGTGACCAAGGTATTCCATGCCGCGCGTCAGGACATCGAGATTTTCGTGCTCCGCTACGGCGATGTGCCGCGCCCGATGTTCGACACCCAGGTCGCCGCGATGGTCGCGGGCTTCGGCGATCAGGTCGGCTATGACGCCCTGGTTGCCAGCCTCACCGGCGGCAGCATCGACAAGGCGCATCGCTTCAGCGACTGGTCGGCGCGGCCGCTGTCGGAGGCCCAGATTGCCTATGCAGCGGCCGACGTCACCTACCTGCGAGAGGTCTATATCCGCCTCAGCCGCCGGCTGGAGCAGGAGAACCGGCTCGGCTGGGTCGCCGAGGAGATGGCGATTCTCAACAATCCCGCCACCTACCGCGGCGATCCCGAGACGGCGTGGGAGCGGTTGCGTCCGCGCACCGGCAACCGTCGCCTGCTGTACACGCTGAAGGAGATCGCTGCCTGGCGGGAGCGTGAGGCGCAGCGGGTCAACATCCCGCGCGGCCGGCTGATCAAGGACGAGGCGTTGCTGGAGATCGCGGCGACCGCGCCGGCGAATGCCGAGGCGCTGGCCAGGGTGCGCGGCGTGACGCGCGGCTTCGCGGAGGGCAAGTCGGGCAGCGGCCTGCTGGAGGTGCTCGCGGCCGCGCGGCGGGTGCCGGATGCGGATCTGCCGCCGGCGCCGCAGCAGCGCGATGCCGTCCGTCCGTCGGCCGCGCTGGTGTCGCTGCTGAAGGTGCTGCTTGCCGCGAAGGCCGAACAGCATCATGTCGCCGCGCGCCTCGTCGCCGGTTCCGATGACATCGACCGACTGGCGCTCGAGGAGAACCCGGACGTCCAGGCGCTGCACGGCTGGCGGCGCGAAGTCTACGGCGATGACGCACTGCTGTTGAAGCAGGGGCGCATCGCGCTCGGTGTGGACGGCAGGCGCGTCAAGCTGATTTCGGTATAGTACAGGTCGGCCCAAACCTGCGGTTGTCTGCAAGGGCGCCATGTCGGCGCGCCGCGGCGTGTCGCGCCGACAGGTGCGCGGGGTTTGGCGGCTCGCGCCGACAGGTGCGCGGGGTTTGGCGGCTCGCGCCGCCAGGTGCGCGGGGTTTGGCGGCTCGCGCCGCCAGGCGCGCGGGGTTTGGCGGCTGGCGCCGACAGGCGCGCGGGGTTGGTCGGCTGGTGCCGCCAGGCGCGCGGGGTTGGTCGGGCTGACGAGGGCGCGTGCGGCGGAAAGGCCAGGCAGCTGATCGGATTATCAGACGGACCGGCGCGTCAGGCCGCGTCCACGCGGTCGGTTTTGCACATCATCCGGCCGCGGCACCCCATGTCGGGCGGGACTGCACGGCATTGACGGGAGTTGCCGAGGGGCTCGGTTCTGACTCTGCTTGCAAACATGCAGATATCTTTATATATCGCCGCCACCAATCAGGAGCACGCAATCATGGCCAACGCGGTGACCCAGGATTTCAAAGTCAAAGACCTATCCCTCGCTGACTGGGGCCGCAAGGAAATCAGCATGGCCGAGGACGAGATGCCCGGCCTGATGGCGATCCGCCGGGAGTTCGGCAACGCCCAGCCGCTGAAGGGCGCGCGCATCGCCGGATGTCTGCACATGACCATCCAGACCGCCGTGCTGATCGAGACGCTGATCGCGCTCGGCGCCACGGTTCGCTGGTCCTCGTGCAACATCTTCTCCACCCAGGATCATGCCGCCGCCGGCGTCGCCGCGGCCGGCGTGCCGGTTTTCGCCTGGAAGGGGCTGAACGAGGAGGAGTTCTGGTGGTGCATCGAACAGACGGTGCGCGGTCCGGACGGCTGGACGCCGAACATGATCCTCGATGACGGCGGCGATCTGACCCTGCTGATGCATCAGAAGTATCCGGCCATGTTATCCGAGGTGCGCGGCATCTCCGAGGAGACGACGACCGGCGTACACCGGCTGTGGGAGATGGCGAAGGCCGGCAAGCTGCTGACGCCGGCGATCAACGTCAACGACAGCGTCACCAAGTCGAAGTTCGACAACCTGTATGGCTGCCGCGAATCGCTGGTCGATGGCATCCGCCGCGGCACCGACGTGATGATGGCCGGCAAGGTGGCCGTGGTGAATGGATTTGGCGATGTCGGCAAAGGCTCCGCCGCGTCACTGCGCAACGCCGGATGCCGCGTGATGGTCACCGAAATCGATCCGATCTGTGCTCTGCAGGCAGCGATGGAAGGTTACCAGGTAGTTACGATGGAGGATGCGGCACCGATCGGCGATATTTTCGTCACCGCGACCGGGAACGTGGATGTGATCACACTCGATCACATGCGCGCGATGAAGCACCGTGCGATCGTATGCAACATTGGGCATTTCGATTCCGAGATCCAGATCGACACGCTGCGCAATTACAAATGGGACAACGTCAAGCCGCAGGTCGATGAGGTCGTCTTCCCCGATGGCAAGCGCCTGATCGTATTGTCCGAGGGCCGGCTGGTGAACCTCGGCAACGCCACCGGACATCCGAGTTTCGTGATGAGCGCAAGCTTCAGCAACCAGGTTCTGGCGCAGATCGAGCTGTTCAACGCGCCGGCCGGCAAGTACGGCTGCACGACGGTTTACACCCTGCCGAAGCACCTCGACGAGAAGGTTGCCGCACTGCACCTCGCGAAGGTCGGCGCCAAGCTCACGAAATTGTCAACCAAGCAGGCAGAGTACCTTGGCGTGGCGGAACAGGGGCCATTCAAACACGATCTGTATCGGTACTGATAGCTTTGCGAAATTTAATTCACCCGCTTGTCATGTCGATGCGCTGGTGAATCACGTCGCGTCTTCCTAACTGGGTGCCGTGCGGTTCGTGCTTGCTTCTTCCAACCTGATGCTGGAAGACAAGGCATGCCAGCACGAAGACCTGGTTAGGAAACGTCTGATGTTGACTGCTCAATCCGTTCCAAAGCGGCCGTTCACACTTGCGGTACGTGAAGCGTTGCAAGGCGTTAACAACTCGGCGATTGAAGCGGATCTGCTGTTTCTGGAAGCGTGGGAGATGCAGCCCTCGTCGCACCTGGGAGCGACGCTCCGCGCGAGCCAGATCCGGCGCGCCAACCCCGGTCTCGCCGCCGCGATCGATGCCGAGTTGAAGGGCGGATGCCTGATCGCCCCCGCCCGAGCGGTCTCTGCCCGAACCGCCTCTGCCCGAACCGCCCCGGAGAAGGTCAAAGCCTGATCATCCCCCCGCATCCGGCTGGCGAATTATCCAGCCGGCCGGACCGTTGACGCTCCGGTGGCAGGCGGCCGCTGGTGCGGACATCACAACCGGCGCACCGGCAGAGTGGCGGCACAGGCGACGATCGTCAGGGACGAAACCGCGACCGTCATGAACACGCCCCGGAACGCATTGGCGATCTCTGATTGCACTTGCAACCGTTCAGCCGTGCCCAGGGTGTTCGCTATATCCGGACCGTGCCGAACCATGTCAGCGAACAACTCGGCAGTGGCTGGATCCATGGCCGACAGCAGACCGAACAGCACCGCGCCCGCCGTCGCCGCACCGAACGCCGAACCGAGCGAACGCGCCAGCTGCACGGATGCCGCGGCGGCGCCGAGTTGCCGGGCGCCCGCCACCGTCTGAACCGTGATCTGAGCCGTGATCATCGAGGTTCCCTGGGTCAGGCCGCCCAGCGCCAGCAGCCAGGACAGCTGCATCCGGCTGAGCGAGGGGGCCCAGATCGCCAGACCGATCAGGGTCGCTGCGGTGATCGCCAGGCCGACCGTCGGGAAGATCGCGGTCCGGCCGGTGCGCGAGATCAGCCAGCCGGTCAGAACCGACCCGATACTGACGGCGCCGGTCAGCGGGATCAGCAGCAGCCCGGACTGTCCGGCCGACGCGCCGGTGACGACCCGCAGATAGATCGGCAGGAACGTCATCATCGCCGCCAGCGAGGCACCTGAACATGCGCCCATCACTGTCGAG
>DASWON010000399.1:0-2204 GCA_036398735.1 Rhodopila sp.
CGACCGCGACCATACATTTGTCGTTTCACCAGCTTGAGCCTGGTGATCTGTCCCTCGGTTTGGCCGTTCGACCATGGCTCAGTCAGCGCGGCTGTTACCGCAGCCAAGTCGGCCATGAGACCTTTGCGGAACGAGGCCAGCAGGCTGGTCTCGCTATCGGCTATCCAAGGCGTCAGCGCCGCGGTGTCGCGGGTGCGCAACATCCGATGGAAGCGATCCAGCACTTTGCGGGCTATCGCGAGCTCTGGGACACCCGTCTCGATTGCCGCTACCGTAACGGCCTCAGCTTTCGTCAACTGCTCACGGTGCGTCGTCATCAGGTGGCTCAGCTTTCGTGCTGGCGGCGCGACGCCGGGGCGTCCCAGGGCCGCTTTCTCGCTGCGCCGGCGCCGGGTCGCCCATTCAGTTACCACCCGCAGACCGCCCTTGAAACCGCTACCCCGCAAACGACGCCAGAGTTCGGCGCCATTGTGGCAACCCGCATCCCACTCGGCGCCGAGCTTGGCGAGGTAAGCCTCCAGCGTGTTTGAGCGGCAGCGGAACATGTCACCATCCGCGCCGCGCAGAACACTGCGGACCAGTTTCCGGCTGCGGCCGGTTTGGCGGGTAATTTCTTTGATCGACACCCCTGTCTTGGCAAGATCCTTGACGATCTTGTTGCTTTCCTGGCGCCTGAGGAAGCCATCGTGCTGGATCCGCTCGGCACAGGTCAGCAGAGTCGGGTCGACCTAGCTTGACGCAAGCGCCCGCCGAATAGACGGCATTGATCGGCGGACCGCCTCGAGGAACGCGGCGCTGGCGTTCTCCATCAGGTGCCAGCGGTCGGCAACCTGCACGGCTTGCGCCGCTCCCTGGGTCGCGGCCTGCCCGTAACTGCCGCCGCGGTCACGCGAGACAATGGTGATCTCCGGGTGGGCAGCCAGCCATGCGGCTACCGTTGCGGCCTCGCGATCTGGCAGCAGGTCGATGACCCGGCGCCGTTCCAGATCGCAGACGACGGTGCCGTAGCGTTGACCGCGCTTCCAGGCAAAGTCATCGATGCCGACGATGCGCACTGGTGCGGTCCCGGACGGCATCGCCCGCCGGCGCACCACTCGCAACAACGTATCCCGGCTGACCGGCAGCATCAGTCGGCGGGCCAGGCTGGCTGCGGGACGTCCACCCAGCGCGATGCCGATATAGTGGACGATGGCTTCAAGTCGAGACGTGCGTCTCGCCGCCTTCAAGGCAATGTCGGCGTCCAGCACCTCACCGAAAATCTTTCGGCCGCATCCGGCATTAACGCAACGGAAACGGCGGACCTGAACATGCAGGCGAACGGACCGCCCATGCGAGGGAAGATCCAGCAACCGACGCTGATAGCGGCTGTGGATCTGGGACGACCTTTCTCCGCACGCTGTGCAGGCGGCATCAGGCGCTTTGGGATGGGCAATCACGACCAACTGGTCCGCCTCTAATGTGACCGTATCGATGACCAACCCCGCAGGCGACACCGCCTGGAGTGATATCCGTCCCATGATGCCCGCCCCCGAATCGTGAGCGGCAAATCTACCCGAACTGCACCGAGAGTGAGTCTGAGCCCCGTTCCCGTGCCGATTGACAGTCAGTCAGCTGTCGGTGTCACGCATCGTCGTGCAGCAGCACCAAACTGAAGGACGTGTCGGGGCCGGTTCCAAAGGATAGATACGCGCCTGCGACAGATCTAGATCGCAAGTCTCGCCGACCGTCGGGGTCCACGCAGCAAGCTGGCACAGCACCTCCACATCCTGTCCCGCCAGCTGCAGGTGTACGCGTGTGAGCGGTCCTGTTGGATAGACGCTCGTCACCTGCGCCGGACCGGGACCGGGCAGCAGACTGATCTCGTGCGGCCGGATCAACGCGAAGCCGGCACCGGGCGGACAGAGGGTGGGAATGGAGACCGATGGCAAGGACTCGATCCGCGCCTGTCCGCCCTGCACCGTACACGGCAGCCGCAGCGATTCGCCCAGGAACTCATGCACAAACGGGGTCGCCGGGCCGGTGTAGAGGCGTTGCGGCGTGTCCACCTGCTCGATCCGCCCGGCGCTCAGGACCGCGACGCGGTCGGCCATTTCCATCGCTTCCGCCTGATCATGCGTAACGAACACGCTGGTCAGGCCCATCCGCACATGCAACTCGCGAAGCCACACGCGGAGATTCTTGCGCACCTGTGCGTCCAGCGCGCC
>DASWON010000400.1:0-5775 GCA_036398735.1 Rhodopila sp.
GGTACTGGGCTTGAGGATGCCAACCTCTTTCAGGTCGCGCGTAAACGACAGCACCTGCTGGCGGAACTCCTCGCCGGTCGGGCAGCCGCGGTGCGCATCATAGGGGTAGCTTCCGAGCATTTCGCGGACCTCTTGAGGTCCAGCAACCGTCTGGGGCGCGAAATCGAGCGCGGTCTTGACCGCGAGATCGAGGTTGCTGTCGACAAGCAGCGCCGCCTCAACCATGGCGCGCGTCAGTGCCGCGGCCGCCGGCCGGTTGTCGCGGACGAGTTTGCCGCCGAGGGCCAGCACGCAGCATGTCCGCTGGCCGAGTTCGCCGCTGCCGTTGGCGGCGAGTTCAAACAGATTGCCTTTGCTGCGCTTGACCGCGAAGTAGACGTTTGGGTGGTTGTCGACGAAGGCGTCGATCTCGCCCTTTTCGATCGCCATGGGGAACAGATCGGCTGGATACTGCCGCCAGGTCACGTCGGTCTCGGGGTCGACGCCGGCCTTCTTGAGCACCGAGGCATAGAGGAACCGATTGGGATTGCCGAGGTCGGCCAAACCGATCCGCTTGCCGCGCAGGTCGGCGACGGACGCAATACCGGCGGCGTGCGAGGCCACGAGGTAGGAACAGCCGGCATGCACACCGGCGGTCAGCTTCACATCGAAACCCGCCTCCAACGGCTTGATGAAGCGCAGAATATTGTTGGCGGTTGCGTCTGCCTTGCCGAGCGCCACGGCTTCGAGAATGGCCGTGGTGTCGCTGCCGACGTTGAGGGTTTCAACCTCCAGTCCGTGTTTGGCGAAAATCCCCTGGCGCTGACCCAACCCGACGACGACGAGGCAGGGTGAGGTTGGCGTCCAGACGAAGGTGAGTTTGGTCAGCGACTGGATGACCGCGGGTGCGGCTGGTGCCTGGGCCCGGACGCCGCGCGCTGCGAGCATCAGGGGGACCGACAGGCTGGCACGACGCAGCAGGCTGCGACGCCCCAGTGCCGCGCAACGCGGCGCAATCGTTACGGCAGGTGTTTGCGGAAGTTGTGTCATGGTGTGCCCCCAACGTGACCTGCCCGTGCGCCGGCCCGTTCAATTCTCTCGCCACAAGACAATTCCACATCGAATATAAGCAGTCAATACATAACTACGTACAAATATAGCTAATTATCTGCCATGGGGGCAGGCCAGACATCGCGGCGCTCCCGCGGTGCCCCGGCGGTAGCAGGACCGCGAACGCGGGACGGGAACGAGAGGCGGGAGGCGGGCGAGGACGGTCGCGAAGCGCGGAGCCGGACGACGGGTCTCGGCGGATGGACCGCAATATACGTCCATACAACGTACAATATGAATATCTATCTCAGCGCAAAGCGCAACGTCGCCCGCTTGTCCGGCACGCGGCCCGTGCTCGAAACCGCATCCGTTGTGGTCATCGAACGGGTCGGGCCGGCGAAACCGGAGGACGTCGCTGTCTGTGGCCAAAGCCAGGCCGGTCACCGACGCAACGACGGTGGCGCGGTCGTGACCTTCCCGAGCCGCGCGATGAAGGGGGGGCCGCGTGGCGCATTGCCTGCCGGGACTCGGGCGGCTGACCCAAAGGCGGCACGATCGTAACGGAGGCAATCGGCGCGGACGGGGGATGGTGGAGGGGGTTGGATTCGAACCAACGTAGGCGCACGCCAGCGGATTTACAGTCCGCCCCCTTTAGCCACTCGGGCACCCCTCCACGCCGGGAAGCGGGGACTAGAGCCAAACCCCCGTCTCTGTCAACGCAGGCGTTCGCTTTCGGCTGCGGCTTCGACTTTCGCCCCGGCTGTGGCGCCCCACCACCGACCCGCAGCGGCGCCTGCCGGCACTCCGCCACCACGCCTGGCGCTCGCCCATTGTCGTGCCGGCACCCACCGCCGTCCAGGAGCCCGCCCGCGGCCCGATGGCCGACGCCGGCCCCTCGGCTGCTACACCGGAGACACCGCGACCAAATCGAAGGAGGTGCCCTGGAACGCCTCGTTCTGCCGCGCGAGTCCCCGCCCAAAGACCGGCACCGTCACACGCAGCGGCGCAGTCGCACCGTCACACGCAGCGGCGCAGTCACACCGTCACACGCAGCGGCACAGTCGCACCGTCACATGCAGCGGCACCGTCGCACCGTCACACGCAGCGGCGCAGTCGCGCTCGCCAGCCTGAGATCGTGACGGGCGTGAGCCTCCCCGGCTGCCCCAGACCACAGTACTGGCCGGGTTCTGGAGAGCCGGTATCGCAACGCGCCGCGGGCCGAGGTCATCCGCGACCCGTCCGCGTTGCTGGACAGAGACAGAATTCCGGGCACCGAGGCGGGTGAGCGGGAGTCGGTGATCCTCCATCGACAGTGCGATTCGCGCGCCGATCCGGCGCGATCGCCTTGTCGCGGTCCGTCTCCGCGCCGGTCGCGTGCTGGCCGCAGGCGCTGGCCATGTCATGCGGGCGCGCCGTGGGCACCGCCCCCCGCCACCGTCCCGACCGTACCGGCCCTTGACCCGCTCGGCGTTTTCCCCGCACCTCTGCGGCGACCAACGACAATATTTCTGGGACGACGACCATCCACACCAAACCGCAAGATCCCGCCGGATGAGCATCCGCGTCGCCTCCCGCACCGCTCATCCGACCTGGCTGCCGACACTCCTTGGTCTTTTCATCGCCGTCGGCCCGGCCGCCACGGACATGTATCTGCCTGCATTCCCGGCTGTGGAGGCCACTTTCGGCACCGCGCCCGGCACCGCGCAGCTTACCCTGGCGACATGGTTCGCCGGTCTCGCGGTTGGTCAGATCACCCAGGGCAGCCTGTCCGACCGTTTCGGCCGTCGCCTCCCGCTGATGGCGGGCTTCGCGGTCTTCACCCTTTGCACCGTCGGGTGTGCGCTGGCGCCCAGTCTCGCTGCCCTGGCGATCTTCCGCGCAATCGCCGCGTTCGGGGCCTCGGCCGGCATGGTGATAGCCCGCGCCGTCGTGCGGGACCTGTCGGAGGGGCAGGCCGCGGCCATCATGATGTCCCGCCTGGTCCTGGTCATGGGCGTGGCGCCGATCCTCGCTCCCACCATCGGCGGCGCCATCCTGGCCTTCGCCCACTGGCGGTTCATCTTCTGGCTGCTCACGGTCTATGGCATCGCCTGCGTCATCACCGCCTGGAAAGTCCTGCCGGAGACGTTGCCGCCCGAGCGCCGCATCCGCCTGTCACTCGCCGGTCAGGCGTCGCGCTACCTGATGATCCTGCGCGAGAAGACCTTTCTGACCCACGCGATCATGGGCGGCTGCAGCACGTTTGCGATGTTCGCCTATCTTTCCGGCTGCTCGCCGGTGTTCGAGGACGGCTTTGGCCTCAACCCGTCGCAGTTCGCCTTGATCTTCGGGCTGTGCGCGATCGCCCTGGTGGCCTGTTCGCAGCTGAACACGCGCCTGCTGCCACGTTTCGGTCTGTCGGGGATGCTGACGATGATCGCCCGGATCTCATTCTGCGGCACCATCGTGCTGCTGGTCCTGGCATTCAGCGGCGTGCACGTGCTCGCCGCGATCGTGGCGCCGCTGGTCCTGGTCATCGGCTGCCAGGGCTTTAATAACGCCAACGCAACGGCCGGCGCGCTGGCGCGTCACGCCGGACATGCCGGCAGTGCATCGGCGCTGATGGGCACCTTCCAGTTCGGGCTTGGCGCCAGTTCCGGCGTGCTGGTGGGTCTGTTGACCGACGGCACACCCCGGGGCATGGCAGCGATGATGTTCTGTGGCATGCTGGGTGCCGTCATCGCCGACCGGTTCCGCCCCCGCATCGAGACTGCACGCCCATGATCATCGGCATTCCCGCCTGTGCCAGGACCCTGGCTGAAATCGCGGTCCATCAGACCCCCGCACGCTACGCCCAGGCGGTCCTGGGCGGCACCGGCGCACTGCCCGTTCTGATCCCGCCGCTCGGCGAGCAGATGCTTGGCCTGCTCGATGACCTGGACGGATTGCTGGTGCCTGGCAGCCGCAGCAACGTCCACCCCAGCCACTACGACGGCGGCGAAAGTGAGACGCCGGACGCGCATGACCTGGAACGGGACCACACCACCCTGCCGCCGATCCGCGCGGCCATCGCGGCCGGCGTTCCGCTGCTGGCGATCTGCCGCGGCATCCAGGAGCTCAATGTGGCGCTTGGCGGATCGCTGCATCAGCGCGTCCACACGCTGGAGGCGCGGCTGGATCATCGCGCCACCGGGGTGGAGGAGACCCGCTACGGACCCAGCCACCCGATCGCTGTCACCGGCAGCCTCGCCCGGATCGTCCGGTCGGACAGCATCGTCGTGAATTCGGTCCATGGCCAGGCGATTGACCGGCTGGGCAAGGGGCTGGTCGTCGAGGCCCGCGCGCCCGATGGCACAATCGAGGCGGTTGCCATGCCATCAGCGCCAGGCTGGCTGCTCGGCGTGCAGTGGCACCCGGAGTGGGCCTACGCCTCCAATCCGCACAGTGTTGCTATCTTGACGGCTTTCGGCGATGCGTGCCGCATGCATGAGCGTGATCGCATTGGGCGGACCCGCCGGAGCGCGTAACGCGGGATTTCCACAGACGCAGCGTCCAACAGAAAGGCGGCCTCAGCATGGACCTCCAACTCGCAGGCAAGACGGTCTTGATCACCGGCGGCTCGAAGGGCATCGGCAAGGCGGCGGCCGAAGTGCTGGCCGAGGAAGGCTGCAACCTCATCCTGGTTGCCCGTGACGCCGCGACACTGAACGAAACCGCGGCCGAGATCCGTGCCAAGCGTCAGGTGAACGTCCGTACCATCGCGGCCGATCTGTCGAGCGATGCGGCGGTCCGCAGGGTGGCGCAGGAAGCCGGCGACATCGACATTCTGGTGAACAACGCGGGTGCGATCCCGCCCGGCGACGTGCTGTCGATCGACGACGCCAAATGGCGCCAGGCCTGGGATTTGAAGGTGTTCGGCTACATCTCGTTCTGCCGCGTGGTCTACGAGCGGATGAAGGCGCGGCGGTCCGGCGTGATCATCAACGTCATCGGCGCGGCGGGGGAGAAGTTCCCCACGACCTATATCGCCGGCGCGGCCGGCAACGCCTCGCTGATGGCGTTCACCCGAGCCCTGGGCAAGGGTGCGCCGGCCGACGGATTGCGCGTGGTCGCGATCAATCCCGGACCGGTGGAGACCGACCGGCTGGTGATGCTGCGCAAGGCCGAGGCCAAACTGAAGTGGGGTGACGAGAACCGCTGGCGGGAACTCAGCGCCAGCATGCCGTTCGGCCGGCCGGCCAGCCCGCGCGAAATCGGTAACGCCGTCGCGTTCCTTGCCAGTCCGGCGTCCGGCTACACGACGGGCACGGTACTGACGATCGACGGCGGCAGCTGAGCGTCGCGGTCCCCGCCGCGTAGCGCCGGTCCGGCGCCGCTGGGCCACCGTTCGCTGTGCCGTTAGCCGGTTGTTTGCGGCAGCCGGCCGCTAGCGGCTTCAGACAACTTTCGAATCGACGAGAACACCAGCAAGTCCTTGCTCCAGCGCAGTGGCTCTGAAGCCCGCCGTACCGTGGCACGAATCCAGGTTACGCCGGGCTTCAGAGCCAGCACACTAGTCGCGCCAGAACGGATTGCTCCAGGCACGCTTGCCCGCCGCGTCGGTGACGACGATGCGGCCATAGGAGCCCGGCCTGATGCACCCGATCGGCAGCCGTGCCTGGCGCAGATTGGTGCCGAACACCACGTCTGAAGCGGAGCCGCGGCCGAGTAGCATCACTGAACTGGCCGGACTGCATTCGACGGTAATCGCATCGCCGTCGATGGCAA
>DASWON010000401.1:0-2124 GCA_036398735.1 Rhodopila sp.
GCCCGGGCGCTGTGAGCAAACCGCCGCACGCGGGTGGTGTCGGAGTTGGGCCGCCCGGCGCCGGGTGCACAGCCATCGGTGCTCACCACGCCCGCAGAGACGGGCGTGGCCGCCGCCCGGCCAGGCGCTGCTTCAGACCGACATCAGCCCTGCCGGCCGGACCCAGATCATTCCGACATCGACTGGTGTGTCAGATAAGTCGACGGTTCAGTGCGTGGAATGCGCGACGAGCGCATGAATCGTCACGTCGAGTACCGGCATGAGCAGGAGCACGAAGGCGACCAGGATGGTGGTGACCGTTGTGAGCGTGGCGGCGTACCGGCGTAATGGACGCCGCGTCGAGGCAAGATTCGTTCGTGATTCTCGCGCCCTAAGGAGCATGAGATATGCGATCGGTTCCTGCAGAATCTGGATCGCAATCCGCACAGCGAACGGTGAGTAGAGGGCTGTGTGCCAGATCGCCAGCCCGTATCCGATCACGGAGCCCAAATGGAGGAGTTGCCAGCTGCGAGTTCTGCGTCGGCCGCGTATCCAGTATGTCGGCCCGGCGATCAGGAGCACGTAGAAGGCGGCGACGCCCACTCCGAGAGCAACCCGGTTTGCCGCGATACCGAACGGAAGCAGCCCTACCCAAGGTTCCGGAAGCAACTGGGGAAGCGAACACGCGATGTGCGCCGCGACGGCCCCACCGCCGGCGACGGCCAGATCGCGGTGCATCTCAGCCAAGCCGGCACGCCACCGCTTGGGAGTCTTGCGAACTCGTGCCGCGACTCCTGCCAGAAGACTCCCATAGAGGGCAAGGGCAGCAGTATCGCCGGCCGCCCGGCACAGCAGCCCATAGACGACGTTCGCGGACTTCGAGGCCGGCGCGTGGTTTGTGCCCGGCATGGCAATGCCCAGGATGAAGTAGAACGCCACCATCACGATCGCCGTTGCGCTTGAATACGCGATCCAGCGCCCCGCGGACGTCGTCGATGTCGGAGATGCCGCGAGCGTCGATGGTCTCCCCCCTGCCGCGTGCGCCCGTGGCGGTCCAATCAGCGACGTCGGCCCCTCGTCACGGTTGCGCACACGCTCACCTCCGACGCAGCGGTCTGGCGATGGCCTTCGTCGACTCCGCCGGCGAAGGCCGGTGGGGCCCAGGGCGGTTCCGTTGGGTCCGCGCCGTTCGCCGTACCGGCCGGCCTGTCACCACTGGTCGGCGGGCGGGTGGTGGACAGGTCGGCTTCCCGGCCGACGAGGCTGTCCTCAACGTTCCGAGCTCCGCAGCAGGCCCCACGCCCGAGGGTTGGGATCGTCGGCGCGTGAAGATCGCGCAGGTCGCGCTCGGCAAGCACGTGCTCGGCCAGAGGCTCGGTCAGCAGCCGAACGGTCGGCGGACGGCCGTATTCCTCACGGTGGACACGGCCGGCCCGGCGAGCGGCAGGCCTGGGTCTTCGACGGCCGGGTCCCGGTTGGATCCCGCCGGCTTTCGACGCTCCCAGACTGACAGGAGGCCGATTGGCTGGGGACATTTGTTCCTCGCGCGGGCATCTCATCGTAGGGCAGTGGCGACACCGACACTGCGGATGGCTCGAAGCTCCGCCCAGAAACTGAGGAATGGCACGGTGCCGCAGAGCAGGGTGGTCGCCGTGAATTTCATGTTCCATGACGTTCGACGTGACAGAGCCAACGTGACCAACAGGAAAATCAGGTAGAGCCAGCCGTGGGCGACCCCGAGGTCCGCGCAGATGAAGTCGCCGAGGTCACGGGCGCTTGTGCCAGGGGTGGAGAGGAACCGCAATGGGAGACCTATTGCGACAAGGACTATCAGCAGGACGCCCTCCACGCTGGCGATCGCCTTGTAGGTGGTCAGCAGGTTCCCGGCGCTCATCCGGTGATGCCGCTGGCGACCGCGGGGGCGTGCCGGGCGGACGCCGGATTCCTTGCGGGCCCCGGGCCCGGAAGTGGAGGCGCTCACGTGCCCTCTCCCGCTGATGATGTGCCGGCGACCGCCGGCGATGACCGGACTTGGGCCGATCGGCTTTCGTACGCAACGAAGTAGGCGGCGAGAGGGACCACGGAAGTGGCCACCGCCAACGCGGTCGCACGGCCTGTCCACTTCAGCGGCCTCCGGGCGCGGAA
>DASWON010000402.1:0-8870 GCA_036398735.1 Rhodopila sp.
GTTCTACCTGCTCGGCTGCGACATTTTGCTGCTGAACCGATTTCGCTGGATCCCCACCAAAGCGAGGGCCGGGTGATGACCACCCTGCTGGTTGCATTTCTGGTCAGCACCATCGCCGCCGCAACGCCGCTGCTGCTGGCGGCCACCGGGGAACTGGTGGTTGAAAAGGTCGGGGTGCTGAACCTCGGCGTCGAGGGCATGATGCTGGCCGGCGCCATCGCCGCTTTCGCCACGGCGAACGAAACCGGCGTCACCTCACTGGGTGTGCTGGCCGCACTGATGGCCGGAATTGCGCTGTCGCTGCTGTTCGCGGTGGTTTCACTGACGCTGCAGGCGAACCAGACCGCCACGGGGCTGGCGCTGACGATCTTCGGCCGCGGCTTCAGTGCGTTGGTCGGCGCGGGCTATGTCGGCATTCCGGCACCCACACTGCCTAAACTGTCGATCCCGGTGCTGTCGGATATCCCCGTGCTGGGGCCGGTGGTGTTTGGCCACGACATCCTGGTCTATCTGTCGCTGCTGATCCTGGCGGTCGTGGCCTGGTGCATCCGTTCGACCCATCTGGGCCTGATCCTGCGGGCTGTCGGCGATTCCCATGATGCGGCGCATGCTCTTGGCTATCCGGTGATCCCTATCCGCTATGCGGCTGTGGCGTTCGGCGGTGCCCTGGCCGGGCTGGCCGGAGCCTATATGTCGCTCGCATAAACGCCGCTGTGGGCTCAGGACATGACCGCCGGCCGAGGCTGGGTGGCTGTGGCACTGGTGACGTTCTCCGCATGGCGGCCGTTCTGGCTGCTGATCGGAGCCTGGTTCTTCGGCGCGCTGATGTATTTGTCGCTGTACGTGCAGGCGCTGGGCGTGCCGGTACCCTCCGCCTTGCTGTCGGCCTTGCCGTACATCGGAACGGTCGTCGTGCTGGTGCTGATCTCCCGCGATGCGCGGCGCATCCGGCTGCATCGGCCGGCGATGCTGGGGCGGCCGTTCCAGGCACGCGCCTGAGACCCGGCCCGCGCAGCGAGGCGTCAGCCCCCGGCGTCCTTCCAGTTCCGAGCCAGGAAGCCCCTGGCATCAACGGCTTCAACAGTCTTCACGATCGAAGCCCTGCCATTGGTGCAGCGCCAGCTATAGATGGTATCGTGACCCGTGGCGAACATCGGAACGGTGTCCGATTGCGGGTTGTCATGGCACCAGTTCACCACGCCCGGCAAATCGCGGGCAGTGTTGGCTTTGCCGCAGGCGAGGTTGGCCCCGGTCGTGCAGAGCAGGGTCTTCCCGTCCAGGCAGCGATAGACCGTCGTTTTCCGGATCAGGACATCCGGCATGGCGAGTTGGAACACCATCCTCGCGCGATCCGCGAGCGCTGCGGGCAACGGCATCAGCCTGTCATCGGTCACACCGGGCCTGCACACGGCAGCCGGGGGAGCCGTCGCGGCCAGCGCATTGTCTGAGACCGCGCTGAGGCCTGCCAGAACGGCAATGCCGGCGACCCATCCCGCTGAGCTTGCCATCAAAACCAATCCCCTTTCCACGGCAGCCGGTCCATAACAGCCGGTCCGCGACGTCCGCTCGTCATCGAATGACCCACATCTGATATACCATGCCAGACGCTGGATGACGCCGACTCCTGTTGTCCCGGTCCTCGTTCTCTCGTCAGGCCGGCCGTCGGCCTGCTGTTGCCCCGCTCGTCGTCTTCCGCGGGAAACTCTCCCGGTTGATAGGGTCGGCCTCGCGCCCAGCAGGATGCCGGCGACGGGACACCCAGCGCCGCGGTACAGCGGCATGCCCTTCGGGCTGCTGGCAACGCTCTGGTCGCCGATGTGCCTCCTGTCACTCCGACCGTGATCCCGCCAGGGTCTGTCCGAGCCGCCGCACCGAGTCCAACACCTTGGCATGCACCTCCATCCCCTGGGCGTCGATCGTCGGCTCACGCCGCAGCGACACGCCGTCCACGGCCGGACCGTCGCGCACCATCGCCTCAAGCACCGCCTGTTCCAGCGCGGGCTCCAGCGCGGCCCACATGGCGGCGGACCAGTCGGGACGGCGCAGCGCCAGCGCCGCGAGCAACGCGTAGGCCCCCCAGTGGGACACCCCCGCCGCGATCAGATGATCCGCCGGCACGACGCAGCCGATCAACTCGCCGAGCGGCACATGTTCGGCGATGAGGGGCCGGGGCACGCGCCCCATCCCGATCTCATTGCCGCCATCACCGATCGCGATGGTCCGCCAGGGGCCGGCGCTGAACAACCGGTCCAGTGGCGCGGCATGGGCCGCGATGTCGGTGCCGCGCATGTTGCGTGGCTGCCCATCGGCAGCGGGCCCGCAGCGCTCGATCGCGATGACCCAGTCGATGCCCTCCCGGCGCCACAGGTCGACCAGGGCGTCGACCGAGCCATTGGGGACTGCGGTATCGATCGGCACGCTGCTGGCCCCGGCCGTATCCAGAGCCGCGCGGCAGGCCGAATGGCATTCCTGATCCGTCGCCAGCCGGCATGCCAGGCCGGACCGGGTTAGACCCAGCGCCATCAGGGCAGCGCCCGCGGGCCCGTCGGTCTCGGCCGCCGGCGGGTCTCCACCCGGGACGAAGAAGCCGGTGATCAGGCCGATCTTCGGCGCAGATGAGGTCGCCAGGGCGGATGTCGCGGACCACAGGCCACCCGCGGTTGCCCGAAATACGGCGTTCATGCCGCGCCCGACGTCGCGATGGATCAGGGCCTCGATCCGGTTGATCAGTGCTTCCATACGGCTCCGTGGTGCAAGCAGTACACCGTTCGGCCAGCGGCGCCGGAGCCTCGGCGCAGCCGGGCTGCTACAGCGCGGCCAGGGATGTGTTGCGCAGATCGGTGATCAGCATGCTGCCCGGCGCATGGGTTATGCAGAATTCCGGTCGCACCTGAGCGATCACCGCCTGAGGCGTCACGCCACAGGCCCAGAACACGGGCATTTCGTCGGCAGCGATCGGCACTGCGTCGCCATAATCCGGCTTTGCGATGTCGGCGATCCCGATCGATCCGGGAAATCCCAGATGCACCGGCGCACCATGCACCGAAGGGAAGCGGGAGGTGATCTGCACCGCCCGGATCGCGTCGCGGGGCTTCAACGGCCGCATCGACACCACCAGCGGCCCGCTGAACACGCCGGCCGGCACGCAGGGGATGTTGGTGCGGTACATCGGCACGTTGGACCCACAGGCGATGTGCCGGACCTCGATGCCGTCTTCGATCAGCGCCTCCTCGAACGAAAACGAGCAACCAATGGCGAAGCTCACGAGGTCGTCGCGCCAGACGTCGCGGACGTCGGTCGGCTCTGACGCCAACGCGCCGTCGCGCCACACGCGGTAGCGCGGCAGATCGGTGCGGATGTCGAGGTCCGCGCCTAGCGTCGGGAAATGAGGATCGCCCGCCTCAGAGACCGCCAGCACCGGACACGGCTTGGGATTGGCCTGGGCGAAGCGCAGGAAATCGTGCGCGAGCCCCTTCGGCAGGATGACCAGGTTGGCCTGCACGTTGCCCGGGGCCAGTCCCGATGTCGGGCCGGTGAACCCGCCGGTGCGAATGCGCCGTCTCTCGCGTTGCCCGACATTGCCTCGGATATCGGTGACAGCGTTCATCATCGGCTCCCATCACTGGTCCTGGTCACGGTATGCGGTCCGCCGGCGACGCGGCCGATCATCCGCCATCGCCGCGGCAGGTTCGGTTCACGACACTTCCTGTTGATTGGCGGTACCCGCTCGTCCGCCGCGCCCGCCGCGGCTGGCGACGAACTTCGGCGGCGGAACACTAGAACCCGTGGTATAAGCACGCAACAGGAGGAACACGCCAATGAGCACGCCACCTTTCCAACTCGGCAAGATCGGTCACGTCGCGCTGTATGTCGCTGACCTCGAGCGGTCGGCCCGCTTCTACACGGAGGTTCTCGGCTTCGAGGTATCCGATGCGTACGAGGATGGCATGATGCCCGGCGGGGCGGCATTCCTGCGTTGCAATCGCGACCACCACGGCATCGCGCTGTTCAAGGCGACAGAGCAGAATCCCGCCGGCGCCGGCCTGCACCACATCGCGTTTGAGGTGGCAACGCTGGACGATGTCGTCCGGGCTCGGGCGCATCTTCGGCGCCATGACGTGCCGATCGACTTCGATGGCCGCCGACGTGCCGGCGTACAGATCGCCGTGGAGTTCCGCGATCCGGATGGCCACAGACTGGAGATCTACTGGGGCATCGACCAGATCGCACCTGGCGAGGCAGCGCGCCCGGCACATGAATGGAAAGGCGCGCTCAGTCTGGAGGCCGCGATCGCCGATCCGGTCGTCGGGCAGGACACCAGGCTGCAGGACCCCAGCCTGCTGACCGGTGCCTGAAGGCGAAGGGGTTCGCCGCGGGCCGCGAAGATCGGGCAACGCCACATTGCCGGGACACAGCCTCGAAGATCCCCGGACAAGCGGAGCTTTCGTCTGAACACCCGGCCGGGGATCGCGGGTGCTTTCCGGCGGATCGTACGCCGCGCCTGGTCAGTCCGTTTCGATAACGCGGCAACCGCTGCGCATGGGACACGCTGAGGCATATCCCGCGGTCGTGGCGAACGTCGCACGGTGGCGGTGGAAAGAGACGGGCGGCCCCTCACGAAACACACCCCTGGGCGGCTGTACCGAAGCGTTCGTGCTTTGCTCCCGCCGGGCTCAGCGTGGTAATGTGCGCTCATGGGTTACTGGGGTAAGATCATAGGCGGCACCGCCGGCTTCTTTGTCGGCGGTCCATACGGCGCGGTTATCGGTGCTGCGCTAGGGCATGCCGCCGATACCGGCTCGGTCGAGAGCATCCGCCGGCCATTCGTGAATGCGACTCCGTTCAATCCCGCGAACGTGGCGAGCATGTTCGGGCGGCGTGAGGAAGTCTTCGCGATCACGGTCACCGTTCTGGCCGCCAAGCTGGCCAAATGTGATGGCCCGGTCAAGCGCAGCGAGATCGACGCATTCAAGCGGAATTTCCGCATCCCACCGGCCTCTGCGCGCGGCATCGGGCGGCTGTTCGACCAGGCGCGCGACAGCTCTGACTCGTTTGAGCCCTACGCGGCGCAACTGGCGGAGGCGTTCACCGATACCCGCGGCGTGCTGGAACAGGTGTTGACGTCGCTGTTCAACATCGCGCGCGCCGACGGGCCGTTGAATGCGCGCGAGCAGGAATTCCTGCGCCGTGTGCACCGCCGGCTTGGGCTGGACCAGGTCGCCTGGGACCGTGCATTTGGCGAAGCGCCCCGCCGACCGATCCAGATTGACGAAGATGACCCGTATCTGGAGCTGGGCGTCACCCGCTCCGCGACCGGCGAAGAACTGCGTGCCACCTGGAAGCGCCTGATGCGGGAGAATCACCCCGACAGCCTGGCCTCTCGAGGTGTGCCCGCCGATTTCGTCGCCCGAGCGAGCGAGAAGGTCGCGCGGATCAATGCCGCCTGGGACCGCATCAAGCGGGAACGCGGGTTGTGAGGCAACAGAACCTCCCGCCGTGGCTGCAGGAGGTTCCGCCTGACCTTTCCGGGCGGCCGGGTATACCCCGGCGCCCAGCCCTGCCGGTCGCGGACCTGCCGAGCCCCAATCACGATGAGCGTGGCTGCGCGGTGGACATGCTGATCCTGCACTACACCGGAATGCAGACGGCCGGGGCGGCATTGGACCGGCTGCGCGATCCCGCCGCACAGGTGTCCTCACACTATGTCGTGGACGAGGATGGGTCGGTCTTCCGGCTGGTGCCGGAGGAGCGGCGCGCCTGGCACGCGGGTGTGTCGCACTGGCGTGGCCACACGGCGCTGAACGCGCGCTCGATCGGGATCGAAATCGTTAATCCGGGGCACGAGTGGGGCTATCGGGACTTTCCAGCGCTGCAGCTTGCCGCGGTGTGCGACCTCTGCCTGCAGATCCTGGCACGGCATCCGATCCCGGCACGCAACGTCGTCGCGCACAGTGATGTGGCCCCGGATCGCAAGGAGGACCCCGGCGAGCGGTTCGACTGGCGCGGCCTCGCGGCGAACGGTGTGGGCCTGTGGCCCGAGGACGCGCCCGACCTCGGGACGACGGGCGCGATCCGGGATGCGCTCTCGCTGCGACCGGTGCGCTCGGCGCTGGCCGAGATCGGCTACCGGGTGGCGGCGGAGGGGGGGCTGGACCCAGCGCTGTCCACGGTGCTGCGCGCGTTTCAGCGGCACTGGCGGCCGGAGGCGGTAACCGGTCAGGCGGACGACGGGACCCTGGTTCGGCTGCTGGGCGTGCAGCGGCTGATGCGAGACGGTTGACGCCGGGCCAACGGGGGGGTATTCCGCCGCCTCTCTCCGGATGGCGGCGTAGCTCAGCGGTAGAGCAGGGGAATCATAATCCCTTGGTCGGTGGTTCAAATCCGCCCGCCGCTACCATCCCAACCGATCCCCACGCTGCATAAGTTATTGATTTCCTGCTAGTTGGTTTGTTTCGCCCATTGCCGCGTAGATCAATCCCAGCCGGAACGTGTTGCCAATCCGAAAAATTCTGTGCCTATGGTGTGCCTACGGAGGCACACCATGAAGATGACGGCGGACAACATCGCCGACGCCACGGCACGAGCAGCCCTCACCGGCAAGCGAGTTGAGATTTCCGACGATGATCATCGCGGGCTGGAACTCGGTGTCAGTCCGTCAGGCGTGCAGGCTTGGAGCCTACGGCTGCGCGACCCGAGCGGGCGGCTGCGGCGGTTCGTGCTGGGACGCCTGCCAGCAATGACCCCACCCGCCGCTCGCAAGGCGGCTCGATCACTTCGGGCACAGGTCGATGGTGGTTATGACCAGATTGCCGAGAAACGTGCCAAGCGGGATGCCGGAGCCGATCTGCGGGCTGGTGTCTGCACGCTGAGCGCGTTGGTAGCCGAATACGAACGGTCAGGTGATCCGCCGAAATCTTGGTTCACCGGATCAGGTCGGAAGCGGGTCGAGCGCGTGTTTGGTGCGCTGATGCCGAAGCCGGTGCGGGAGATGAAGGTTAGCGACATCATCCGAGAGGCCGACGGATACAGCGGATCGCAAAACGCAGCGCAAAACGCAATCCGCGCGCTTCGGCCAGTCATATCGTGGGCGATTCTACGGGAATACGCGCCGGTCGGTCTGAAGGCGCTAAGCCCCGAGCAGGGAGTTCCCGAACGCGACCGTGTGTTGACCCATGACGAACTTCGGCGGGTGCTTCCCATCTTGCGCTCAGGGCGATCCCGCCACGCCACAGTGATGCTGTTTATCCTGCTGACGGTGGCGCGGTTGAACGAGGCGGCTGGCGCAACATGGGGTGAGATTGATCTGGATCGGAGCACATGGACAATCCCGCCGCAGCGAATGAAGGACGCACGGGGGAGAAAGCGCAGGGCGAAAGCACGCAAGCCGGTCGTTATCCCACTCAGCAGGGACGCGGTGCGACTGCTGCGGTGGGTCAAGGGCGTCGGCGATCCAGAACCGCAATCGCTTGTATTTGCGAGCCAAAGCGGGACACCGCTCGGTAATTGGGATCGCGCTCAGAAAGCGATCTTTGAGGCGTCTCAGACAACCGGATGGCACAGGCAAGACCTGCGGAGAACTGGCGCGACCATGATGGGCGAAACTGGTATCGCCCCCTATGTCGTCGAAGCTGCCCTAAATCATTCAACGATATACACGGATTTGGCCGGTCGCTATAATAGCGCTCGCTATCGAAACGACGTAAAGGACGCGCTGCAAGCCCTATCCGTGCAGTATGTCCGTCTGATCGAACGGGTCGAGACGCGCCCCGATGAGTTCGGGGAACCGGAGGAGGTCTGGCTTCACCAGAGCATCGGGGAGCCGGTATGAGCCCCAGCCGAGTTCGCCTGCGTCGGCTCTTCCAGTTGTTTATGGGAGGTAGTTTTCGACAACGAAACTGATCGTAAGGTCGTGACCTCCCGATCACACACCACGCACACCCCACGAAAACCGATGCCACTAATGGGACTGACGATCACGCCACCGGACCACCGCCACGATGTCTTCGTTCGACATCCATTCACGTTCTGCACCAGTGCCAACAGACTGCGTATAGCGCGCCTTGGTCATGTATCGCGCCAGACGCAAGACATTTGCCTGATGTTCGCGTTGTTGCATCATCTTGGCCTGAACCTGACGATCGCCACGACCCCAGACATCACGCAGTAGGTCAAGTAGCCGGTCAGCGTCACCACCGGCAAGATCGACTAGCAAATGGACGTGGAACTGCCATTCTGTTCCATCACGCTCGATTTCGCGCGCACCCCAGACCCGCACATTGGCAACGCGGTTCTTTCCGGTGCCACCTGCGAACTTCTTCAGCACATGCTGTAACCGTCGATGCTGTCGCTCCATTTCCGCCGCACCTTCGTCAAGGCTGGCATGGCGCACCATCAGCACGGTGACCCATCGCAACTGGTCGGGTGGCACAGTTTCCAGCGCAGGCCATAGGTGCTGGCGGAACAACCGATTTCCCCGCCGTTGCATGCAGACGCCGCAGGCCGGATGACCGCAGAAGAACCTTGTATCGTTGTGTTCATTACGGCTTCCACACCGAGCCATCCTCCGCATGAGCGTATCATTCGACCGCAGAATGCTCAGGGCGGCGATGACGATCTTTCGGTTGCCCTTGGCACCCGCGCCCGTGGTGGTTGATCGAAGATCGTCGGCAAGGTCTATGCGCAGCTTCCGCATGCGCCCACGCGCCGACGACAGATCATCGGACATTAGACCGAACTTTACCGTCTTTTTGGCGCAAGTCATTGATATGACTTTGAACTGAAGCGGTATGCTGTCTACGCAGCGAGCAGTTCGACCCCCAGCAGGCTGAACGCACGGCGCTGCACTGGTGTCGGTGTGGTCTGAACGGTGA
>DASWON010000403.1:0-11127 GCA_036398735.1 Rhodopila sp.
CGGGCGACTCGAATCGCCATCAGCTCCGGTGCCCGCAGCGCGAGCTGCTTCGGCACCAGTTCGCCCAGAACCAGGGTCAGATACGTGGTGATGATGACGACGAGGGTCAGCGCCAGGCTTTCGGCGAAGCCGGCGACCGGAGGGAAGGATTCCAGCCATGCCTGCAGGTGGGCGGCGATGCGCGCGCCGCCGAAGACACCTGTGAAGACGCTCACCAGGGTGATCCCGACCTGCACCGTCGGCAGGAAGCGCTGCGGATCGTCGGACAACGCCCGTGCCGCCGTTGCCCCCTTGACCCCCTTCCGCTCCAGCACCGCGAGTCGCGCCCGACGCACCGAAACCAGTGCCAGCTCGCTCAGCGAGAACAGCCCGTTCAGCACAATCAGCAGCAGGATGACGGCAGCTTCCAGAGCAATGGTCATTTGGTTTCCGGTTGGACAAGGCGTACGATCAACGCGAATTGTAGCGATCTACCATAACTCGGCCATCGTCATGAGGGGTTGAGGAGGCGTTCCATTCTGGGGAGTGTCCATGCCAACCGTCGTCCTGCCGCTGAGCCTGCTCGGACTGGTGCCGCTGATCGTCTTTGCCTGCGGCGCCGTCGGACATATTCCCGAGACCGCGGAACGCATGCTGGTCGCGCTGATCGATTATGCGGCACTGGTGCTTGCCTTCGCCGGCGGGGTCCACTGGGGGCTGGCGCTGCTGCCCGAGACGGTGCGACCATCGGTTCGCGTCGGGGCCGGCGTGCTGCCGATGATCGTGGCCTGGGTCGGGCTGATGGTGGCGCAACTCGTGGCGCCGTCGGTCGCTCTGGCCGTGCTCATCGTCGGCTATCTTGCGACGGTTCTGACAGAGCACCGGGCGGCACGCCTCTTGCTCGTTCCGTCGCGATACGTGTGGATCCGATGGGCTTTTTCGCTGGTGGCGATAGCGATGATGGCAATGGTGTTGATTATGCGGGCGATCGGCCAGACAATTGTATTCTAATAATTTCTTGTCTCAATCCGTTCCTCATGATTTATTAACCATTGCCTATTTCTTGATCGGAGGGCGGCTCGTGAGCACGTCGATTGGATCTGACTCCCCCGCGGCCGAAGCCGCCACCCAAACGGCGACTATCATTCCGTTTCCGGCTCGGCCGAAGCCGGAAGAGGTCGCGTCGGACGAAAGATTGGCGCGGGCTTTGGCCTCGCTGAACGCGGCACTGGCGGAGCAGCGGGTTGCCCTCGCGGCCTGGCGCACGGCGCTGGGGGAGTTGAAGACCTCCACGGCCGGGCTGCACGACAGTCTCAATCGTTACCGGACGAACCTGCAGACCCTCGGCGACAACGTGTCGTCGCTGGGCGCCGAGGCTCGTTCGCTCGAGGCCTGGGCCGACCGCGTGGTGCAGAGCGCCGACTGACCCCTGGCTCCGACTGACGCCCGGCACGGAGCGTCAACCGACGCCCGGCACAGACCGCTGGGTGACGCCCGGGCAGAACGCCGACTGACGCCTGATACGGAGCGCCGAGTGAGCCAACCAAGGCGCTCGTGTCCCACGGCACCTTGCGCGGCGACCCTTCCGCCTGCTTGGCTAATGGCGGAGGAGTCCTCGACATGTCACAGACCGCCCTGATGCAACAACTGCGGGCAGCGCGTGTGGTGCCCGTCGTGCGGACCAGTTCACGGGAGAATGCCGCCACCGCCGTGGCATGGCTGCGCCAGGCCGGCATCCGCATCTTCGAGATCACCATGACGATCCCGGGGGCCGTCACGCTGATCAGCCAGCTGGGGCGCGATCCAGACCTGCTGATCGGCGCCGGAACCGTCCCCGATGCCGTTACCGCGACCGCGTGTCTCGACGCCGGGGCGCGGTTCATCGTCGCACCCTGGGTCGATCCGCAGCTGTCCGAACCATGCCGGAAGGCTGGTGCCACCCTCATGCTCGGTGCGCTGACACCGACCGAGGTGCGTGCCGCCCTCGCCGCGGGCGCGGATGTCGTCAAGGTGTTTCCAGCCTCCTCGGCCGGCGGGCCGGGGCATATCAAGGCGCTGGCCAGCGTCTTCCCCGGCGTCGCGTTCTGCCCGACCGGCGGGGTGGAGCCGAACAACGTCGCCGCCTACCTCGCCGCCGGAGCCGCGTTCGTCGGGATGGGCGGTGCCCTGGTGGATGAGAGGCGCATCGCCGCCGGCGACCGCGCCGCCATCGAGGCCGCCGCGGCAGCCGTGCTGTCCGGAGCGACGCAGCCATGAGCGCCGAGCTGCTGTGCATGGGCGAACCGATGCTGGAGTTCAACCAGCTGCCGCCGGAGGCGGACGGCGCGCAGCATTACCTGCAGGGGCATGGCGGCGACACGTCCAATGCCGCCATCGCCGCCGCCCGGCAAGGCGCCAGCGTCGGGTATATCACGGCGCTCGGCCTCGACATGCCTGGCAATAGCTTCATCCGTCTGTGGCAGCAGGAGGGCGTCGACACGTCCACCGTGCTGCGGACGGACCGGTACCAGACGGGCGTGTACTGCGTGTCACACGATGCGGCCGGGCATCACTTCCTGCACTACAGGAGCGGTTCGGCCGCCTCGATGTTCGCCATGGCGGACGTGCCGGAGGCGGCCATCGCCGCAGCCCGCATCCTGTATGTGTCGGGGATCAGCCAGGGCATCTCGATCGCCGCCTGCGACGCGGTGTTCGCGGCGATCGACATCGCGGTCCGGCACGGCGTGAAGGTTGCGTACGATACGAATTACCGTCCCCGGCTGTGGCCGCCGGCGCGGGCAGCCGCGGTGATCCACGCGGCCATGGCGAATGCGGATTACGCCTTCCCCGGTGAGGATGATGTGCGGACACTGACCGGCCTGACCGACCGCGACGCCATGCTCGATTTCTATCTGCGGCTGGGGTCGAAGGTGGTGCTGCTGAAGCTGGGCGAGGCCGGAGCCTATCTCGCGACGGCCGACGCGCGGCTGCGGATCCCGCCGTACCCGGTCGTTGCGGTTGACGCGACCGGAGCCGGGGACACGTTCTGCGGCGCGTTTCTGGCACGTATTCTGGCGGGAGACGAGCCTGAGGCGGCGGCCCGCTACGCCAGCGTGGCAGCAGCGCTGAAATGCACGGGCTACGGCGCGGTGGCGCCGATACCACGCGCCGCGGCGGTGCGCGCCGCGCTCGATCGCCAGGCCTTCCCCTGACAGCGCGACACTGATCGCATCCGAAGCCCGGTTTCGTCCGGCCGCATACATCCGGTCATGTCCCTGAGCGGCGAACCGGTATCACCGCGGGGCCGGCGCGACGCACGATCCATGACGGGAGCCCACGGCGCGTGATTGCAAACCCGGGCTCCTCTCGATGTCCGGCTGTGCCGGGCGGCCGGCATGTATTGGCCGCCGTGCTGGCGCTTCGCGCACCGGACCTTGGTGATGCGAGCACTGCAGAAACGATTATGATCGTCCTACGTACGTAGCTCCGTTTTCCTGGTCGAAGCCGGACAACGTCGTTCTGCTCCCGAGCACAGCCGGGTGTTGCCGGCCGACCGGCCCGAGCAAGAGATGAGAACCCCGCAGCCGTTCACGCGGACGCTGCCTATTGCGAAAGGGACGGAACAGGGAGAACATTCCGGTCAGTCGACCGCGACCAAAAAATATTGATGCCCTGGTGGTCCGATTGCAGCGCTCATTACCTTCGGCGTTTGGCAAACCGGCCCACAAACAAAGGCTAGGGAGGAAAGCATGGACACCTCACAGGCATTTGCGGACGAAGCGACAGCGGATGCGACCGTGGACTTTGACGCGATCGTCGTTGGCGCAGGCGTTTCCGGCCTCTATCAGCTCTACAAACTGCGCGAACTCGGCCTGAAGGCGCGGGTGTTCGAGACTGGCACCAACGTCGGCGGCACCTGGTACTGGAACCGCTATCCCGGCGCGCGTTTCGATTCCGAAAGCTGGACCTACGGTTACTCGTTCTCGCAGGAACTGCTGCAGGAATGGAACTGGTCGGAACACTTCGCGGCACAGCCCGAGACGGAGCGCTATCTCAACTACGTTGCCGACAAGTTCGACCTGCGTCGCGACATCCAGTTGCGCAGCCGGGTCAGCAGCGCGCACTACCGGGAGGCGACGCGCAGCTGGGATGTCGTCCTGGATGATGGCAGGCGCTATTCCACGCGCCTGCTGATTACCGCCATTGGCGTGCTTTCGGCACCGACCATGCCGCGTCTGCCGGGCGTTGAGACGTTCGACGGTCAGTCCTGCCACACCGCGAACTGGCCCAAGGAACCTGTGACCTTCGCCGGCAAGCGGATCGCGGTGATCGGCACCGGCGCGACCGCCGTGCAGACCATCCAGACCATCGCCAAGGATGTCGGCCACCTGACCGTGTTCCAGCGCACGCCGAACTGGTGTGCACCGCTGCATAATGCGAGGATCGGCGATGAGGAGATGCGCCAGATCCGCGCGCGCTATCCCGAAATCTTCGCGCGCTGCCACGAGACCGCGGGTTGCTTCATCCACAGCCCGGACCCGCGTTCGGCCCTCGAGGTGACGCCGGAGGAACGCGAGGCCTTCTTCGAGAAGCTATACGGCGAACCCGGCTTCGGCATCTGGCAAGGCAATTTCCGCGACATCCTGGTGGATCGCGAGGCCAACGCCCTGATCTCGGACTTCGTGGCGCGCAAGATCCGTCAGCGCGTCAAGGATCCGGCCGTGGCGGAGAAGCTGATCCCGAAGAACCACGGCTTCGGCACCCGCCGCCTGCCCCTGGAGACCCACTACTACGAGGTCTACAACCAGCCAAACGTCAAATTGGTCGACATCAACGAGACGCCGATCGAGCGCATCACGCCGGCCGGCATCAAGACCAGCGACGCTGAGTATGAGTTCGACCTGATTATCTACGCGACCGGCTTCGACGCGATCACCGGTGCCTTCGACCGGATCGATATCCGGGGGGGCGACGGGTCCCGGCTGAAGGACAAATGGAGCGACGGGCCGCAGACCTATCTCGGCGTCCTGGTCGAGGGCTTTCCCAATCTGCTGATGGTGATGGGGCCGCACGCCGGGCTTGGCAACTTTCCGCGCGCGGCCGAGTACAGCGTCGAGTGGGTCACCGGACTGATCCGCTACGCGCGCGACCACGGCCTGACCCGGATCGAGGCCACGCAGGCGGGCACGGTCCGGTGGACCGACCACGTCAAGGCCATGGGCCAGGGACTGCTGGCTAACGAGGTGGACTCGTGGATGACCGGCATCAATCGCAATGTCGAGGGCAAGCTGACCCGCAAGATCATGCGCTACAGTGGCGGCTATCCCGCTTATCGGGAGCACTGCGATGCAGTGGCAGCGGACGACTACCGCGAGATATCACTGGCGTAGGCCGGCATGGCTGGGCGTCCGGCTGGGGAACTCCGTTCGCTGGCCGGACGTGCTGCCTTGAGAACGAAGTTTCATCCGTGCCGGCGATCCTGTTTGACTGAACGCGGATCGTCGTTGCATCGCGTCGTGCCGGTCACCGCGATCCCACCGGTCACCGCGATCCCGCCGGTCACCGCGCTCCCGCCGGTCACCGCGATCCCGCCGGTCACCGCGATCCCGCCGGTCTCCGCGATCCCACCGGTCACCGCGATCCCGCCGGACACCGCGATCCCACCGGTCACCGCGATCCCACCGGTCACCGCGATCCCGCCGATCACCGCGATCTCGCCGGTCACCGCGATCATGCCGGTATGGCACGATTGCGCACGGTGCGGTGCCGCGGACACGGCGTCCGGAGTGCTTTCACCCAGGCCGATGCTCGCGCACGCGGGGTGTCGCTGCGGCCCCTGTGATCGATCCGGCCGCCGGCGCCCCCGTCACGCCGCCGCGTAACGATCGATGATGTCGGACCACTGCCGCAGATCGCCTGGAGTCTGGACGGCGTTCCTGAACTCCTTGGTAAATGCCACCGGCACCAGTACCCGGTCTACGCCGGCGGCCGCCATGCCGGGCAGATCGTCCAGGCTTTCCGGCAGGCTGGTGGTGATTTCGATCGCATCGGGGGCGCGGCCGTGTGCCGCGGCGGTGTCGCGCACAAGTTTGACCAGTTCCGCCGGGGCGCCGCGGGCGGGGAAGAAGCCGTCGCCAAGCCGGCCCGCCCGTTTCGCGGCGAATGTCGAGTGGCCGCCGATAATGATCGGAACCGAACGGTTCACCGGCTTGGGCCGCATATAGGCATCCTTGAACCGAAAGAATTTGCCCTCGAAGCTGGGGCGGTCGGCGCGCCATAGTTCGCGCATCACCTGGATGTACTCATCGGTGCGCGCCCCACGCTCCGCGAACGGCGAGCCCAACGCCTCAAACTCCTCCTTCAGCCAACCCACGCCGACGCCCAGCAGGATGCGCCCTGCCGACATGTAATCGAGTGTAGCCACCTGCTTGGCGGTAATGACCGGATTGTGCTGCGGCAGGATGATCACGCCGGTGGCGAGCTTGATCCGGGTCGTGGCCGCGGCGACGTAGGCCATCCAGATGAGCGGGTCCGGCAGATCGAAATCACCGTCTCCACCCGGCAGTTTGCCCGACGGTGAATAGGGATACTGCGACTGGTAACCATGTGGGATCACCGTGTGCTCGACGGTCCACGCGGATTCGAAGCCCGCGGCTTCGGCCGCCTGCACCAGTTCCACCGCGCGTGCCGGGTCCACATAGCGACCCGTATTGCAGTAGCGCAGCCCGAATTTCATGGCGCTCTCCCCGGTAGATCTATTGTTCGATGAGACTGCACACATCCCGCCGACGGGTAAAGACGACGGACAAATGCCGTGCATCCGCGACAGATCCCGCTCCGGATGACCTCGACCGTCCTGCTGTCTGAACGCAGCCCACCGCTGCAGCGGGTGCCGGACCGCCACGGGTCCTGCCGTGGAATTCAACCTCTTGCCGAGCGGATAGATAGCGGTGCTGTGGTGGCGAGGCATTGGGAAGGGCCCCGGCGCCGCAACGGATCCGGAGGAACGCTGAGTGATGCCCAAGCCGGCCCGGCTTGCTTGCAAATGCGCCATCGATGACGCGCTGGGCGCCGTCGCAACCGCCTCAGGTCCGACCATGGCCGGCATCAACCGCCTCACGTTGAGCAGCGCCCGGCCGGCGGCACGCGCCGTGTAGTTCGCGGCTGATGACGCTGCTGCCGCTGACGGAGGCGCGGAGCTATGCTATTTCCCCTGGTGTCCCTGCCTCGATGCACTGCTTGTCTCCTGAGGCAAGTCGTCTATCAGGGCTTCGCGGGTCCGCTTGTGGACGGTCTCGCGATGGAGCAGGGGCCTTGCGCGACAGTTGCAACCCTGTTGCAACTCTGACGACGATGCCGAAGGATCTGTCGCCGTCGCGGAGGCGGTACCGCGGGTGTTCCCCAACAAGCCCGTGGTCGTGGGGCCGCCGGAACCGATAGCCGGAGAGACGGCTTCAGGCCACGGCAAAGCGTTGAAACTGTCGAGGTCACGTTCATGAAGTTCGAGTTGACACCTGAGCAAAGGCAGATTGTTGAGACCGTCCGCGCGCTGGCACAGGACAAATTCAAGGCTCGCGCGTTGAACTACATGGATGGAACGTTCCCGTGGGAGAACATGCGTGAGCTTGCCGAACTCGGCATCCTCGGCATGGCCGTGCCGGAGGCATATGGCGGTCTCGGCCTCGCGGTGCTCGACACCGCTCTGGTACTCGAGGAGATCGCCAAGGCCTGCTACGTAACGGCCATGGCCGTCCTGGGCGAGGTCGGTGTTCAGACCAAGATCATTTCTGCTTTCGCACCGGATAACGTGAAGCGCCGTATCCTGCCCGGCGTCTGCGCCGGCGACACGATCCTGGCCGTCTGCATGACGGAGCCGCATGCCGGCACCGACGTCGCGAATTACCGCACCAACACCGACATCGTGGGTGACCGGCTTCGTCTCAAGGGAACCAAGACACTGATCAGCCGCGTCGATGAGGCCAAGACGTTCGTCGTCTTTACACGCGTCAACAAGCGTCCGGGACGGGAAGGTATCGGTTGCGTGCTGATCGACAAAGGCACGCCAGGCTTCGAGGTGACGGCTCGATATCACACCATGGGCGGAGAAAACCTGGCCGAGATCGTGTTCGATGACTGTGAACTGCCACTGGAGAATCTGATCCTGAAGGAGGATGGATTTCGCAAGTTGCTGAACGCGTTCAACACGCAGCGCTGCCTCAATCCCAGTATCTCGTTGGGATTGGCCGAGGGGGCGTTCGAGGAATCAGTTCGTTACATGCGCAACCGTACCGCCTTTGGCCGGTCGATCGGCGAATTTCAGGGCATGCGGTGGAAGTTGGCCGAAATGTATCGCGACATCGAGGTCGGTCGGTCGATCCTGTATCGTGCCTGTGCCACGGCTAATCCGTTCCCGGACCCCCACCAGGCGGCGATCGCCAAGATGTACTGCAACGAGATGGCGATCCGTGTCACCAATGAGGCCATCCAGGTGCATGGCGGCTACGGGTTTACCGACGAATATCCGGTCTCGCGGTTTTATCGCGGGGCCCGCTACGGCACTCTGGGTGGCGGCACGACTGAAACCTTGAAGGAGCTGGTCGGCAAGAAGCTCATGGCCGACTTCTCGGATTCCGATGGATTCCTGTCCACAGGCACGTTTTGAGACCCCTTTCCGGATGACTGGAGACGCCGCTGGGCAGTTCTCCGCTGTGCCATCACCGGTCGAGCGAGCACGCGAGTAAGCGTCCGGCCCGGTGACCCACGACTGTCACTTGGAAAACATCGCGGGCAGCAGGGCCAGGCCCGGCCACCGCAAGCAGCCAGGAGCCACGGTTCCGGGTCCCATGAAACCTTTCGCGGTGCATGTCCGCGCCCGGTCGCCGCTGCGGCGCTTGCGGCGGCGGCGCGCAATCAAGTCAGGCAACGATCGCCGCATGACGCGGGGCAATATACGCGGCGCATCGTCGGTCCGAAGGTGATTGCTCAGGTGTAAGGCGTGCCAGCCATCGCGGCTTTCACGCCGATCGTTCCCTGGTCGACAATAGCGACAAAGGCGGCCTTCGCCCGCTCGGTATCTTGCGTCTGTCGAAACATCCGGTGAGCCTGGATGAAGGCCACCGTCCACGTCGCCAGGAGCAGACCGGCCGCCAGCCGGGCATCGGGATCGCTCGGTTCCCGGCCCACGCACTCAGCCAGCGCTACCGTTACGACCTGCACGAGCTCGTCGCGTATCGCCCTGGCCCGGGCCTTGAGGGTTTCGCTGCGCTCGATCGTCTCTATGAAGCCTTGGCTCCGCGCGGAAAATTCGACGTAGGGGCTCTGCTCCGCAACCAGCCGATGCGCAAGCCGGCGGTACGCCTCGATCGGACCGACGCGGGGACCACGCTCCCGCAGGGCTGCGCGCAGGATCTCCCGTCCCTCCTCATCACGGTCGAAGAACATGTCCTCCTTGCGGGGAAAGTGATTGAACACCGTCATCCGGCCGACGTCGGCCGCGGCCGCGATCTCATCCACCGTCACCTGATCGAAGCCCCGCTCGACGAAGAGGCGCGTGGCGGTATCGGAGATGCCCTGTCGCGTAGCGAGGCGCTTACGGGATCGGCGGTCGGACGGCATTGACGTGGTGCTCCCGATAGACCATGTTTTAGTACTGAGTACATAAATGGATTTGATATATACAAAACATGCGTACACGATGGGATTGAATACGTGGAAAAACAAGTTGATGTTGTGGTTGTCGGCGCTGGGCCTGTCGGACTGCTGGCCGCCATCAAGCTGACGTTGGGTGGCGTGGGCGTCCTCGTGCTGGAGCGCCTTGCCGCGGTGAGCACGGCCATGAAGGCGGTGGCGGTCGGACCCCTTGGCAGCGAAGCCTTGCAGCGTCGCGGCATGGCCGCGGCCATCGCCGCCGCGGAAGCGCGCAGCTTCGCGGCGATGACGCCGTCCACGGAGCAGACCGGACCACATCCGCGTGGTCGCACGTCGAACATCGGCGGCCATTTCGCTGGCCTGTCGCTCATCCGGAAGGACGCTCAGAAAGAGCCGGGGCGGCGCGGTCACGCGGTGGATCAGCAGAGCGTCGAAACCATGCTGGCGGACCGCCTGGGCGTCTTGGGGATCGAGGTGCGCCGCGAATGCGAGGTCATGGGCTTCGTCGAGACGGTGAACGGGATCGACGTGGCGTGGGCATCGCCGGCCGGCGAAGGCCGCATCCGCTGCTCCTACCTCGTTGGTTGCGACGGGGCGCACAGTGTCATCCGCAAGATGGCCGGCTTCGGCTTTCCCGGCACACCGCCTACGTTGACGATGTTCCAGGCCACCGTCGAGGTCGACCATCCGGAACGCCTGTTGCCCGTTGGTTGGCGCCGCACACCGGGGGGCGTGTTCGCCTACGGGTTTCTCCCCGGCCGGCTGGCCATGCTGGACTTCAGTGGTCCTCCTGAAGACCGGCAGGCTCCGGTCACGCGTGAGGAAATTGAGGCCGTGCTGCAGCGCATCAGCGGTACGGACATCCGTGTCAAAGGCCTCGGAAGCGGCAGCCGGTGGGCGGATAATACGCGGCTTGTCGATACCTACCGCCACGCCAGGGTGCTGCTTGCCGGGGATGCGGCCCATGTCCATTCGCCGTTCGGTGGGCAGGGGCTGAGCCTCGGGCTCGTGGACGCTGCAAATCTTGGTTGGAAGCTCGCGGCGGTCATTCGCGGCGAAATGCCCGAGACCCTGCTCGACACCTACACCGCCGAACGGCGCCCCATTGCTGAAGCTGTTCTGGCGAATACCCTTGCCCAGGTCGCCATCCTGCGGCCCGACCCGCAATCGGGCGCCATGAGGGACATCATGGCGAACCTCATGCAGTTCGATGACGTCAACCGGTTCATCGGCGAGATGATGACCGGCCTTGGCACCCGTTACGATCTCGGTTCGACGCAGGACAGCGTCGGACGGCTGACCGGCGACAGGCCGATCAGCCACGGCGATGCCGGCCGCTCACTCTACGATGTCATGCAGGATGGCATGGGCGTTCTTCTCGATGCCTCAGCCGAGGCGACCGTATCCCGCGTCGCGGCAGGCGCGCGGAGGATACATCGCGTCACCGTGGATACCGGGCCTTCGATGCTGATTCGTCCCGATGCCTGCGTCGCCTGGGTGGGCGAGGGGAACGGCACGGAC
>DASWON010000404.1:0-15157 GCA_036398735.1 Rhodopila sp.
CCGACCGTCAGCGCAATATGAGCCGCCCCGAGGTTCGAAGAATACGCCAGGACTTCAGGCAGAAACAGCCAGCGATGCTTGCCCTCGAAATCGGAGATCGTAAAGCGGCCGATGGAAATGTTGTGCGACGCGTCGAACTCGTCCCAGATGTGGACCAGCCCGCTGTCTAGAGCCATCGAGGCGGTCTGCAGCTTGAAAGTGCTGCCCGGCTCATAGGTTCCCTCCACCGCTCGGTTGAAGCGGTTCTCAGCCGGCGCCGTACGCACCGAATTGGCGTCGTAGTCTGGCAGGCTGACCATCGCCAGGATCTCGCCGGTATGCACATCCATCACGATGCCGCAGCCGCCGATCGCCTCGAACGTGTCCATCGCGGTCACCAGTTCTTCCCGCACCGCCGCCTGCACCTGCAGGTCAATAGACAAGCGCAACGGGTCGGTGTTGGTCCGCAGACGCTCGTCAAAATACTTTTCCACGCCGGCGAACCCATTCTGCTCCACGTCCACGCCGCCCAGCACCTGCGCGGCGGTGCGGCCCAGCGGATACTGCCGATGCTGGGTCGGTCGGAAGTCGACGCCCGGAATCCCCAGGTTGTTGATCGCCTGTTCTTCGCGCGGCGTGATCTCGCGCGCCAGGTAGATGAACTTCTTGTCGCGTTTGAGGCGATCCTCGGTCTCGGCCAGATCGAGCCGCGGCAGCACCTGCTTCAGCTTCTTCGCCGCATCCTCGGCATCACCGATCTGCCTGGGGTCGGCAAACAGTGACACCGTATTGAGCGACATCGCCATCGGCTGCCCGTTGCGATCGGTGATCATGGCCCGCTGTCCAGGCAGCGTCGCTTCGATCGCATTGCGTGGTGCGGCATCGACGATCTCGTTGACCGATCGCTCAACGCGGTGCGGCGCCAGCGGCATGACGATGGTCGCGAGCGCCAGCTTCGTCAGCACGGCCGCGAACAATGCGGTGAATCCGCCGGCGGCGATCACCAGGCGCGAGCGGGTCTTTTCCAGCGCCGCGCGACGGGCGAGGTCCGGGGCGGTCACCCGCACATTCTCCATCCGCGGCACGGCGTCGAACCGGCTGGCGCCGCGACGCTGCGCAGGCCGGCCATGGCGGCCGCTGTTCAACGGCGGGGAATCAGGCGGCGGAACCGGATCGTTCGGATCGCTCATGAGTCCAGCTCAGTTGGCATTATAAGAGGCGCTCACCGGCGTCGGGCGCGGCGCTGGCGGCATCGAGCCACGCGCCATGCCGAGCAGCGAGCCGCCGTAGGTCTGCGGCGGCGCCGCCGGCATCGCCCGAACCGGCGCTTGTGCGTAATTGGCTGGCGGAGCGGCGGGCACGGGCCGCGGCGCCGCAAGCGCGACCGGACGCGGCGGCGGAGCGGCAGGCGTCCGTGCATCGCTGCGCGCATCGGCGACGCGGACGGCTGCATGCGTCTCCGGCCAACGTTGATCGGTCGCACGGACCTCGGCGAGGGCCACGCGCGACGCGGAGCGCGCTTCGGGCGGACGCGATTCAGCGGTGCGTTGCTCGCCCACCCGCTGGTCGGGCGCCCTCTGATCGGGCACGCGCTGGTCAACAGATCGGACATCGGCAGCAGCGACACGAGGCGCAGCGCGGGGTTCCGCCGGACGCAGATCAGCGGCGCGCTGGTCCGACGGGCGCGGCTCGGGCGACCGAACCTCGGCGACCGAGGCGGAGCGTGCCTGGCCGTCAACCGGCGAACGAGCGGCAGGCGCGCGGTCCGTAGTCCTGGTATCGGCAGGTCGCGGCACGGACGCAACCAAAGGTGCCGACCGGCCGGAAGGAATGGGCGGAACCGGGAGCGCGTCATCCGCGACGGCGGCTGGGGGCGGGGCGATGACGGGCGGGGCGATGACGGGCGGGGCGGAGACGGGCGCGGCTATGGAAGCCGGGGTGCCGGTCTCGGAGGCTGCCATGTCAGCTGCGCCCCTGGCGGGATCGGTCGAACCCGGATCAGTCGAGCTGGGAGCGGTGCCATCGGTCGCCACCGACACCAGCGCCGGCTCCCCGGAACCTTCCGGCGGAGTCTCCGCCTGTGGCGCAGGCAACCGGTTGTCTAGGTCGGCAACGCTGGTGAACTGGCTGGGGGTGATCGTCTTGAGACTGAGATAGGTATCGGAGAACTGGCGCAACCGATCCGGATCGTTAAGCATGGTCCACTCGGCCGCGAGCAACCGGCTCTGCTCGCGCAGTGCGCCGGTGTCTCGCACGGTCCGCTCGATCGTACGGTCGAGCAGCTGCACCTCGTGCTTCGACTGATAGAGATAGAGGCCGGAGCCGCAAGCCAGCAGGCAGGTAGCGATGGTGAGCGGTCGGATCATGTGTCGCGGCCCTTATCGAGACGTTCGAGCGCACGCAGCCGAGCACTGCGGGAACGCGGGTTCTGGCTGGTTTCACCGAGGCTGGGTCGCAGCGCCCGGGGAGTCAGCAGGCGAAAGCCGGGCATCTCGCGCGCCAGCAGTCCGGCGGGATCGTGCCGCGACGGCGCGCCCGCTCGCCCGGTGGCCTCGCTCATGAACCGCTTCACGATACGGTCCTCGAGGCTGTGAAATGACACCACCACCAGCCGCCCACCTGGCGCGAGCAGGCTGACCGCCTGGGCCAGAGCATCCTCGATCTGGTGCAGTTCGTCGTTCACCTTGATGCGCAGGGCCTGGAAGCTGCGTGTGGCCGGATCATTGCCCGACCGGTCCGGCGGCAACACGGCGCGGATGATCGCCGCGAGGCGGCCGGTGGTCTCGATCGGCGCCTCCTGCCGGGCGGCGACGATGGCGTGGGCGATCCGGCGCGACGCACGCTCCTCGCCCAGCTCATACAGCACATCCGCCAGTGCTCGTTCAGGCAGCGTGTTCACCAGATCGGCGGCGCTCGTCCCATGTTTTCCCATGCGCATGTCGAGCGGGCCGTCATGACGGAACGAGAAGCCGCGTGCGGGATCGTCGAGTTGGAAAGACGAGACGCCGAGATCGAGAACCACGCCGTCGAGTTCGGCCACGCCGGCCTGATCCAGCAGCGTCATCATGTCGCCGAACTGGCCGTGCAGCAGATGCAGCCTGCCAGGAAAGCGCGCCACCAGGCTGGCGCCGCGCTCGATCGCCTCGGGATCGCGATCGAGCGCCCACAGCGTGCATTCGGCCTGCTCCAGGATTGCCCGCGCATAGCCACCGCCGCCAAAAGTGCCGTCGAGATAGACGCCGCCGTCACGCGGCACGAGCGTCGTGAGCACCTCGGCAAGCATGACCGGAAGATGCCCCGTCTGGGTCCGGTCACCGGCGTTGCCGTCCGCCCCGCCGGCCGGCGTCGTGCGTACGCTCCTCATGCCAGCCCTCCCGCCGCCAGCGTCCCCGCACGGACGCTGAAGCCCGCGGCCTTTGCGTTTTCCCGCGCCTTCGCGAGCCGGCGCGCACCTGCCTCCGGTTCCCAGATCTGAAACGTGTTGCGGGTGCCGATGAACGCCACGTGCTCGGTCAGGCCCGCATGCTCGACGAGGTTGGGCGGCAACATGATCCTCCCCTCCTTGTCGGTTTCCACGGCACAGGCATCGCCGAACAGTGCCATCACGAAATCCTCGTGCTCCGGACTGAAGAGGCTGTAGCCTTCCGCCACCGGAGCGCTGAGCGCCTCGAAACCCAGTTCCGTCCATCCCTCGATGCAGGGGTTCTGATGCGACGGCCTCAGGTACATCGTCGCGGTCTGGGCACCTTCTCCCGCATGGCTCATCTTCTTGAGAACTGAACGAAATTGCGCAGGTATCGACACACGCCCTTTGGCGTCCAGCTTGTTCTGGTGAGTGCCGATAAAGAGGGCCATTCGGACCCGTGTGCCTTTCCTGCAGGGCGTGTGTGTCGTGAGTGAACAAGGCGCAGTCGCTGTGGCGACGGGGTTCGGCGCTTGGTGCGCTTGGCCGGATCCCGCAGCACCTCCCTGTGGATGATGGTCCACCGTGGGCAGGCATGGGATAGCATGGGCGGAACTGGGAAGTCAAAGAAGATTGACCCTCTACTGGGGGATTCGTCGGTTAATTTCCCGGCTTCGTCAGATACTTACCGGCAGGGCTCCGATTCACCCCAAGCCAATTCTGACTCACGAAAATATTCGCGTTTCGTTCTTGTGGACAACATTGTGGGGTGAATTTCGGGATGCAGGCAAAGCACTGCATCGCAACGGTCGGTGCCAGTGCCAGACCTGGAGAGGGATGACTGAAAGGTGCCAGACAGTCTGTAAGCCGGGTTCTGTCCGCCCCTCGTGAGGACGGGACGACCATTCCTCTGGGACGCACCTCACGATGCGCCTCACGCGACCAACCCGGGCGGCGGGACGGGAACGCCCCTGCAATTATCACGGCGTTCGAAACCGTGACGTTACAGCCGCCCCTATTCGGTCTTGCTCCCGGTGGGGTTTACCGTGCCGCCCCTGTTGCCAGGGACGCGGTGCGCTCTTGCCGCACCGTTTCGCCCTTGCCCGCGGGACCCGTCCGCTCACGCGGACCGGTCTTGCACGGGCGGTTTGTTTTCTGTGGCACTACCCCTGGGGTCACCCCCGCCGGCCGTTAGCCGGCACCGTATTCCCGTGGAGCCCGGACTTTCCTCCACACGCGGAGTTGCTCCGTGTGCGGCGGCCGTCCAACTGTCTGGCGCGGGGGATGTGCGCTTCCCAGTGCAGGCGGTCAAGCGTTCCGGGCGGTCGTTCCACCGAGCTGGGCACCGGGCCGGCGGAGGCGTCACAAGCGGCATCCATGGTGCCTGGCCGGATTTGCACCGGCCATTCGATGGTGGCTTCGACTCTAGCTGAACCCGTCCGGTGAGCGCGTGATGATGCCGCCGCCCAGAACCCGGTCCCCGCTGTAGAAGACGCACGCCTGACCCGGAGCCGGAAGCGCGGGATCGTCCAGTTCGACGACCGTGCCGTCGCCGGCGATTCTCACCGTTGCGGGCCGGGGCGCCTCACGCGCACGCAGTTTCACGGCACAGCGCAACTCAAGGGCGGCCCGTCCTACGGTGGCCGGTCCTGCAGTGGCCAGTCCGGGGGTGGCCAGTCCGGGGGCAGCCAGTCCGGGGGCAGCCAGTCCGGCGGCAGCCGGCCCTACGGCGGCTAGTCCTGCGGCGATCCGCCCTGAGGGCGCCGGTCCTGGGATGGCCGGCCCTGAAATGGTGGACAATCCCGCAGCCGGGCTGGGAATGAGCCAGTTGACATCCCGCAGCGGGACCGTCCGCGTGCCGCTGCCCCGCGGCCCCACCACAACGCGACGGCGGCCCGGGTCGGTGGCCAGCACCACCTGCCGCTGCCCATCGATGACCGCGGCATCACCGAGACGCTTACCTTGGCCAACGGTATAGCGCGCGATCCCGTCGTGGCTGCCGACGACCCGCCCATTCGCGGTCACGATAGACCCGGGTTCGACGGCGTCGGGACGGATCTTCGCAACCACATCAGTGTAGGCGCCGGATGGCACGAAACAGATGTCCTGGCTGTCCGGCTTCTCCGCGACGCGCAGTCCCAGCCCTCGCGCGACATCGCGCACGGCATGCTTGTCCGCCATATCCCCGAGCGGAAACAGGCACAGGTCGAGCTGCTCGCGCGTCGTCGCGAAAAGGAACCAGCTCTGATCGCGCGCCGGATCGGTGGCCCGATGCAGCTCCGCGCCGTCAGGCCCGTCGAGCCGGCGGACATAGTGCCCGGTAGCGAGCCGTTCGGCGCCCAGATCGCGCGCGAGGACGGAAAGGTCGGCGAACTTGACTGTCTGGTTGCATCGGATGCACGGCACCGGCGTCTCACCGTTCGCGTAGCTGTCGGCGAATTCTGCGATCACCGACCGGGCGAACCGTTCCTCAGCGTCGATCACATAATGGGCGATGCCGAGGTGTTCGGCGACCCGGCGTGCGTCATGGATGTCCTGGCCGGCGCAGCACGCGCCCTTGCGCCCGATGGCGGCCCCGTGGTCATAAAGCTGCAGCGTAACGCCAACGACCTCGTGGCCCGCCTCGTGCAGCAGACCAGCAACCACACTGCTGTCCACGCCGCCGGACATGGCGACCACGATGCGCATGGTCAGCCCTGGGCGTTGCGGGTGCCGGCGGGCAGCTTCACCACAAGACCGTCCAGCTCCGGCGTCATTACGATCTGGCAGCCCAGCCGGGAGGTCTGTGTCAGGCCAAAAGCCAGATCGAGCATGTCCTCCTCGTCCTCGGTCGGGGATTCGAGCTTCTTGAACCAGGCGGCATCGACGATGACGTGGCAGGTCGAGCAGGCGAGCGATCCCTCGCAGGCACCCTCGATATCGACGCCATGCTTGTGGGCAATCTCGAGCACCGAGAGGCCAAGCGGCGCGTCCACCTCGCGACGTGTGCCATCGCGCTCAATGAAGGTCATTCTCGGCATACGGATCAGGCCTTGTGCAGCGGGTCGGGGCGGGCCGCTTCGCAGGCGGCATGGGCCGCGGACAGCGCGGCGGCCGCGTAGTCGATGTCGGCGGGGGAGGTAAAGCGTCCGATCCCGATGCGCAAGGTCCGAGCGGCCTCCTGGTCGGAAAGTCCCAGCGCCCGCAGAACATAGGATGGCTCGACCGCGGCGGAGGAGCAGGCCGAACCGGTGGAAACGCAGAGATCGGGCGCTGCCTCCATCAGATCGGCGGCGCTCGCCCGCGGAAACGTCACATTGAGGTTGCCGGCGATCCGCTGCTGAGCGCTGCCGTTGAGCCGGAGGTCCGGGATCGCATGGTGCAGTCGTTCCAGCAGACCGGTCCGCAAAGCACGGATCCGCTCCGCCTCAGCCGCCATCTCGCCGGCTGCCAGAGTGCAGGCTTCACCCAGCCCGACGATCAGCGGCGTGGGCAGAGTGCCGGAGCGAAGCCCCCTCTCCTGCCCGCCGCCGGAGAACAGCGGCGACAGACGCACGCGCGGGCGACGGCGAACGAACAGCGCACCCACGCCCTTCGGTCCATATATCTTATGCCCGCTGACCGAGGCGATATCGACATGCCAGCCTGTCAGGTCGAGTGCGATCTTTCCCACTGCCTGGGCGACATCGGTGTGAAACAGCGCCCCGGCTTGCTTCGCGATCGCGGCGAGCCCGGGGATGTCCTGGATCACGCCTATTTCGTTGTTCACGGCCATGACGCTGACCAGGAGGGTCGGAACCGCCAATGCGTCGCGCAAGACGCCGGGATCGAGCAGGCCATCCGCTCCGACCGGCAACACGACCGGCTCGAACCCCTCGGCAGCGAGGTCGGCGACCGATTCGAGGACGCATTTGTGTTCCGTCGCAACGGTGATGATGCGCCGGCGCGGATCGCCTAAGCCGGCGGCGAAGCGCGCGGCACCCTTGATCGCGATGTTGTTCGACTCGGTGGCACCGGAAGTGAACATGATCTCCCTGGCCTCGGCGCCGACCAGCGCGCCAACCCGGGCACGCGCCTGCTCGACCGCGGCTTCGGCGGTGCGCCCCATGGCGTGCTCGACGCTGTGAGGGTTGCCGTATTCCTCGGAGAAATACGGCAGCATTGCCTGGACGACCCGAGGGTCGCATCGCGTCGTCGCCTGGTTGTCCAGATAAACGGGCCGATTGCGGCGTGGCGGCACTTTGGTCATGGCACTGAAGTTAGGATCACGCCGCACGCGGTGCCAGAGGAGGTGTCACGGGCGGTGCGGGAGCGGGGTGAAATCGGGCGGCAACGCGCCGGTATGCCTCCGCGAAGGCGTCGATGTCGCCCTCGGTGACGTTCCAAGGCAGGGACACGCGGATCGCCTCCCCGGCAAGCGGGCCCAGACCCATTGCATGCAGCACGTGGCTCCGCGTCACCTTGCCCGAACTGCACGCGGACCCGGCGCTGATGGCAATGCCCTCCAGATCGAGCGCGATCACCTGGACCCCGGATGCGGCACCGGGAAGGGCGATGCAGGTGGTGTTCGGCAGCCGTCTCGCGGTATTTCCGCATACGACGGCACCGCACGCCAACGCAGCCCGTTCAGCTGCATCACGCAGGGCCCGGATGCGGTCCAGATCGTCCGCGGCGCTCGCCCGCGCGGCAGCCGCGAAACCAGCGATCAGCGCCAATGCCTGCGTGCCTCCCCGCCGGCCACGCTCCTGACCGCCACCGGTTATCAGCGGTTCAGCGAAGGGCGCGTCCTGCGCCAAAAGCAATGCGCCGACGCCCGCAGGTCCGCCCAGCTTATGAGACGACACGGCCAGGCTGTGAGCACCGAACCGGTCGAGCCGGACCGGCATTCGGCCGGCTGCCTGCACCGCGTCCACGTGCAGCAGCGCACCGTGCCGGCGGCAGATCGCGGCCGCTTCGGATACCGGCTGGATAACGCCGGTCTCGTTGTTGGCCAGCATCAGGCAGACCAGGGATGCCACGCCGTCGCTCAACCGTTGCTCCAGAGCCGCGAGATCGAGCACCCCATCCGCGAGCACCGGTACGATGTCTGCTGTGCGTACCGACGTTGCAGCCACGGTGGCGGTTTCAATGGATGCTGCGGCGCCGCCGGATCGGTCCGCTGCCAGTGACCGGATCGCATCGTGCTCGATCGCGCTGATGAGGATCCGGCGGCCGCGAGACATCGCGTGCACCGCGGTTGCGTCCGCCTCGGTGCCGCCCGACGTGAAAATCAGATCCTGCGGCCGCCCGCCAAACATCAGCGCGATGGCTTCACGTGCATCTTCCATGGTGCGGTGTGCATCGCGGCCGGCGCGGTGAACCGAGGAGGGGTTCCCCACCGTCTCGAACGCGGCCAGCATGGCCTGCCTGGCGCATGGCCGCAGCGGCTGCGTTGCGTTGGCGTCGAGATAATGGACGTTAGTCATTTAAGGCCGGCCCCGCGTGCGGCAGGGCGACGGCACGTCCGGCCACACGACCGAGCACGACGTCAGCCAAGGTGATACCGGACAGGAACAAGCGAATCTGACGTCCGAGCTCGAACCACAGGTCGTGGGTGTGGCACATTTCGCCGCCTCCCGGTGGTCCCAACGCGAGCATGCAACCGCCGCTGCCGACCTCGCAGCGCGTCGCCTTGATGGATTCGTCAACCGCCGCGACGACATCGGCGATAGCGATTTCGCATGCCGGCCGGGCGAGACGGTAGCCGCCGCCGGGGCCGCGGGCGGCGCTGACGAGCCCAGCGCGGCGCAACTTGGCGAACAACTGCTCCAGGTAGGCCTGGCTGAGTTGCTGACGCGCGGCGATATCGGCCAGACAGACCAGCTCGTTGGTGTGATCGACTGCTTCCCTCGCCGCCAGATCGACCATCGCCATGACGGCATAGCGGCCCTTCGTTGAAAGCTGCATGGCCCGTTTTCACCACATGCCCGGCATGCAGACGCTCATTCGACGGCTGCAAGCGAATAGGGAGGAGAGGCACCCTGATCAGTCGACAACGCCTCACCTTGGTGCATGTTGAGGTTTACTCCAGAGGAATTGATACACGGTGGGATAGCAAAAAGTGGCAATTGCAGAAGACTGGACATCTGGATCGCGGCTATTTTGTGCCTCTTTAGTCTTCGACGGGAACATGAATGCCATGCGACATTTCCATTATGAAAGATCGCTTCGATTGTCCTATAAGACGGTCCTCCCTGCGGAAGTCAGTTTTCGCGGTGAGAGCGCTGTTGCGAGACAGGTTGACTAATCGGCAGAAGGAGACGCAGTCCGGAAACTCGACGGAGGTCCTCGACCAAACCTAAATTTTCCGACTTCAGAGGTCAAGAATTGATGGCTTGATTGCCTGCCACGGAACTGACATCTGGAGATTGCGTTCCTATCTAATTAAGGATCACGCGGGCCAAGAGGGGGAGTTTTTTTGGCCCGTGACGTTTTGCAGGCCCGGCAGGGGTGCCCGAAGCCGCGGTGGTTTCTGGGCATGCGCTACCGGTGGGACAGGAAACAGGTTACGTATTGCCATGCCCGAGGTAATGTTCGCCGGTCCTGATGGACGGCTCGAAGGTCGCTATCACCATTCGAAAGAATCGGGGGCGCCAGTTGCGCTCGTGCTGCACCCGCATCCGCTGCATGGCGGGACGATGAACAACCGGATCACCTATTCCATGTACCAGGCTTTCCAGAAGCTTGGCTGCTCGGTGATGCGCTTCAATTTCCGCGGTGTCGGTCGCAGCCAGGGCCGCTATGACGGCGGGATTGGCGAGATCGGCGATGCGGCGGCAGCACTGGACTGGATGCAAGCAGTCAATCCGGGTCACGGCGGGCTCTGGATCGCGGGTTATTCGTTTGGCGCCTTCATCGGCATGCAACTGCTAATGCGCCGGCCAGAAATCTCCGGCTGGGTAAGCGTCGCACCGCCAGCCAATCACTATGATTTCGGCTTCCTGGCGCCGTGTCCATGCGGCGGGCTGATGCTGCATGGCGACACCGACGAGCTGGTTCCGGAGCCTGCGGTGCGGAAGCTGGTCGACAAGCTCAATACGCAGAAGAACGTGCATGTGGACTACCGGGTGATCCCCGGCGCAGATCACGTATTCGCGAGCTACGCCGACACTGTTGCGGAAGCAATCGAGGATTTCTGCGGCAAGGCGATTGCTCGTAAGCAGATGGCGCTCGCCGCCGACTGACATCCACGCACGGCGAGCGCCAAGCTGAGGCCAGTATATCGGGGCGAAGGCAGAGGGATCTCGATTGATCCCGCAGCGCCTGCTTGCATGGAGGGGTCTAGAATGGCCGGGCGATCCTCCCACCTGCCATGGGGGCTGGTACCCCTGTCGTCGAAGGGTAGCTGAGCGGAAGCCCGGACACTGCCCTGGCAGCCAGAAACCCGAAGCACTGCGCTTCCAGCGCGTCGCCGTTCCATCCCACGGCTTCGACCGGGTCGACCGGGGCTTCGAGGCTATGGCGGAGACCGGCCATCAAAACCGGATTGTGCCGACCTCCGCCGCAAACCAGCCAGCGCTTCGGCGGTTGCGGCAGTCTGGCCGCCGCAACCGAGGCCGCCGTGAACCGGGCGAGCGTCGCCGCACCGTCCGCCGCCGATAATTCCGACAGCCCGCTGTCTGCCAAGGTCCCTGCAAAGTCGAGCCGATCAAGTGACTTTGGCCCCGGCAATTCAAAATATGCGTGCGACATCAGCTGTTTCAGTACCGCCTCATGCACTTGGCCGGAGCGTGCCAACAGCCCGTCCGCGTCGAAGGCATGACCCGTGTGCTGGAACACCCAGTCGTCGAGGGGGCCGTTGCCCGGACCTGTGTCGAAGGCAAGCAGGTCACCGTCACCGCCGATCCAGGTGACGTTCGCCACTCCACCGATATTCAGCACTGCCAGGGGCTTGGGCAGATCTGCCGCCAGAGCGGCATGATAGATCGGCACGAGCGGAGCCCCCTGCCCTCCAGCCGCGACGTCGGCCGAACGAAAATCGTACGCAACCGGAATAGCGAGACGGCGCGCCAGAGCGTCGGCATCGCCGATCTGCCAGGTCCGTCTGCGCTGCGGCTGATGCAGGATCGTCTGTCCGTGAAACCCCACCAGGTCCGCCTCTCTGCCCAATGCTTCGACCGCGCGGACATGATAGTCGGTAAGGCGCTGCACCACGCTGAGCAGGCGCGCATCGTCAGGCCCTAGCGAGGGCGCGAGATCAAGGATCGCTCGCAAGTCGGCGCGCAACACCGTATCATAAGGTACCGTCGCCGCCGGTCCAAACGCAGCGATCGTCTCTCCGTCAGTGTCCAGCCACGCCGCATCCACGCCGTCCAGCGAGGTTCCGCTCATCAGCCCAATCGTTCGCGGCATTTGCCCAAGCCTCGCTGTGTGATAACCCGCGCCTCGTCCGCAGATTACGGGTCAGCCGCCATGACGACCACCAGTTTCATCGATGAAGCCACAGCGCGCGGCTTCGTCTTCCAATGCACCGACATCGACGCGCTGCGAGCCGAGATGGCAGCCGGACCGATCACCGCATACATCGGCTTCGACTGCACGGCGGACAGCCTGCACGTCGGCAGCCTGGTGCAGATCATGATCCTGCGGCTGCTGCAAAAGCACGGACACAAGCCGGTGGTGCTGCTGGGCGGAGGAACCACGCGCATAGGCGACCCCTCCGGCAAGGATGAATCGCGCCAGTTGCTGACCGACGAGACAATCGCTGCGAACATGGTTGGCATCCGTCGCTGCTTCACGCCGTTCCTTCGATTTGGAAGCGGGCCGGCCGACGCGATGCTGGCCAATAACGCCGAGTGGCTGGACACGCTGGGTTACATCCCGCTGCTGCGCGAGGTCGGCGTGCACTTCACCATCAACCGCATGCTGAGCTTTGATTCGGTAAAGTTGCGGCTGGAGCGGGAACAACCGCTGACCTTTCTCGAATTCAATTACATGATCCTGCAGAGCTACGACTTTCGCGAGCTCAGCCGGCGCCACGGCGTGACGCTGCAGATCGGCGGATCCGACCAGTGGGGCAACATTGTCGCCGGCATCGAACTGACACGCCGGACCGACGGAAAGTCGGTGTACGGCCTGACTACGCCGCTGATCACGACCGCATCCGGCGGCAAGATGGGCAAGACCGCCCAGGGAGCGATCTGGCTGACGGCGGATCGGCTGTCCGCCTATGACTACTGGCAATTCTGGCGCAACACCGAGGATGCCGATGTCGGCCGCTTCCTGCGGTTGTTCACCGATCTGCCGTTGTCCGAGATCAACCGCCTTGAAGTGCTGGGCGGCGCCGAGATCAATGAGGCAAAGAAGATCCTGGCAACCGAGGCGACGATGCTCGCGCACGGATCCGAACAGGCTGCTCTGGCCGCTGAAACCGCACGGCGGGCTTTCGAGGAGGGGGAGGCCGCGGCAACGCTGCCGAGCGTCACCGTCCCGGCGGGCGACCTTGTGGCGGGTATCCCGGCGTTCCGGTTGTTTGCGCTCGCCGGCCTGGCCGCGAGCAATGCCGAGGCACGCCGCCTGATCCGCGGCAGCGGCGCCCGCGTCAATGATGTCGCGGTGATGGAGGAAGGGCTGTTGATCGGCACGGATCAGCTGCGTGACGGCGCGATCAAGCTGTCGGCCGGCCGTAAGCAACACCGGCTGGTCAGACCGGAATAGCTCCCGGAGCCGGGGGCGCATCCTTAATGATTACTCATCCGCAATCCAGCCACCGGTATTCCCTGCGGGTCTATTATGAGGACACTGATGCTGGCGGCGTTGTGTACCACGCCAATTATCTGCGGTATGCGGAGCGCGCCCGCACGGAAGCCTTGCGTGACGCGGGAATCCCACATGCGAGGCTAGTGGAACGCTTCAACCTGATGTTCATGGTGCATCGCGCCGAAATAGACTATGTGCGGCCGGCGATGCTCGATGACCTGCTGGTTGTCGACACGGAAACATTGGACGTGGGTGGCGCGACCGTGCTGTTGCGCCAGACGGTGCAAGGCCCCAGCGGAGTGTGCGCGATTCTACGCATCAAACTCGCCTGCGTCCGAATCGGAGGAAATCGGCCGGCCCGCATCCCGCCAGAATGGCGAGAGGGGATGGCAGTCATGCGTCGCGAATCGGAGCAAAAGCAGTAATGCATCTCCTGCCGAGGCGGGATCTGTGATGCATGCGAACCGGCAGATCAAGTGTGGTAGCTCGCGACTCGAAACGGGAGCTATGATGTTTGCGAATCGACACGGCTGTCGATGAAGCTGGCCGGAGGGGGTGCTGATGCACGATGTCGGGACAAGGACCGAAAGAGGGGATTAGGCAGTGGATCGGGCAGTGGATGCGGTCAACCTGGGAACGGCCAACGGCGATCTGTCGCTGTGGGGGCTGTTCATGCAAGCCGACATCGTCGTCAAGCTTGTCATGCTCGGCCTGCTCGGCGCAAGCGTGTGGGTCTGGGCCGTGGTGTTCGAGAAATGGAGCACCCTTCGGAAGGTCAACAAGGAGGCCGACGCATTCGAGGACCGATTCTGGTCCGGCGGCAGCCTGGACGAGTTGTTCGACCGCGAGGGTACCAATCCCAACCATCCGATGGCGTCCGTCTTCGCTGCCGCAATGGGCGAATGGCGACGCTCGGTGCGTGTTGCCGGCGCCGATATCTCGCACACCAGCGTCCGTGAACGGATCGATCGTGCCATCACCGTTACTGTGCAGCGCGAGATGGACCGGATGGAGCGCTGGATGGTCTTTCTCGCAAGCGTCGGCGCGACGGCTCCGTTCATCGGCCTGTTTGGAACGGTGTGGGGTATCATGCACTCATTTTCCGCGATCGCGGCGATGCACAACACCAACCTCGCCGTCGTCGCCCCCGGCATCGCCGAAGCCTTGTTCGCGACCGCCATTGGCCTGGTCGCGGCCATCCCGGCCGTGCTCGCATACAATCAGATCAGCACCAGCCTGGCGCGATTTGCCGGCCGGATCGAGAATTTCGGCAGCGAATTCAGTGCGATCCTGTCCCGCCAGAGCGAAGAGCGGTCCTGATATCAACCGATGCGCGGCGCGGTTTGAATGACCCGCGCGAGGCGCGTCCTGACATGACCCAACGCAAGGAACGGTCCTGAGCCATGGCATTCACGATGAACACCGGCGGTCGCGGCGGCCGGCATGGCCGGTACCGTCCGCTGGCGGAAATCAACGTCACGCCTCTGGTGGATGTGATGCTGGTGCTGCTGATCATTTTCATGGTCACTGCGCCACTGATGACGTCAGGCGTATCGGTCGATCTGCCGAAAACCAACGCCCAGCCGCTGAACAGCGACAGCGAGCCGCTGACCGTCTCGATCAAGGCCGACGGCTCGATCTTCCTGCAGGACCAGGCGGTCGACATCTCCGAGATCGTCGCCAAGCTGCAGGCCATCGCCAAGAACAATCCGGAGCGGCGGATTTTCGTGCGTGGCGACAAGGACTTGGCATATGGCCGCATCATGGAAGTGATGGGCACGATTACCCAGGGTGGCTTCACCAAGGTGGCGTTGCTGGCTGAACAGACCGCGGCACCTCAGACGGGTGCATCGCAGCCGGCCGCCGCTCCCAAGCCGGCTCCCGGACCGCACAAGTAGGGTGATCGCCGCGTGCTGCAGCAACTATTCCGCGGCGGCGAGACGGTGGGCCAGCGAACGCCGGGCATGACACCACGCCTGCGTTCCGGCCTCATCGCATCAGTGGGACTGCACGTCGCCCTGCTACTGTTCCTGCTGCTCGGTCTGCCATCGTTCACGC
>DASWON010000405.1:0-3393 GCA_036398735.1 Rhodopila sp.
AGCATCAAGTTTCTCCATTCGAGTGCGGGCGGAACTTGGCACACCGCACATTTTCGTGCCAATGAATGAAATTGGACAATTTGATCGAGAAAGACGATGACGCTGCTCCCCAGCCCGCAACAGCTTCGTTATCTGGTCGCCCTCGCCGAGACCCGCCACTTCGGACGCGCGGCACAGGCGTGCGCGGTGACCCAGTCGACGCTGTCGGCGGGTTTGCTGGCGCTGGAGCGGCAACTGGACTGCCATATCCTCGATCGCGCCGCCGGTCGCCACGTCGTCTTCACACCGCTCGGCCTTGAACTGGTCGAACGCGCCCGAACCGCGCTGACCGCCCTGGAGGCGGTGACCGAGGCGGCCACGGCGGCGCGCGAGCCGATGGCGGGGCCGCTGCGCATGGGTGTCATCCCGACCATCGGACCATTCCTGCTGCCGACGCTGATGCCGGCGCTACGTTCGGCGTTTCCCCGGTTGCGTCTCTATCTGCGCGAGGACACCACGGCCAACCTGGTCGACCGCCTCTCCGCCAACAGGCTCGACCTGCTGCTGCTGGCTACGCCCTGCGATTGCGGCGGCGCGGACACGGTGCCGGTGGCGCGCGATCCCTTCGTGGTCGCCCTGCCGCCCAACCATCGCCTCGCCGGCGAGGAGCAGATCCCGGTCGCGGCTCTCGCCACCGAACGGCTTCTGCTGCTGGAGGACGGGCATTGTCTGCGTGATCAGGCGCTGGCGGTGTGCGGTCTGCTGGCCGGTGATCGCGGTGACCAGGACGGTTTCGCCGCCACCAGCCTGCACACTCTGGTCCAGATGGTGGCCAGTGGGCTGGGGGTTACGTTGCTGCCGCAGCTCGCGGTGGCGGCGGGGATCACCGAAGGCACGGGCCTCGTGCTGCGTCCCCTGGCCGGGTCGGGAGCCTGGCGCACGCTGGGGCTGGCCTGGCGGCCGAACGCGCCAAGGGCCGCCGATTATCGCGCGCTGGGAACGCAACTGGTGGAAACCTGCCGGATGGCGCTTGAGAGATAGGCTTCTCACGCACGGGCGAGCGGCCGTCACACGCAGTCTGCGGCCCAGGCCGCGGTCTACGGCCTCTCACGCAGGAGCGATTTGCATTCGACAGCCCGGTTCGGGTCAGGTCGTCCCGTGCAAAGGAGAGGCAGCATGAGGTTTTCCGAATTGCCGCGGCCGTGGCTGTTATCGACGACGTCGCGCGGACCCATCCCGCCGATGTGGGTGTCCCGTTCGCGGGTGATGGCCGCTGTCGCCGTGGCGCTGGCGGCACTGCCTTTGGCTGGGGCGGTCGCCCAGACCCAGCAGTCGTACGATACGCCGCTGTATACGCCTCAGGCGCCCGCGGGTCTCGACAGCAGTTACGGACTGCCGAGTTTCGGCATGCCAGGGTCGGAACTGCCGCAACAGAAGACAACGGCACCCGAGCGGGCCGCTCCGGTGAAGCCCGACTTCTTCCCCCCGCCCAGCGAGATCGCATTGCCTAAGCCAGGCGCATCGATACCCGGACGGGCGGATATGGAAACACCACTGTACACGACGTCACAGGGTTCAACGACAAGCACCAGCACCACCGAGACACCGCTGTTCGATGATGGTTCCACCACCTGGGACCGGCAGCCACCGCGTTGATCGGAAATGAAGAACTGGAGCGGGTGAAGGGAATCGAACCCTCGTGTGCAGCTTGGGAAGCTGCCGTTCTACCATTGAACTACACCCGCATCTGCCGCGAACGGCAAAGTCGTCTGTGCCTTCGAGGATCGCTCGATCCGCCTCCAGGTTACTGCCGGAGCCGGCTGAGTCCTACCGTGGCGGACCTAAGATCCGCGCCTCGCGGGCGGGGCAGTGTCTGCCACGAACACGCCTCGATGTCCAGACGCCGTGGCGCCGGCAGGGGCATCATCGCCGGGGACTTCGTGTCCGCGGCCGACCTGCGCGGCTGATCGGTCGGCGTCAGAGACCAGGCGGCCGAAGCGTCGCCTCGTCGGCGACGGTCGGCCGGGGGGCGGTCCCTCTTTGATTTTCGCGCGCAGCCGCCACGCCAAACCCGCGCACATCCGCTCAGCGCCGCCGCCGACCAAGATGATGCACGCCGTGCAGCGCACTCGCCGCGGGAGGCGTCGAGGCACCAGGGGCTTGCGCCGGACCTCGTGGCACGGTGGGCAGCGGCGCGTCCGGGATCCGCGTCCGGTCGCTTCATCGGCGCCGGCAATACGCGATCCGCGCAGCGCAACGTCCGACCGTGATCGATCAGCGCCGTCTGTGGACTGCGACATATCGGCCCCGGGCCATCCGGAGCAATTGGCACTCCGCGACCCCAAATCAGGAGGGTGCCATGGAGAAGGGCGAATTCGACGACGCCTTCAAGGTTCTCGACAAGGCCAGCGACCGGCTGCGCAGCGTGATCTATGTCTTTATTATCGTGTACATGGCGATGCTGCTCTATGGCCTGAGCGCGTTTCTGTATCCGGCAAGGCAGTACGCCTATGAAGACCTCAGCATGAAGGCGCGCTGCTTTTACGCAAACTTTCCCGGCGCAGTCTGCCAAAGCCTGAAGCAGGACATCGACGCCCATAAGATCACGCCACCCATGACGAGCGATATCAGCCTCAGCCTGTGGGAGCACCAGCTGCAGAATCTGTTCGATGATTCGGTCAAGACCAGGACGTTTTCGTTCCCTATCTTTGGTCTCGAGACGGATCGCGACCTCCTGTGGGTGCTGTTCCCACTCGTCGGGATCATCGGCTACTACATCGTTCTTCTGGCGCTTGGCAGCGCGTTGCGGCTGTTCCACTGCCTGGTGGAAACGAATGCCGACAGCGCCTTCCGGCTGAGGATGATCCAGTCGACCCTGGTTATCACCACGCCGCTGGAGACGACGGGGCCGGGGCGCCCGCTGCGGCGCGGCGACCTGGACCCGTTGCTCAAGGCGCTGTGGCGCGTGCTCGCTCTCGGGGTGTGCTTCATCCCGATCTTTGTCAGCGTGCTGATGGTTGTCGACCAGACCAACGTCATTGCAGCGTGGATTCGTCGAGTGCCGGGCGAGGCGGCGCTCAAGCATCCCAGCGCACCGTTTCTGTTGCAGTTGGTTGTGGAGGCCATACTGATCATGGTCGAGTTGCGGCTGTTCGTCGCGGTGACGCAGATGGGCAGGTTGTTCGGGGCGTGCCAGACGGACGTCGAGGCGAGGATCCGCAGCGCCGAGGCGAAGCCGCCCGGACGACCGGCCACGCCGGGGGGTCTGTCTTTGGCCGCCGAGTGATCGTCGAGGTCCACCCCCACCATGCCGCGGCGGATCCGTCTGGCCCGGCTAACCGCCTCGCCCGCGGCCTCGGTGTGCCTGGTCGAGGGGCCGATCCGGGCCAGTCCAGCCCGGATGACGGCGGGCGC
>DASWON010000406.1:0-5797 GCA_036398735.1 Rhodopila sp.
GCCGCCCCTTGGGACGCAGCCCCTTGAGACGGGGCTCCGTGAGACAGGGCTCCGTGAGACAGGGCTCCGTGAGACAGGGCCCCCTGGGGTACCGCGGTGCGGGAGGGCAGGGCCCTAGACATAAGGGCGTCGGATCGCGCCTGCTGATCGGCCCATCCGGAGGCGGGCACTGCCAGTACAAAAATAAGCGGCAGATAAGTCAGCGAAGACATGCCGCCGAAACTACACCTGCGGCGAGCCTCAATGCCAGGGAAATTGGATACGTCTCGTCATTATACTTATCCAAAAACATTCCGGCGTCCGGACACCTGACGCTTTCGATTATTCTTGCGTGTGGCCGTGCTGCACAGGTGTCCCTGCCCGCGTGATTGTCACGCTCCCTTTCTGATGATGGCGCGGCACGCGCTCGTGATCCCGCCTGCGAGAGGTTTGCGATAACACGGCACATGACGAAACAGGTGTCGTTCACTTCGCAGATGGAAACGATCCAGGATGCCCGAAAGCCGGCCGTGTTCACCGGACATACGCATAGCTTCATGCGTTGAGGGGACCTCGATGTCCCGGGTCAGCTTCGACGACCTGGCGCGCGTGCCGGCACAGCGACTGGCCCGCCTGCTGCTGGAGCGTGCGGCCGAGGATCCAACGTTGCTCGGCCGCTTGTACGATACGGTCGATCCACTGAGGGATGGCGCGCTGGGCGACGCAGGCCGCAACGCGTCGCCGCGACCGCAACGGCCGGCGATCGTCGCCGAAAGTGAGGCGATGCGGCGAATAACCGCACTGGTCCGGCGTTTCGAACAGACTGATGAGCCCGTTCTGATCACCGGCGAGAGCGGTACCGGCAAGGAACTGCTGGCCCGGGCCATTCATGATGGTTCGCGGCGCGCGGGCGGCCCGTTCGTCGCGGTGAACTGCGCCGCGATCCCGACCGGACTGGTGGCATCGGAATTATTTGGCTATGAGAAGGGAGCTTTCACCGGCGCCGTATCCCGCAGCATCGGCCAGATCGAATATGCCAAGGGCGGCACCCTGTTTCTCGACGAAATTGGCGACATGCCGATCGACCTGCAGGGTCATTTGCTGCGCTTCCTGCAGGAGGGGCAGATCCGGCGCGTGGGCGGGCGAGAGACCATCGGCCTCGACGTTCGGATCGTCTCCGCGACCAATGTGCGCCTCGCCGAGGCGATCGCCGAGGGACGCTTCCGCGAGGACCTGTTCTATCGGCTGAACGTGCTGACCCTACCGGTGCCGCCGTTGCGTGAGCGGCCCGAAGATATCGCGCCTCTGGCCTATCACTTCCTGCGCGAGGCGGAACGGGATTTCAACCGCCGGATGGACGGATTTTCGGCGGAAGCAATGGCGGCCCTGTTGCGCAACCGTTGGCCGGGCAACGTGCGCGAGCTGATGTCCGTGGTGCGGCGCGCCGTGGTGATCGGCGACGGCACACTGATCGATATGGCGGCGCTGATCGGACTGGATGAGCGTTTGGCCACTCCGCACGTTGGCCGCCCTGCCAAACCCGGCTCCGCCGAGGAACGGGCCATGCTCTTGGCGGCACTGGACCGGATGGGCGAGAACATCACCTCGACCGCGGACGCGCTGCGGGTGTCGCGGGTCACGCTGTATCGCATGCTGCGCCGCCATGGCATCGTGTTGAAGCGGGGTCTCGCCGAAGCGCCCGTCGCGCGGCGTCCCCAGCGCGCGCGCCTGTAGCGGGATCGTTGATTCCCTCTCGGCAAGCGATCGCCGGCGGCGCCTCATGCCGTGATGCGGCGCCTGAGACGTAGCGGCATCAAATCGGACTGCTATAGTAGCGGATTGAACCGAGCCGGTTCAGCGCTACGGCGTATCGATCAACCCGAGGACATCCTCGAGCGATATAGATACGTCTGATACGAAACCATCTGAGCAGCGCGCCAGTGTCCATCGCTGACCATACCGCACGATCAGCCAGGACGCCCGGTCTTTACCAGTCTCGAAGACGCCGAAGATCGCGCCGGCGCCAACGATGTTCCAGGGACGGACGGCCAGATCCAGGACCGTATCGATGCCCTCGACCGCATCCAGCCATTCCGACAATATCTTCCGGTCGGCGCTATCAAGTCCTTTGAGTGTACCAGTTTGCACCACCCAGTTGTCCTCGGCCTGGTCGGCGTTGAAATGAACATCGGACTCTGCCGCAAGCGTCATGCCAACAGACCCGCCCGCTCGCCACGACACCTGCTTTTCTTGCACTGACCACGGCTGGCCATTTAATATCGAATTCAGAACAGAGCGGCTGCTTCCGTGAGGTACGACCACCGCGCCTGCAGGGTTCTCTGCCGAAACGGCAACAGCCCCCTGCGGTTCGGCTGCGACACGGTATCGTGCACTCGCCCGCGATGATATTTCGCGAAACCACATCCGTCCGGCACGATACCTACCCGATACGATGTGCCGGAGCGCGGCGCCGGAGCAACCGGCGCCGCATCCTTGTCAGCGCCCGGCTGGCGTAATGACCGTGCCGCCCGAATTCTCCGGGTTGAGCAGATAGGAGAACCCGAAGCTGGGGTTGGCAAACTGCCCGACATACTGGTTGTAGAACTGATAGACCTCGGCGATGCCAAGCTTCGGCACGTACACCACGTCATAGGGCGCGAGACGCACATCGGCATTGGGGTCACGCCCCTGGCGCAGCGCCTTCCACTTCACGGACATGAGTTCCGGCTTGTCCCCCGACCCGCGCCGGATAATGAACACCGAGGTGTCGTCGCTGCTCAGCTTGGTACCACCGGCCCGTGCGATTGCCTGCGACAGCGTGAGCGTCGGACCGACAGTGATGAACTCGCCCGGGGTATTCACTTCGCCGCCGACATAAACGCGGGTCGGAGCGAAGGATCTCACCACCACGGACACGCGCGGGTTCTGCAGATCGTGGGCGTAGATGCCGCGTAACGTTTCCGCCAACTCGGCCGGCGTGCGGCCGTAGGCGAGCGCGTCCGACACCGCGGTGGTCGAGATGTGACCGTCGGGACGGACCGTCACTTCCTCATTCAGTTCCGGGTTCAAAAGGAGGCGGACTTCCAGCACATCGCCCACCTGGATCCGGTACGGTGGCAGGTTGGAGCTGTAGGTCGATGGCGCCGGCTCCATGGGCGCCGGCGGAAGGGTCGGCACCGTCGAGCAGGCGGACAGCGCGAACGCTCCCGCCAAGGCAATGCCCGCGGGGCCAGCCGCCCTGCGGTGCCGGTGCGGCCGCCGGACTTCATTGCGTCGGAGGACCATGGAGGTGGTTTCTTCACTCATGTCTTTGAACCCTTGTCGGAATGTGCAGCGAAGCGTCGAAGTCCGCGGAAGTCAGCCTTTGCTTAATCTGTTTTGCAGCTCATGCCGGTTGGCAGGCATGGGCATAGTGAAAGTTCACTGGGAACAATGGAGCAAAACATGTGCCAGTCTTGTACTGCCGACATTCAGAGTTCAACCCTTCACGGTTTACGTAAACTGAGGCGTCACGTGTTGCGTGTTAACGTGGCGGATAGGCCGGCGCATATCCGGTGGTGCGGATCTGCGATTCCTGGACCGGAGGGATTGTTGCGCCTCCAGAGAGATCCGCAGTCGCGACGTCGATGTACTGCCGGCTGAGTGGTATGTCATTTGAGCTCAGCGCGTCCAGCGCCCGGGCGACATCGGCCGCTCCCTTCGCGGCTGACGGGGAGTCCGCTCCGGGACTGCCGACCGGGCGAAACACCAGCTGCAACTGCACCTCCTGCAGCAGACGCCGGGCATCCTCGACCCTGCCGTTCGCCAGCGCGCCGCGTGCCGCCGCGAGTTTAGGTGGTGGCGCAGCCTGCGCCGGGCGCGGCCTCGGCTCCGCCGGCTGAGGCGGTGGCTCCGGTTGCCGCGATGCCCCGGATGAAGGCGCCAGTTGCCGCAGCCGGCTGAGGACTGATTCAGCTTCATCCGCCTCCTGACGGGCCGGCGCGGCCTGCGGCAGAGGCGGCGGTGCGGGCACCGGCTTCACCACGGCAATCCGCTGCGGTGCCGGCTTGGCGGGCTCAGCCCTGGCCTGTTCAGCCCTGGCCTGTTCAGCGTCACGCGGCGCCGGTTTGGCCGGCGCCGGCTCCGCCGCGGCGGCCGCCTCGCGACGGTCGGGAAGCGCCGCGCTGGGCGGGGGCGGTTCCGCCAGCCTGGCCACCACCCGAGGCTCCGATTGCATCACCGGCGCCCGTGCCGTGGCCGGATTGCGCGGCGGTGTCTGGTTCGTGGGGGCTGCGACAGGCGGCATCGCCGCCTGCCCCGGGGGGGCGGCCTGGCTTGCCGCCGGGACCTGGGCCGGGGTAGCCGCCTGGACCTGGGCTGGCGTAGCCGCCTGGGCCGGAGCGGCGGCCTGGGCCGGAGCGGAACCCTGGGCCGGCGCGGGGAGCTGGGCCGGCGCCGGAGGCGAGCCATTCTGAGCCGTCAAGGACTGGCCGGTCGCTCGCGCGGGGTTGTCAGAACGCGGCGGTTCCGGCCGAACCTGATCCGGCCCCGCCTGCGGCGGGGCGGAATTTGGCTGGGCCGCTTCCGGCTGTGCGGCCGCCGGAGGCGTCACAGCCGACGGTTCCAGCCCGTCTCCTGAGCCATGCCGGGCCGCAAGCTGGACCTCCAGTTGCGCGACCCGTTGTTGCAACCGGGCGACCCGGCTCGCGTCGGCATCACGATCTGTCGCATCGGCATCGGTCGCGGCCGCCTGATCGGTCTCGGCGCCGACGAACAGCGTGCTCCACCCCTCGCGGGCCTCATGCAGGTAGACGGCCGGCTGGCCAAAAAATGCCAGTCCGAGCAGAAACAGGCCGGATACCGCTGCCACGGCCGATATGGCGAAGCGCACGTCAATCCCCCACTGGATGCGTTGGCCCACTGATGCAATGGGCGCGGCAGGCGCACAATGAAAACGATCGTGTTCATCCCGCCGTGAGATCACGCGGGCGCGATCATTCCGGATTACGTAAAGTGTAACGCAACCTGTCCATCACCGTCATGTCAGGCGCCTTGCACAGCCCTGGTCTGCGCCACAGGTGTCAAATGCTAGCCGCGATTGAATGATCAGGAGGGCTCGACCATGCCACAGGAATTTCACGATCAACTTATTTCGTTCATGCCGAAAATGCGCGTTTGGGCGCTGGCATTGACCCGCAACCGCGCCGCCGCTGACGACCTGACCCAAGACGTGGCGACCAAAGCTCTGGTCGCGCAGGACTGCTTTATCCCGGGAACAAATTTCTCGGCCTGGGTTCACCGAATCATGATCAACCATTTCATCAGCAGCGTGCGCAGCAAACGCGAGTTCACGGACACCGAGAACATGCCGGAGGTTCCCGTTGCCGCCGCCCATGAGGACCGGACCGCGCTGCGCGAACTCGGATGGGCGCTGGAGCGCCTGCCGCCCGACCAGCGCGAAGCTCTGTTCATGATCGTATTGCAGGAAAAATCTTACGAAGATGCGGCGGAGCAGACCGGCTGCGCGATCGGCACGCTCAAAAGCCGCGTGCACCGCGCCCGCCTGCAGCTCCGTGCCTATCTGCTTGGGGAGGTGAGCAAGGTGGGCGAGCCGGCCAAGCTGGCCGCTTAAGCCGTCCGACGTCGCCGCGCGACCCGGCTGGCTGGCCGGGTCGCTGCGACACGTCGTCCATATGGACACCGGCTCGACTGGCCGGCCATCCAGACAGCACGGCACTGCATCGGCGGCGCGGCGATCTTGGGGTTAAACGTTGGATCGTCGCCTGAGTGCCCGGCGCAGATCACATCAACGGCCCGCACACCAACGGCCCGCTGCATC
>DASWON010000407.1:0-12150 GCA_036398735.1 Rhodopila sp.
CCCGCGCCCGGCGGGCGACACAGCCCCGCGCCCGGCGGGCGACACAGCCCCGCGCCTTACCCGTTCTTCGCCTTGTTCTCCAAAGCCTCGGTCAGCCGCTGCGGATCGACCTTTATCTCAACCCCTGCCCGCTCGGTCTGCAACACCATGATCGCACGCGAGTCCCGATTACCCCAGCCGCGGTTCAGCCCCTCCGACAGGTCCGCGAGCGCGAGATTGGCCATGCGCATCGGCACATTCAGCTCCCGCCCCAGGGCAGTCGCCAGAGAAACGTCCTTGTGCGCCAGGCGCAGAGCGAAGGCCGGAGGCTCATACTTGTTCGGCAGGAACTGATCGGTCAGCGAGTCGAAGGCGCCGCGCCGGCCAATCGCCCCCTGGCGAACGGCTTCCCAGATCGCCAGCGGTTCGATGCCGGCCTTCACACCCATGCTGAAGACCTCGGCGGCGGCGGCGGTGGCGATATAACCATAACAGTTATGCACCAGCTTCGCCACCGAACCGGCACCGATCGGGCCGATGTAGCGCGCCTGGTCGCCGATGGTATCAAGCACCGGCTTCCATTTCTCGAACACGTCGGCATCGCCGCCGCACCAGATCGCCAGCTTGCCGGTCGCCGCACCGCGGGGGCCGCCGCTGACCGGCGCATCAAACAGGTGGGCCCCCTTCTTCGCATAGTCCGCGTGAGCCTTGCGGACCGTCGACGGCGCGTTGGTCGTCAGATCGAAATACGGCACCCCGGAGCGGATCGCCGACAGCAAGCCACGTTCGCCATAGCTGACCGCGTCGAATTCGACCGGGCCGGGCAGCGAGGAAAAGATCACGTCGCACTCGGCGGCCAGCGCTGCCGGGCTGTCCGCCCACACCGCCCCATTTTTGATATGGGACGCCGCGGCCTCCCGGCGGACATCATGCACCAGCACGGTGTGGCCGTCCTTCTGAACACCCTTCTGCAGATTCGCGGCCATGCTGGCGCCCATGGTGCCAAGGCCAATAAAGCCCGCCTTCATCGTTTCTGTTCCCATCCCTTGTCCGTATTCATGATCCGTCCGCCGAACCGGGCGTGATCACGCTGCATCCTTCGTCCGATCGGTGTTGAGCGCGCCGAAACGGCCCGTCCGGCGCGCTCAACACCGATTATGGAGCGGCCCCTACGGATTCGCCTCGAAGATCTCGCGGGCGATGTTGGCCGCCGACATCGAAGCGGGCCAGCCGGCGTAGAACGCCACGTGCGTGATCATCTCCGAGATCTCGGTCTTGGTCAGTCCATTGTCCAGGGCGCGCTGGAGGTGGCCGCGCAGCTGTTCCGGCCGGTAGGTCGCTGTCAGCACGGCGCAGACGACCAGGCTGCGGTCGCGCTTGGACAGTTCGGGGCGCTCCCAGATATCGCCGAACAGGACCTGCTCGGTCACCTCGATCATCTTGGGAACGGTCTCGCGAACGCGGTCGCGCGATGCAGATGACGATGGGGCTTGTGCCATGGCTTCCTCCTGTTGATCCTGAGCCCATTGCACACCAAGCTGCGGTCTCTGTCCAATCGCGGCAGCCCTGGGAGCCTGAGAATGTCCGACCCAACAAGCCCGGGATCGCCGGTCGCCATCGTCACCGGCAGCGCCCTGAACATCGGGCGGGCGATCGCGCTGCACCTGGCCCGCGACGGGTTTTCCGTCGTTGTGACCGCGCGCCAGTCCGAGCACGATGTCACCGAAACCGCCCGACTGGTGCGCGACGCGGGCGGGCTGGCGCTGGCCCACATGGCCGACATCACGGACCCGGCGCAGGCACGCGGTCTGATCGAGGCGGCGGTGACGCAGTTCGGCCGGCTGGATGTCCTGGTCAACAACGCGTCGGTACGCCGGCAGACGAAATTCACCGAAATGACACCGGAGGAATGGCGCGAAATCATGAGTGCGACCCTGGATGGGGCGTTCTATTGCGCACATGCCGCGGCGCCGCACATCGCTGCGGCCGGCGGCGGCTCGATCGTCAACCTGGGCGGGATCTCGGCCCATGTGGGGGCGGTCGGACGGGTCCACGCAGTGACGGCGAAGGCCGGCATGGTCGGGCTGACACGCGCTCTGGCCAAGGAACTGGCGCCGGATGCCATCACGGTGAACACCGTCGTGCCGGGGTCGATCGAGACCATCCGCGGCGCGGCGGCCGGCGGCAATCATGGCCGCTCCATCCTGCCCGACAGCCTGGCCGGACGTCGCGGGCACCCCGATGAGGTCGCGGCCATGGTGCGGTTTCTGTGTTCCGCGGAGGCCCGCTACGTCACCGGTCAGACGATCCACGTGAACGGCGGCGCCTTCATGCCGTGAATTGCGGCCGCGTGTCAGACCCCGACGGCCGGGTGGCGGCGTGCCATGGATCGGCCGCCATGGGGCCCTCAGCCATGGATCGAGGCGCGTGACGCCTACCCGGAAAAGGTCATCGGTTCGCCGGCAACCGCGCCCGATCGACCGGATCTGACTTGAGAAGCGCCTGACTTATCGATCGACTGTCCGTTCTGAGGCGCCCTTGCGGATCGTCGCGTCCAAGGGTGCTGATCCCAAGGGGCTCGTCGCGGCAAGATATCAACAGATGCTCGGCAATCGAGCCGGCAGGTCGCGCATTCGCGGCCTGCCGGTACATACGCCTCAGACACGCGAGGCCTTGGTGCGTACCGCTCGGCCGCGTGAGGCCCAGCTACCCAAGGCTCCGGGCATCGCGGACAGTTCGGGTCGCCGCGCCGGACTCAAGGCATCGCGGCCGTGCTGCCCCCGTCCACGACGATTTCCGTCGCCGTGATGAAGCGCGCCTCGTCGGATACCAGGAACAGCACCGCATGAGCCACATCCCACGAGTCGCCCATGTGCCCCATCGGCACTGCCGCGTTGCGGGCATCGATCAGCTTCTGGGTGTCATTCCCGCCGACCGTGCGCGCCAGACGGTATTCGACCAGCGGCGTATGCATCAGTCCCGGAACCACCGTGTTCACCCGAATTCCCTTTTTCGCATAGGTGCCGGCGACCGACCGGGACAGCTGGATCACGCCGGCTTTCGAAGCGCTGTAGCCGACATGCGACCGCCCGCTGGTGAAATCATTTCGCATGCCGGCGACCGAGGCGATGTTGACGATCGCCCCCTTGCCTTGCTCCACCATCACCGGAAGCACGTATTTGCAGCCGAGGAACGCCGTCTTCAGGTTGAAGTCGATCTGGCGGTCCCAGACTTCCTCGGTCATTGAGACGGGATCACCGGGGGCGGACCCGCCAACGTTGTTCACCAGGATGTCGATCCGCTTGAAACGGTCCAGGCAGGCCTGCACCATCTCCTGAACCTCGGCCGCGATCATCATGTCGCAGCGGTGGGTCGCACAAGTACCGCCCTCACCTTCGATGATCGTTCTGGTCTCGGCCATGGCCGCTTCGTTGATGTCGAGCAGAAAGACCGAGGCTCCCTGCCGGGCAAGAAGGATGGCCGTGGCCTTGCCGTTGCCCCAGATCTTGCTGTCGGTCGGTCCCACCGACCCCGCCCCGGCGACGATCGCCACTTTTCCCGCCATATCGAGCATTCTCGTTTTCCTCCGCGCAGAAGGCTTTCAAATAGCCCGGCCTGGCCTACCAGGCCAGCCATCGAATCCAGGCACGAGACGGGGCGACCGCCATCGAAGCGGTGGAGCCTGCGCCCCACACCGCCGGCCGCAATGATCGGTTGCGCTATCCGACAGCCGCGTCCACCATCGGTGCCCGTTGCGGCCGTGCGCCGCTTCCCAAGGAGCGGCCCGGAAGCTCCCGCGCCGCGCGATGTCCCGAACACACATTCGTGGCTGATCGTTTCGACACGAAGTCACTAATCAGCGAAATCCAGGCTGGATCCGCGATCCGGCGACACATTCGCGGTCAACTCCCCGGCATCCAGTGCCGATCCGAGCCTCTGGCCCGTCGCTGCGCGCCTCCGCGATACAGTCCGTTACACACTCATTTGCTGTTGATCACTTATCCGATGCCACCTCAGTATCATCTCTATTGATCTTACGGAGAGACGAGCGGTGAACATGAGCGCCTTGTCTGATGATCCAAGCACAGCTCCGCACATCGCCGAGATCGTTATTGTCGGCGGCGGCATCAGCGGGACCTTGGCAGCAACAGTCCTGGGGCGCGCGGGCTATACTGTATGCCTGATCGATCGATATCCGGTCTATCCCGCTGATTTTCGTGCGGAGCATTTGGATGGGCCACAGATCGATCAGTTACGCCGGCTGGGGTTTCTCGACGATCTCACGCGCGATCTGTACCAGGGAGAAACGGTCGCCCTCGCCCGCGCCGGTCACATCATCGGCATTACTGAAACCATCAACTATGGCCTGCGCTACGAGTCGCTGGTGCATCGTGCGCGTGCCAACCTGCCGCGGAATGTGCAGGCGGTAACCGGACGGGTCACGGATATCGAACCGAGCGCAACGATGCAGCGCGTCAGGTTGTCGGACAACCGTATCTTCACCTGTCGGCTGATTGTCCTGGCAACCGGTCACGGATACACGCTCGGAAAACAGATCGGCATCGTTCGCCGCCTGATCCGGCCAGCACATTCGCTGACATTTGGTTTTGATATCAGGCCAGCACGCGGCTCGTCGTTTCAACATTCATTTCTTGTTTATCAACGGGAACGCATCGTCGATCGAATCGACTATCTGGCGGCTTTCACCATGGATGACACGACCCGGGTCAACCTGTTCACCTATCGCGGATATCGCGATCCCTGGACCAAGGCTTTTCTGGCAGACCCGAAGGCCGGCCTGGCCCAGGCGCTGCCCGGGCTCACCTCGGTCATCGGGGACTATCACCCAGTCGGCCGGGTCGTCGCACGGCCGATCGACCTCTATGTGTCAGAAGGACACCGGCGCGACGGCGTGGTGATGATCGGCGATGCGTTCCAGGCCGCCTGTCCCGCCACGGGCATGGGCATGGTGCGGCTGCTGACGGACATCGAGCAACTGGCCGCGATCCACGTCCCGAGATGGCTCGCCACACCGGGCATGAACGCGGCTAAGATCAACGCGTTCTATGACGATCCGGTCAAGCGGGCCTGCGACGCGAAGGCGCTGCACGACTCCGAATACCGGCGCTCGGTGTCGACCGAGACGAGCCTCGGCTGGCGTCTGCACCGGCTTCGGGTCGCGGTGATCGAGAAGATGCTCGCGCGGCGCAATGGCATGACGCCGTCATCGCATCCCCGCATCAGCGCCAACACGGCGCAGCCTTCGCTCGTGCCGGTCCGAACCTGATGCCTCGCGATCTGCCGGGACGACACCAACCGTGGCCACCTCGTGCGACCATCCGGCGTGTGACCATCCGGCGCATGCCCATTCGGCGCGTACCAGTCCGGCAGGCCCGCAGGCCGGGACGCTTGACCGGGGCCGCCAGCCCTTCGGACGCGCGCTCCATCAATACCGGCTGACGCAACGGCTGGCCCGGCCCACCGCAATTCGGCGACACCGGCGCACCTGCCGCGGGGACATGGCTGGCTCGCTCCGGAGCCGATGCGCCAGATCCCCTCCTGGCCTGCTCCCGCATGTCGGTCTAAAACACCTGGGCAGGTCCGGTCTTCACCAATCCGAGGGAGCAGCCATGACCGAGACGTTCATCAGGGATCTCACCCGGACGGTGACTGGTTGCTATGCCGGCGAACCGGCGGATGCCGAATGCCTGACCGTACCGGTCGTTCGACCCGCGCTCTGGTCACGTCCGACACGCACAGCAACCGGGCAGCGTCGGATCATTGTGTCATCGGCTGCGGCAACGAGATCGGCGCGGACAGACGCAATGTCGTGCGGATCTGACGTTTACGCCTGATGCTGCTCAGCCTCGGCCTGATCCTGCTGTGCCAGCTGATCGGAGAGGCAGTGGCGCGCGCCACCGGGGCGCCGGTGCCCGGACCGGTTCTCGGACTGATACTCTGCGTGCTGCTGCTGGTGCTGCGCGATTGGGTGGGACGTGGCGAACGACGACGGCTCGTTCCGGCCGAGCTGCGCGACGGTCAATTCGAACAAGCCGGAAGTGGCCTGCTGTCCTACCTGCCGCTGATGTTCGTCCCGGCCGGTGTCGGTGTCATCCAGCGGCTGGACATCCTTGAGGGGTATGCGCTGGCGATTGCCGCCGCGGTCATCGCATCGACGGTTCTGACCCTGGTCGTCACCGCGCTCGTGTTCACCGTCGTCGCACGCCGCGCGTGATGACCGGGAATGTGTTTTCGCTCTGGGTCTACCTGGCACGAACGCCGCTGCTCTGGCTGACCGTGACGATCCTGACGTACTGCCTGTGCGACCGCCTCTCGACAGCGCTGCGGCGCCATCCGCTGGCCAATCCAGTGCTGCTTTCCGTCTGCCTGCTCGGCTTCCTGGTGCGTGGCACCGGCACACCGTACTCCGCGTATTTCGATGGTGCCCAGTTCATCCATTTTCTGCTCGGGCCGGCCACGGTGGCGCTGGGCATCCCGCTGTACCAGAACCGCCACCTGGTCCTGCGATCACTCGTGCCGATGGGTTGCGCCCTGCTCGTCGGATCGGTCACAGGAATAATCTCGGCGGTCATGATCGCCCATTTCCTCGGCGCCCCACCTGAGGTTGCGATCTCGATCGCACCGAAATCCGTGACCACACCTGTGGCAATGGCGATTTCGACCCGCCTGGGGGGCGACGCCTCGCTGACCGCCGTGCTGGTGATCCTGACCGGAATCGTGGGCGCGGTGATCGTCACGCCGCTGATGAACCTGCTTCGGATCAGCGACAAACGCGCCCGCGGCTTCGCGACCGGGGTGGCGGCTCACGGCATCGGCACCGCCTGGGCGTTTCAGATCGACCCGCTGGCAGGCGCCTTCGCCGGTGTCGCGATGGGCCTGAATGCCTTGCTGACCGCGATACTCCTGCCGCTTATGCTGTAGCGTCGTCCGGTGGGGGTGGCGCGGTGACCGGCGGGTTGGCAAGGCCGCGACCGATTCACCACTCGATCGGAGCGGGAGCACGTGCGGCCGGTTCGGCGGCGACGGAACGGTCCATCTCGGTTGATGGCGGCGGCGGTGGCGCCGGTTCCCAGGTTGTCAGCCCGTTCAACAGCAGCATGAATCCGCCCTCGGCGATCGGCAGCCCGCGCAGCACCAGTGTCTCGTGGTTGGGGCCGAGCTGCTTCAGTCCGGCGGCATCGCCGGCCCGCAGCACCGCCACGCGGCGGATGACCTCTCTCTCGATATCCGCGATCGAACCGAGCAGGCCACGCGCGGCCTGCTCGCGCAGCATTGTGTCGAGCGACATGCCCTGCCTGGGGTCGATGCCGATGCCGCGCTGGAACGGGTGGTTCCACTGCACCAGCCTCAGACCCGAATCGAACAGAGCGACACCGTCTGTGGTGTTGTCCAGGACGATCTGCAGCCGTGCGGCATTGAGATCCGCCCGCGCCGTAATCACCGTCTCTCCACTGCGCAGCCTGTCGAGCTCGTTCTTGTATCGGTCGAACACGCGCTTCTGCCGGCGATCAGCACGGATATTGGAGAGTCCCCAAAGCACGAGCGCTCCGATTGCCACGACCAGCGCCGTCGCCACAAACGCCAGGGCGCGCATGCCGCCAACCAGGTCCTTGGCCGGCGCCATCACCTCGGCCATGGTCGTCCCGACCAGGACCGCCATGTCACGGTCGCCGATCCGATGAAACGCATGCAGCCTCTCGATGCCGTCGATCCCGGTCTGCCCGGCCCAGGTTCCCGCCGGAGCTCGGGACATCAGGTCGAACAGCGGCATCTTGGAGATATCCGTCACCGGCCGGCGAGCGGCGGGGCCGACGACGGCCTGGACGACCCCGCGCCTGGTATCGGTCAGCGCGACCACAGCGTTGTTGCCCAGCGCCGCCTGCGCGAAGAGCTTGGTCAGTTCCGCCGACCGGTATGACGCACCAAGCAGCCAGCCCGCGGGATGATCCAGCGGCCGGACGATATACATCAGGAACTGGCGGGCATCGATCGGCGCGCCCAGCTCCCCCTGCAGCAGCAGCGTCTCCTTGTCCGTCGTGCCGTTGCTCTCAAGATGCTCGAGCGAGCCGTGTGGAAAGGTCACGTATGCGGCGCCGACACCTTGTCCGACGGCCTGCGGCAGGATGTCCTGGCGGATGATATGTTGTTCATCACAAATGAACAGATCGTCGGTCACCGCGGTCAGGGCAGGCATTTTCTGCTGCCACTTGTTGAGATCCACCGAGTCGCTGTCGGTCCTCCAGGCGTCCTGCAGAATGATGAGGCTCTGATCGATCAGCAGCAGCTCGTGCGAGATCGTTTCAGCCATAACCGCCGCCTGGCCAGCCAGAACGGCTTCCGTGCGGTCACGGATCTCGGTCCGTTGCTCCTGCATTGCGCGGGTCGTGACGATCCAGACCAGGACGATCAGCGCGGTGGCGACGATGATGACCGCCGCGCAGGCCGCGAGCTCGACCTTGCCCATGCGTGCCGGACGCACTGACTCCACCGGCACCAGCTGACGCGGTCCGAATCGTGTCGAGCGGGTCCCTGTGCGACTGCGCCGGCGCTTGAATTTGTCGCTCATGTTCTCGTGCTGACCCCGATCCAAGCCCGCCTGGTTCGCCTGATCCCTTTGGATCCTTCGGGATGTTCGCCATGCCTGATTATCTCGTCGGCGTAAATCTAACGGTTCACGCAATCGGGAGCAACGACTCTGAGCAACGCGCCGTGATCCTGTGACAGCCGGCGAGGGCGAGGCACCGGCCCGCATCGCCGCGCGGTGCCGGCAGGTGCCCCTTCGGATCCACCCGGCAGACTGCTGCCGCCGTCTTGACGGCCGTGGCATACAAAATACAAAATACTCCCAATGGGAGAGGACGAATTGTCAGGCACCCAACCAAGACTTCGGATCGAGCCGCTGGATCTCGGCCTGGGTCTGCGCAGGCAGGCCTGCGAGGCGATCAAGCGCGCCATCATGGAGATGGACATCTACGGGCGTGCGGACGAAATCCGCCTGGACGAGCGCCAGCTCAGCGAGGATCTGGGTGTCAGCCGCACGCCGATCCGCGAAGCCCTGTCGATTCTGGAACAGGAGGGCTTCGTCCGCTCCATCCCGCGCCGCGGCATCGCCGTGGTGCGCAAGACCAAGCGAGAGATCGTCGAGATGATTACCGTCTGGGCGGCGATCGAGAGCATGGCGGCACGCATCGCGGCGGCGACGGCATCGGCTCGCGGGATTGATGAGCTGACCCGGCTGATGGATGCGTTCGACGCGGACCCGTCGGGGCATCTGACCGAGTATTCCGACGCCAACATGCAGTTTCACCGTGCGATCATCCGGTTGGGCGGCATCGGCCTGATGTCGACCCTGACCGATACGCTGTTCATCCATATGCGGGCGGTCCGAGCGGTGACGATGACGCAGGACAACCGCGCGCAACGGTCCGTGGCCGATCATCGGGCCATCATCGGGGCGCTGCGCGAGCGCGATCCCGACCGTGCTGAGCGGCTGGTGCGCGAACACACGCTGGGACTGGCGGACCACGTGGAGCGCCACGGGGACTTTATTGACCGGCCACAGCCCGGTCGCCAACGGCTGGCCCTGATGCCAGGCGAAACGGGAGGAAAGTGACAAATGCCGACGGGGAGAAAGCCAGTTGGGACGAAGACCACGGGGGCGCCGCCAATGGGGGCGCCGCCAGCGGGGGCGAGGACCACGGGAACGACCCCAATGGGGGCAAGGGCCACGGGGACAATCGCGGCAGAGACAATACCGGCGGAGCCAATGCCACTGGTGGCGCTCCTCGCGAGAGCAATACCAACGACGATGCCGCCGCCCCTCGCCATAACGCGGCGACTTGTCGTGCGGCGAACACCGGTAAGGCGGACCGGGTCCGCCGGACCGGTAATGGCGAGGATCGCCGGCCACGGTGGCAAAACAGCGCAACTCCAGGTGGAGAGACTGTCATGACAAAAGCACTAGACGGCGTTCGCATCCTGGACTTCACCCATGTCCAGTCGGGGCCGACCTGCACGCAATTGCTCGCCTGGTTCGGCGCGGATGTGATCAAGGTTGAGCGCCCCGGGGTCGGTGACATCACGCGCGGTCAGCTACAGGACATCAAGGGCGTCGACAGCCTCTACTTCACCATGCTGAACCACAACAAGCGCTCGATCACCATCGACGGCCGCGACAGGCAGGGCAAGGAAGTGCTCGAAGCGCTGGTGAAATCCTGCGACGTCATGGTGGAGAATTTCGCCCCTGGCGCGCTGGACCGCATGGGCTTCACCTGGGAACGGGTCCAACAGCTCAACCCGCGGATGATCCTGGCATCCATCAAGGGCTTCGGGCCGGGTCCCTACGAGGATTGTAAGGTCTACGAAAACGTCGCGCAGTGCGCCGGCGGTGCGGCCTCGACCACGGGATTCGACGACGGACCGCCGTTGGTCACCGGCGCGCAGATCGGGGACTCGGGCACCGGGCTCCATCTGGCGCTCGGCATCGTCGCGGCGTTGTTCCAGCGCAACACGACCGGCCGTGGCCAGAAGGTCGATGTGGCGATGCAGGACGGCGTGCTGAACCTGTGCCGGGTGAAGCTGCGTGACCAGCAGCGTCTCGCACACGGGCCGCTGACGGAATACCCGCAATATCCGGACGGGACCTTCGGCGAGGCGGTGCCACGGGCCGGCAACGCGTCGGGCGGGGGCCAGCCGGGCTGGATCCTGAAGTGCAAGGGGTGGGAGACCGATCCCAACGCGTACATCTACTTCATTGCCCAGGCGCCGGTGTGGGAAGCGATCTGCGACGTGATCGGCCAGCCAGAGTGGAAAACCCATCCGGACTACGCCAAGCCGGCCGCCCGGCTGCCGCGGCTGAAACATATCTTCGACACGATCGAAGCGTGGACCATGACCAAGACGAAGTTCGAGGCGATGGCCATCCTGAACGAGTACGACATCCCGTGCGGCCCGATCCTGTCGATGAAGGAATTGGCGGAAGAACAGTCGCTGCGTGCCACGGGCACAGTTGTAGAGGTCGACCACCCCACCCGCGGCACGTATCTGAGCGTCGGCAATCCGATCAAGCTGTCGGACAGCGTCTCCGAAGTGAAGCGGTCGCCGTTGCTAGGTGAACACACAGAAGAAATTCTTCGCGACGTCCTGGGCTTCGAGCCGGCCAAGGTGGAGGCATTTCTGGCGTCACCCGGCCTGGGCGGAGCACGGCGCTCAGCTGCCGAATAGGCTAGGCGGGCGGAACCGGGCGCCGCTCGGGCCGGGCATGCGTTCGGACTGGCCATGCGTTCGGGCTGGCCATGCGCTTGAGACCGGCCACAGCGTTCGGGGCCGGCTGTACGCTCGGGACCAGCAAGCGTTCGGGCCGGGCATGCGTTCGGGCTGGCCATGCGCTCAGGTTCGGCCCGACGCTTGCGAGCTGGCGGCAGTCGTGGCCGGCCGGGTCATTGGGCTGGGCGGCGACACTAGGTGAAACAGACGAATGCGCGCTCCCGCGGCGGTGTGATCCGGGGTGAGGTCCCCGCCAAGGCGCCGGTCGCCTGGATCCGGCGCGCGCCTGAACCCCGGCGGCGCGGCGTGAACAAGCGCGTGCCGGCGATCACGTGCCGGCGGTCACGGACAGAACAGCGATCCGCAACTGAGCATCAGCCGCCTGACGGCGGATGAACGTTGCCGCAGAACTCTGACAGCGCCACGTATCGGCGGATTTGCACTGCGGGGGTTGCGGTGGCGCGCTGCAATCCCGACTCTATGGTCTGTCGCGGTCTCGCTGCGCTGCCACGACGCATGACGAACCCGGACAAGGTCATCGCGGTGCGGACCACGCGCTGCTGATCCTTGACTTTTGCCGTGGTTGTCCCGATACCCCGCCCGCGCGCGAGCGGATGCAGGGCACCTCGCATGCGGGACGGGCGTTTGGCTGACGACGTTCACTGCGCCTCGCGGCAGATCGCGGATACACCTACCACACAACGCACCCATGCCATCGACTGGACCGGATTTGACCGACACTACCGCCGCACCACGGGAACATGCCGACGCGGAGCCGCATATCGCGGAGCACCCCGTTCCGGAACGCACGGCCGCGGAGCATGCCGTCGCGGAAGCGGAACATCCTGTCGCGGAACAGGTGTCCGGGCCCGCTGCGCCAGCGAC
>DASWON010000408.1:0-14845 GCA_036398735.1 Rhodopila sp.
CGCCGCATACCAGTAGGTGAACTGCACGATCGGCACCCCCAGCTTCGGCGTCAGGTCGTCGACGATCGTCCGGAGCGCGTTTTCATTGCCGCCGTGTGCGTTCAGCAGAACGATGCGGCGAAAACCATGCCGCAGGACGGATCGCACCACCCCCTCGACCACGGCCGCGAAAGCGCCATTGTCCAGCGTGACCGTGCCGCCGAAGCTCATGTGATGCTCCGACAGCCCGGTCCACAGCACCGGCAGGACCAGGACGGGCTGGCCATTCGCGAGCATCTTCTGCGCGGTGCGTGCGGCCACGGTCGCGCCAAGGACGGCGTCGACCTCGACCGGCAGATGCGGACCATGCTGCTCCAGGGCCGCGATAGGCAGGATGACGATCGCGTTCCGGCGCGCCTGTTCGCGCAGTTCATCCGCTCGCAGCTTACCCCACTCGTGATGCATCAGGCCCGCTCCTGTCCGTAGCCGCCGTAAACATGGCCACGGAGCAAGCCACGGACGCGCGATCCTGGGAAGTGGCGCAACCGGACGTCGATCCTGATATCCGTTAACACACTGTGCTGATGTGGAAGCAGTGGACTTGCCCCCGCCCAGTCGATATGACTGTTCCGTGATCGAAAGATGAAACCAGGGGCGATCAGGCAGAGGTTTGATGATGCGCAACTTTCTCTTCGTTCCGATTGCGGCGTCATACCGATGATGCCGGCCCTCGCCACGTTCTCGGCCTCCATCTCGCAGCTTGTGGCGTCCGCCGCACCGTTGCTGAGTGCGATCCGGATCGGGCCCAACAGGCACATCACCGGACTGATCTGCCAGAGCGATACGATCGCCACGATCGATCAGGCGCTGCCTGCCCTGGACAGCTACACCGTCGTGCTGTCGAACCGGATCCTGATCGAGGCTCATCCGGGTCCGCGAGATCCGACCTCGAATATCGCGCTTTTACGGCTGGCCACGCCCTGGTTCGGCGTCAATCCGGAATTCGCCGGGACCTCTGTCGGCAGCATCGCGGTGTTGCTGGGCGCGGATGCGGATGCATCACCGACGGTTCGCCTGACCGTGGTGCATCGCTTCGCCCGTACCGTGGACGGTCCGGCTCCGGTGCTGGACCTGCCGGGAGACAGTGTCGATCCAGGGAGCCCGGTGCTGGACGCGGAGGGCCGGCTCATTGGCTTGGCCGCGCTTGGTCCCGGGGGTGAAGCCATCGCCATTCCGAGTGCGACCATCGACCGCATCCTGATGCCGAAACACGGCGCAGCGCAACGTCCGCCGGCACCCTCTGCCATGCCGGTTCCGCCGCCCTCCGGCGGCCGCGGCTGGCTCGGTGTCGCCCTCCAGCCCATCACCGTGCCGGACCAACTTGTCGCCCGCGCCGGGCAGGCGTCGGGCCGCATGGTGGTGAGTATCACCAAGGGCGGGCCGGCCGAACTCGCCGGCATGCGGATCGGCGACGTGCTGCTAGCCTTGAACGGCGTTGGCGCAACCGGACCGCATGCGCTGCGCGCCTTCCTGGGCGGTGACCGGGTGGGCACGACGGTCGAGGTCAAGCTGCTGCGCGACGGCAGTGTGCTGACCACGCACCTCACGATTGCACTGCAACCCTGATCAGTCGGTCAGTGCCGGCACCCTCGGCGCGAACTTCCGGCGCAAAGCGTCGCGGGCGATCGAACGGACCTCGCCGGCATCCAGGGCAAGCGCACTGGCGATAGAGAGCGCTCCACCCAGCGCGATTGAAGCGACCAGACCCATCCCGTTCAGCGGGAACCGGATCAGCGTCAAGGCGATTGTCATCGGCACGATTGCGAGGACACAGCGGACGACCTGCCCCAGCGGCAGCCAGATCGGGAACAGGGATGTTCCAAGGAACCAGCCGCCCAGCACCGTCGCCGCCTGGCAGAACAGCGCGGTCCAGGCCGCGCCGAACATGCCGTAGCGTGGGACGATGTAGAGATTGAGCCCAATATTCAGCACCGTCGCCGGCCCATAGGTCCAGAGCATCAGCATCGGCCGGCCGGACAGATGGAACGAATGGTCGATGAAATGGGCCCGCAATCCGCGCGCCAGGGCGGTAAAGCTCATGATCGGCAGCAAGGCAGCCACGCCGGAGCGAAATTCCGGCCCAACCAGGGAGGCAGAGATGTAGTCGGCGGTCAGCGCGAGGCCCGCGCAGGCCGGCAGGGTGACAATCAGCAACGCGATCCCGTTGCGTCCGGCCTGGATCCTCGCCGCCTCCCGGCCCTGATGCTCCAGGACCTGCACGACCAACGGAAAGGTCGCCGTCGAGATCGAGGAGCAGATCAGCGTCGTCGGGCGTTCCACCAGATTATAGGCAACGGCGTAGATGCCGAGAGCGCCGGCACCGGACAGCGACCCGAGCAGGAACCGGTCGCCGTTCTGCAGGATCATGGCCGTGGCGGAGACTGCGACGAGTGGCCAGGCGTACTCGATCAGCCGCATCAGTTCGCCGCGGTCCAGCGGGCCGGCGGCGCGGCGGAACGGCGACGCCAGCAGTTTGAAATCGACCAGCGAGCAACAGACGGCGGCGATCAGCAGCCCGACGATGATGGCTTCCGCGCCGCGGCCCAGGATCATCATGGCGAGCAGGCCCAGGCCGAAGCCGAGCACGGCATGGGCGCATTCGATGATGTTGAAGCGCCGCATACTGTTGCTGGACCGGTTGATTGCCTGGTTCAGCTGCACCAGCGACCGGAAGAGCAGCATCGGCAGCGCCAGCCAGGCGGCAATTCGATACTCATCCGGCAAGTCAAGCAACAGTCCGACGCAGATGCTGATTGCGATCGTCGCGAGGCACATGAGATAGAAAACGACATAGGCTTCCTTCAGCAGCGCCGGCCCGCGGTCGGCCCGGTCGGCGCCGGGGAAGAAGCGCATCACGGCGATCGGCAGCGCGTAGAACAGTGAGGTCTGCAGCACGAGGACCGCGGAGAAGACGTAGCTGTAGCTGCCGAATGCCGCGGGCGAGAGCAGACGCGTGTACGCGTAGATCATCGCAATCGAAACGATTGCCGGGATCACGTTGGACGGAATGTAGCCAATGATCTGGCGATACACGAAAACCTAGCCTCGTCTCTATTGGGAATCGGAACAACGATCCGCCGCGCAACTACCTGGGGTTGTCGTAAATCCTCATGGCGCTCGCTATACGGTTCGATCCGGGACGGACGTGATTTCCGATCGCCACGGGTGTGCGGTGTGCCGGATGATGACCGACCGGCCTGAGCGAAACCAAATCACGATGCCATGACGGCAGACCGTGCATTCTCTTCCTGACGGTCGGATTAAGCCGGGGGGATGAGACATGACACAGGTTTACATTGCGTTGACCGCATTGACCGACCGCGTTCGCGCGGAGGAACTCGCCGTCGTGGCGGCGTCTCTGCAAACCCAGGTCATGCGGGATTTTGCCCCGGTGTGGGGCGCCTCCGCGGTGATCGCGGCGGTTCCGTTCGAGGCCATTCCGGCGGGATATATCCCGCTGATCGTCCACGACACGCTGGACGCCGAGGGCAGCAACGGGTTTCACCGCACCCGCGGCGATGACTCTCCCTACATCGTGGTTCCGTACGGTCCGAACTGGTCACTCGCCGCAAGCCATGAGCTGCTGCGGATGCTTGCCAATCCAACCGGTTCGGCGCGCAGCCCGGGACCATCCTGCATGCCGGGGCAAGGAATCGTGGAGTATCTGATCGACGTCTGTGCGCCCTGTCAGGACGTCTCCGCGGCTTACGCGATCAACGGCGTGGCGGTCTCGGATTTCTGCACGCGCGCGTTCTTCGGCGGCTCCGGCCAGGGGTATAGCTTCACCGGCGCGGTGGACAAGCCATTTGAGCCGGCAGCCAACGGGGTCGTCACGTGGCTGGCCGACGATGCCCTGATGTACCAGGCCAGGGCGGATCAGCAGGGCCGGGTCCGCGTGCACGGCGGCTTTTCGCCGGCCAATCGCGCGCGGATGCTGTTGCGTGAGCTGGTGGACATGCTGACGCCCGATCGGCTGCCGTGCCTTTCGTATGCGCCGCGGACGAACCGCCTGGCTGAAGCAGAGCAGAATGCGCGGCGTATACGACTGACGAACCTGCGGCGTTTCAGCGAGGACATCGCGTGGCGCTTTGGCCATGCCGAGGCGCCCGGCGAGACGTTGCCGCGCCGGCAGACCAAGCGGCTGAAGGTGGCAGGCGCTGGTGGCGTCAGGCTCAGCCGGCAACCGACGATCGAGGATTTGGAACGCACGGTTCGCAGCGCATCCTGATCGTCGGGGTGACATGGCGGCGTGAGACGCCGGCGAGGGGGCGGTTATCACGCCGGCGTGTTCAGGTGCGCACGGACCATGGTGGTGAGTGCCATGGGCCCCGCCCTCGTCCGGGTGTTCATGTGGGGGACCGAGCCGCGTCGACATTGTAAGGATGCTGGCCGGAGGTAGGCCGCCCCGCCTCGTGGCCTGGCGCAAGGGAAGATTCCGCAGGACGGACCCCAAACGGCAGATCCCGAGGGAAGATCCCAAGGGAAGATCCCGAGGGGGCAGATCCCGAGGGGCAGATCTCGGTCCGGATCATCTGACCCGGCACCGGGTAGCGGCGGATGCTCTTGCGCAGATTTCCGATCGGAATAATGCGGGGCCTGCCGGAGTGGGACACAAGGGCCGGATATGAGCCCGCCGATTGTTGATCCCTCGGCGACCGGCGGCCGGCTGGTATGTCATCGAACGCAGCCGCCACGCCAGCCCTGCACGCATGCCGACTGGTGCCAACGCTGTGTTGGCGCTGACTGGTATAAGTCATGGCGGACTGGCACCCCGGCCGCTCCGCCAGACCCCGAGCATGGACATATTTTATATGAGACAATTCATCACGGCCTGCATGGCGCTGGTCGTCGCGTTCACCACCGCGGCACATGCGCAGCATCCGGATCCCGCACACGACAGCGACACGGCCCGCCTGCCGGCGAACGTAACCACGCATCAGGTGCTGGCCCTGCCGGGACTTGAGCTTCGCTTTACTGCGACCGCCGGCAGCATCCGACTGAAGGACGCGAAGGATGCGCCGCTGACGGACATCGCCTTCGTCGCCTATCAGGTCGAGGGAGCGGATGCCGCCACACGGCCGGTCACGTTCGTCTTCAACGGCGGGCCCGGAATGGCATCCGCCTGGCTGCAGATGGGAGCCCTGGGTCCGTGGCGCGTGCAGCTTGATCAGGCAGCCGACGGTCCGTCGGCGCCACCGACACCGATTCCGAATGCGGAAACATGGCTGGATTTCACCGACCTCGTGTTCATCGACCCCCCCGGCACCGGCTATTCCCGCATCGTGACGCCGGACGGGGAGGCGCGCCGGCGCCTCTGGTCGGTCGGCGGCGACATCAGCGCGCTGGCGGAGGCGGTCCGCCGCTGGCTGGACAGCAACGGCCGCCTCATGTCGCCGAAGTATATCGTTGGCGAAAGCTATGGCGGTTTCCGCGGGCCCAGACTGGTACGGAAGCTGCAATCCGACGAGGGCGTCGGCGTCAGCGGCCTGGTGCTGCTGTCGCCGCTGCTCGATGCCCATGTCATGAGCGGCTATGCCGATCCGCTGCGTTGGGTGGATCTGCTGCCGTCCGAGGTCGCGTCGGTGCGCGCCCGGCGCGGGCCGGTTACTCGAGCGGATCTGGCGGACGTCGAAGCCTATGCCGCGGGCGACTACCTGGCTGATATCCTGCGGGGCGGCGACGCCGCGGCGATCGACCGGCTGACGGAGCGCGTCGCCGGCCTGACCGGCTTCGACCGGGCCTTGCTGCGGCGGCTCGGCGGACGCCTGGATCGCTCGATTTTCCAGCACGAGGTGACGCCGGGACGGGTTGCCAGTGTCTATGACGGCACGATCACCCGGCCAAATCCGGAACCACGCGAGCCTGATGGCCCGTTTCCTGACCCGGTGCTGGGCGGCTTCGAGGCCCCGGTGTCCAGCGCGATGGTCGCCGTTTATTCTGCCAAGCTGAACTGGCACCCCGACCAAGTCTATCATGTCTCCAACAGTGCGGCGTTCTCCAGCTGGGACTGGGGGCGGGGCATCGGCCGGCCGGAGTCGCTCAGCGCGCTGCAGGCGGCACGTTCGGTCGATCCGCGGATTCGCGTGCTGGTGGCCCAGGGTCTGTTTGATCTGGTGACGCCCTATTTCGGCACCGTCCTGACCCTGCGACTGCTGCCCGAATTGCCGGGCGCGGCGCCGATCGAGATGCGGGTCTATCCCGGCGGGCATATGTTCTATTTTGGCGATTCGGCGCGCGCCGCATTGCACGAGGACGCCAAAGCGGTGTTCGATCCGGCAAACGCAACGTGGGGATCACGATGAACATCGACTTCACCGGCCGCAAGGCCATCATCTGCGGCGGCAGCCGCGGCATCGGACGCGCCATCGCCCTCGGCCTGGCTGCCAGCGGCGCCGATGTGTCGATCTGCGCCCGCGGGACCGAAGCGCTGGAGCAGACCCGGGCGGCGATCGCGGCGCATGGCCACAAGACGCACGCCGCCTCGGTCGACCTCGGGCACGAGACATCGATCAAGACCTATATCGCCGATGCGGCGACAGCACTCGGCGGCATCGACGTGCTGGTCAACAATGCCTCGGCGTTCGGGGCCGCCGATGATGAGGCCACCTGGATGGCAAGCCTGGCGGTCGACATGCTGGCCATCGTGCACGCGACCCAGGCCGCCCTGCCCTACCTGAAGGAAACGAAGGGGAGCGTGATCAACACGTCCTCGATCTCCGCCCTGCGGTCCGCGGCGCGGCAGCCTCCATACGGTGCCATCAAGGCGGCGGTGATCCACTACACCAACACGCAGGCGGCGATGTACGCGCGCAGCGGGATCCGGGTGAACGGCGTCGCGCCCGGGTCGATCGAATTCCCCGGCGGCGTGTGGGACCGGCGCAAGACGGAGAATCCAAAGCTCTATGGGGCGGTGCTGAATTCGATCCCGTTCGGCCGGCTGGGCCTGCCGGAGGAGGTCGCGAACGTGGTGATGTTCCTGGCGTCCCCGCTGGCATCCTGGGTGACCGGGCAGACCATCGTCGTCGACGGCGGACAGCTGCTGTAGCGCGGCGCACCGGGCCGCCGCAACGGGTTCGGCGCGTCGGGACGCCGCAACGGGTTCGGCGCGTCGGGACGCCGCGACGGGTTCGGCGGCTGTGCGACGAAACCGACGCCGCGCGAGGCGCCTTCTCAGCTCTGCGCCGCGACCGGCACTCCGCCTCGGTTCCCGCGCATGGGCTGGGTCGTGGCGGCGCGCGTGATCAATGGTTGTTGCGCGATTCGCCCCGCGTCTCGATCACGTCCAGGAACAACGTGGCGGGCTCCAGGCAGGCGCCTGACCCCAGCTGCCCGACCATCGCGCGATAGATCTCCTCCCAGGGGGTCATCGTGACCAGCTTCGGCGGCGTCCAGGCCCCTCGGCGTGCCTCGAGCTCTCCGGGCGGCAGCAGCACGTCGACCTTGCGCGTATTGAGGTCGATCCTGATCCGGTCGCCGGTGCGCAGCAGCGCCAGTCCGCCGCCGACCGCCGCCTCGGGTGAGACATTGAGGATCGACGGCGAGCCGGACGTTCCGGACTGGCGGCCGTCGCCCATCGTCGGCAAGGTGCTGATGCCACGCTTCAGCAGTGCGGCGGGCGGCTGCATGTTCACGACCTCCGCGCTGCCGGGATAGCCGACCGGACCGCAGTTGCGGATGATCAGGACGGATTGCTCCTCGACGCCGAGGTCGGGATCCTCGATGCGGTGGTGGTAGTCCTCCGGTCCTTCGAACACGATGGCCTTGCCCTCGAACACGTTGGGGCGCTCCGGATCGGACAGGAAGCGGGCGCGAAAGTCCTTGTCGATAACGCTGATTTTCATCACCGCGCTGTCGAACAGATTGCCCGACATCACGACATAGCCGGCCGCCGGTATCAGCGGCGCCTCGTACGAGCGGATCACCTCGCGATCGCCGTCCCGCACCTCGGCCAGGTCCTCCGCCAGGGTGCGGCCGGTGACGGTACGCACATCGCCATGCAGCTTGCCCGCCGCCAGCAGTTCCTTCATCACCGCCGGCACGCCGCCGGCGCGATGGAATTTCTCCCCGAGGAAGCGGCCCGCCGGCTGCAGGTCAACCAGCAAAGGAATGTCGGGGCCGAGGCGCTGCCAGTCGTCCAGCGAGTGCTCGACGCCCATGTGGCGGGCGATCGCAACCATGTGGATCGGGCAGTTCGAGGAGGCACCCAGCGCTGCCGCCGCGACAACCGCATTCTCGAATGCCTGCTTGGTCATGATGTCGGACGGGCGCAGGTTTTCCTTCACCATGCCGACAATGCGCTTGCCGGTCTCGAACGCCATCCACCCACGTTCCCGGTACGGCGCCGGGATGGCCGCGCAGCCCGGCAGCGACATGCCCAGGGCCTCGGCCAGCGCGTTCATCGACGTCGCGGTGCCCATGGTGTTGCAATGGCCGACGGAGGGAGCCGAGGACGACACCATGTCCATGAACTCGTCGTAGCCGATCTTTCCCTCGGCAAAGAGCTTGCGCCCTTCCCATACGATAGTGCCGGAACCCGAGAGGCGGCCCTGCCACCAGCCGTCCAGCATCGGCCCGCCCGACAGCACGATCGCCGGGATGTTCACCGTGGCGGCGCCCATCAGACAGGCGGGCGTGGTCTTGTCACAGCCGGTGGTCAGCACGACGCCGTCGAGCGGGTAGCCGTGCAGCACCTCGACCAGGCTCAGATAGGCGAGATTGCGGTCCAGCGCCGCGGTCGGCCGCTTGCCGGTCTCCTGGATCGGGTGGATCGGGAATTCCAACGGCACGCCGCCGGCGTCGCGGATGCCGTCGCGGATACGGCTGGCAAGCTCGATATGGTGGCGGTTGCATGGCGACAGGTCCGAGCCGGTCTGGGCGATGCCGATGATCGGCTTGCCGCCGCGCAATTCCTCCGGCGTGATGCCGTAATTCATGTAGCGCTCGAGATAGAGCGCCGTCATCGCAGGATCGGACGGATCGTCGAACCAGCGACGCGAGCGCAGGCGCTTGTCGTCCTTGCCGTTCTGACTGGCCATTGGTCTGTTCCTCCGCAGCAGGCGATTGTGCCGGAGACTGCTGCCGCCGGCTCTCGGCGGTCAAGCGCCCGGTTACGCGAAACGCCTCGTCGTCCCGAGGAGCCGCTTCATCAGTTCGGTCAGCGATCGAATCTGCCCCATGCCGCGGGCTGATCACCGCCGCGCCCCGGCGGTCTGGCCTTGGATGCGGTCCCTGGCCTTGGATGCGGTCCCTGGCCTCGGATGGGGCCTCGGATGGGGCCTCGGATGGGACCTCGGATGGGGCCCCTGAGCTTCGACGGTGTTGGCACTGAGTCAGAGCTCAGCGGTGCGCAGCCGCGAGTGCGACCGCCCGTACGCCGCGTAGATCACCAGCCCGATCACCAGCCACACCGCCAGCCGCAACCAAGTCATGAGTGGCAGCCCGGCCATCAGCAGCAGGCAGAACAGGATGCCGAGGATGGGCACGACGGGGACGCCGGGCACGCGGAACGGGCGGAGCGCCTCGGAGTCGCTCCGCCGCAGATAGATGACCGCTCCGCACACCAGCAGGAACGCGAACAGCGTCCCGATGCTGACCAGTTCCCCGAGCACTTCGATGGGCACCACGGCTGCGGTGATGGCGACGATGACGCCGATCAGGATCTGGCTCAGATACGGCGTCTGCAGCCGCGGATGCACATGCGCGAACAGCCCCGGCAGCAGGCCATCATGGGCGATGGTGTAGAAGATGCGGCTCTGCCCGTACAGCAGCACCAGAATAACGGTCGTCAATCCGCACAAGGCGCCGATCTTGATCAGGACCGAGAACCACGTCAGGCCGATCACGTCCACGCCCTTGGCGATCGGGTCAGCCACGTTCAGCTGGGTGTAGGGGACCAGCCCGGTCAGCACCGCGGCCACCGCGATGTACAGCAGCGTGCAGATGGTCAGCGACCCCAGGATGCCGATCGGCATGTCCCGCTGCGGCAGCCTGGCCTCCTGTGCCGACGTCGACACCGCATCGAAGCCGATGAAGGCGAAGAACACGACCGCCGACCCGCGCAGGATGCCGCTGAGGCCAAAGCCGCCGAAGGTGCCGTTGTTGTCCGGGATGAACGGGTGCCAGTTCCCGGTGACCACGTATCGCGCGCCGAACACGATGAACGCCAGCACCACGAACAGCTTGATCGCTACCATGACGTTGTTGAGTCGGGCGGATTCTTTCGTTCCCAGCACGAGCAACGTGGTGAGGGCGGCGATGATGAGGGCGGCCGGCAGGTTGACGATGCCGGTCACCGTGCCGCCGTTCGGCAGCGTGATGAGCGAGCCCGGCGCGGCGGTCAGGGCGGGAGGGATGGCGATGCCGGCGTTGCGCAGCAGACTTGTTATGTAGCCGGACCAGCCGACCGCCACCGTCGCGGCTCCCATGGCGTATTCCAGGATCAGGTCCCAGCCGATGATCCAGGCGGCCAGTTCACCTAGCGTCGCGTATGTATACGTGTAGGTGCTCCCGGAGACCGGGAGCATGGCGGCCAGTTCGGCGTAGCAAAGTCCGACGAAGGTGCAGACGATGCCGCCGAGAACGAACGACAGCATGATCGCCGGCCCCGCGTATCGCGCCGCCGCGGTCCCTGTCAGCACAAAGATGCCGGCGCCGATGATCGCGCCGATGCCCATCGCGGTGATGCTGAGCGGGCCGAGTGTTTTTGAGAGATGCTGGCCTTCGGCCTCACCGCTGTCGATGACGTCGGCGACGGATTTCCGCGCCATGATGCCCGCTCCGGCCATTTGATTGTTCCCCGTGCGCCCTGTTGCCGAGTGGAAGAGGCGATCCGCATCGAGGTTGCAGGCGGGTTGCAATCAAACTGGTGTGTCCGGGACACTGTAGTGTCCCGGAAGCTGTGGTGTCGGGTGTTCTCGCGCATCCATTTGCCCGGTTCACCGCCGGCCCGGCCGGCCCTTGCGGGGAACATGGTCCGGAATGGCCCGCACTGTCCCGAGGCCACGTGCTGGCGCGAGGCCGGGTTCTGGCGCGAGGCAAGTTCCCGGCCCACGGCAAGGTCCTGGCCCACGGCAAGGTCCTGGTCCAAGGCAAGGTCCTGGCCCAAGGCACGGCCCTGGCCCGAGGCCACGTTCTGGTGTGAGGCAAGGCGCTGGCCGGAGGTAAGGTCCTGGCCCAAGGCCACGTTCTGGCCGGAGGCCGGGTTCTGGCGCGAGGCAAGGTTCCGGCGCAGACTTGGCCACGGGAGGAATCCGCGATGAAGATCACCGGTGTCGAAACTTACTGGACCCAGACCCCGTTCGACATGGGCGGCAAGCCCAAAGTCATGGGCGGGCTGAACTGGCAACTGATGAACAGCGTCTGGCTGCGCATTCGCACCGATGCCGGCATCGATGGCTGGGGCGAGGCGTTTGGCCACGGCACATCGGCCGCCACGCTGACGGTGCTCGACACCCAGCTTGCCCCTGCTGTCCTCGGCCAGGACGCGCGCGACATTGCCGGCCTGCGCCAGAATCTGGCCAAGGCATTTCATATCTATGGCCGCAACGGTCCACACCTGTTTGCCCTGTCCGCGCTCGACATCGCCCTGTGGGACATCGCCGGCAAAGCCGCCAACCAACCGCTTTGGCGGCTGCTTGGCGGCTCCCCGGCCGCAACGCTGACCTGCTACGCCAGCCTGCTGCGCTACGGCGAGGCGCCTCAGGTCGCCGCCGCGTGTGAGCGAGCCGCCGGCCGCGGCTACCGCGACATCAAGCTGCACGAGATCACGACCCCTGAAATCGCCGCCGCGCGGGAGGCGCTCGGCGACGGGGCCAGGCTGATGGTCGACGTCAACTGCCCCTGGACCGTCTGGCAGGCGCTTGACATGGCTCGCGACCTCGAAGACCTCGACCTGACGTGGCTGGAGGAGCCGGTCTGGCCGCCAGGCGATCACGAGGGCCTGTCGCGCGTTCGCCTGGAGGGTGGCATCCCGATCGCCGCGGGCGAAAACGCCGCGGGGCTGCATGATTTCCGCGCCGCCTTCGAGGCCGGCGCCCAGGACGTCGCGCAACCCAGCGTCACCAAGATCGGCGGCCCCTCGGCCATGGTGGAGATCGCCGCACTCGCGAAGGCATTCGGCGTACGGCTGGTGCCGCACAATGCCTATTTCGGCGCCGGCTACCTGGCGTCGCTGCACGTCACCGCCGCACTCGCGCCGGAATCCGCCTTCGAGCGGCTGTTCATCGATCTGGAGGCCAGCCCCTATCACGAACTGGTTCTGGCAGAAGGCGGCAAGGTCGTGGTTCCGACAGGCCCCGGCCTTGGTCGCGATCCCGATATGGAGGTGCTCCGCCGCTATCTGGTGCGCGAGCCGACGCTGCACGTAGCCTGACGGAAGGCGCGTTCCCTGACGGAAGGCTGGTTCGCTGACGGAAGGCGCGTTGATCGTATCATGGGCAACGTGGCCGGGGCACCGGCACGAGGCCGGGGCGAGCCTGAAATTCCGTGACGCGGCTATGTGCTTGCGATTCATGGCGCGGGAAGGTTCGACGCGGCACCTATTCTTGATTTGCGCCACGGTTTCCCCGCTGTCGATGATCCTGAGCAAGTATATCAGGGGAAACCACGATGTCGGACCCGGGCGCCGGCGCCATACCCGAACCATCTGTCTGGACGACGGTTCCGCCCCCGGTCCGGCACAGCTATGGCCTCAGTGTCCGCGACCACGGGCTGGGGACGGCGATCGGCCTGCTGTTCAAGAGCCTGCCCTATGCACTGGCCCGATTTGGCATCCTGCTGGCCTGTTCGATCGCCTGCATCATCTGGATCGTCGTCGCTTTCGGCGGCGCGGCGTGGCTGGGCACCCACATTGCCGGCGCGTTCGGGCTCACGTGGTTGCTCCTGTGCGTGGTCGGGATCGGCTGGTTCTGGGGCGCGGTTCTGCGTTATGCGCTGCACTTGCTGGCATGCGGGCATGTCGCGGTGCTTACCGACCTGATCACCCGCGGGCAGGTGGGAAACGGCAACGAGCCGATGTTGAGCTATGGCAAGCGCGTCGTCCTGCAGCGCTTCGGCGAAGTGAACCTGCTGTTCGGCTTCAATATGATGGTGCGCGGTATCCTGAACGCCTTTCACCGCACTCTGGACTGGATCGATCAGATGATCCCGATCCCCGGGCTGGACAGCCTGTCCAACCTCGCCGCCATCATCCTGCGGGCCGCGACGCGGTATCTGGACAAGGTTATCCTGTCCTACAATCTGGCCCGTAACGACGGCGACCCCTGGACCGGCGCGCGCGAAGGTCTGGTCTATTATGCCCAGAACGCGAAGCCGATCCTGATGACGTCGGCATGGATCGTGATCCTGGAGCGCGTCCTGACGTTCGTCTTATGGCTGCTGCTGCTGGCGCCGGCCGGGCTGATCACCGTACTTCTGCCCGCAAACGTGCGCGAGAGCGGGGGACTGGTCACCGTGCTGATCGCCGTGCTGCTCGCCGGCACGCTGCGGTCCGCATTCATCAAGCCGCTGTTCATGATCATGATCATGGTGCGCTTTCACGCGCTGGCCGAGAACCAGCCAATCAATCCCGACTGGGATGCGCGGCTGGCATCCGTTTCTGACAAGTTCCGGAGCCTCGGTGCCGGTTTTTCGTTGCCGGGGGGGTCGCGGGGGTCACAGCCCTCATGAGACCGGCCCGCGACGTGGTTGGACGTCCGTGACGTGGTCGTCGCTGCGTCTTCCGAGTTGAGGGCCTCGTCCCGCGGATCAGGCCGGCACACCGCTATCCAGTGAACCCGGGCCTACGGGCGGGCAAACCGAGCGAAGGAGTTCGTCAGCACCTCGTAGATTGGCCGCTTGAAGGATACCGCCAGGGCGGGCAGTTCGGCCAGGCGCACCCAGCGCCAGGCATCGAACTCGGGATGCGGATCGAGGTCGAGCCGGATATCACTGTCCTGGCCGGTGAACCGCATGGCGAACCAGCGCTGCCGTTGACCGCGATAGCGGCCGCGCCAGGCGATACCCAGCAGGTCGGGCGGCAGGTCATAGGTCAGCCAGTCGGGATGCTCACCGATCACCTCGGCCTTGCGCGTGCCGATCTCTTCTTCCAGTTCGCGCAGCACCGCGGTTCGGGGGTCCTCACCCTCGTCGATGCCGCCCTGCGGCAACTGCCACCCCCCCGCCGGCCCCTCGGCGTTCGGCATATCGGCGCGGCGGGCGACGAACACCAACCCTTCGGGATTGAACAGCACGGCGCCCACGTTGGGCCGATACGGCAGATCACTCATTTTCCTGCTCCCCGTCTTGCCGGCGGCACAACCAGCGCGCTGACCGGAGCGAGCGCGAGCCCCTTCGCCGCCAGGATATTGGTCCAGGCAGCCACGCGCGCCAGGGTCACCGGACGTGGCACCAGGACCATTCCCAGCGCCGATCCTTTCTCCAGCGCAGTTCGGGTCAGCAGATCCAGCCGCTGGTCCAAAGCCGCCGCGTCAACCGGATCGGTGTCGATCACCACATCCACCGATCGGCTCCAGGCGTAGGGCAATGCCGCCTGACCGGTCCGGGCATCGACGAACAGCAGGCCGCGATGCGCCACTTCCTCCAGCACGGGTCCGAACTGGTCTGACGCTCCGGACAGACGTTCTCCGCCCATTGGACCCAGGGCGCTCGTGACCCCGACATAGCCCGCGAACCATTCTTTATCTTTTCTCTGATTTCGTTGCTTACTTGCTCTGCATCATCTTGAAATTGATCTTTCAATCCTTTTGCATCACCTGTTGATTTCTTCAAACTTGATTTAGCATCTTCTACAGCATCTTTTGCTTCATTC
>DASWON010000409.1:0-17891 GCA_036398735.1 Rhodopila sp.
GACCACCAGCGGGAACGGACCGGTCCCGACCGGCATGAACAGCCGCAGACGCTGGGGACCGTCCGCATGCTCGATGTAGTTGAAGTCGGCGACGGTGTAGTCGAATGGCTGGCTGCTCATTGAACGTCTCCCGCTGATTTCAGCCACACTGTAAGCCCGGCAAGCGGATACGGACAACAGCCGGATAGGTGGATTGTTTCGGCCTGCCATCCGCTGGATGCTGCGGCCGATGTCCGCATCCCGCTTTCGCCTCGGCACCGTCCTCGGCATCAACCAGGCCCTCTCGTGGGGGACGACCTTTTATCTGCCGGCGATCGTCGCCGGGCCGGTGGCCGCGACGCTCGGCCACCCGGGATTCCCGGTGCTGGGCGCGTTCTCCTGGTCGCTGCTGGTGACCGGGTTCTTCGCCCCGCGTGTCGGCAAGTGGATCGACCTGCATGGCGGCCGAGGCGCCCTGCTCGCCAGCATCCTGGTGATCGCGGCCGGCCAGCTTGTGCTCGCCGTCACGCCCGATCTGATGGTCTGGTATCTCGGCTGGACGATCATCGGCGTCGGCATGTCGATGGGCCTGTACGACGTGGCCTTCGCCACCGTCGGCGGGCTGCTGGGCAAGGAGGCCGGACCGAGCATCACCGGGATCACGTTGGTGGCGGGGTTCGCGAGCAGCGTGTTCTGGACCGTCGGCGCAATGCTGATTGGCGTGCTGGGCTGGCGCGGCCTGATGGTGGCGTATGCGGGCCTGATGCTGCTCGTCAACCTGCCGATGGTGTGGCTGCTGGTGCCGCCGGCACCGCCTCGGCCGCATCAGGCCGCAGTAGCCGGGGAAACTCCGAGGGCCTCGTCACAGCGGCGCGCACTGGTGCTGCTGGGTGGGTTCTTCGCGCTGCGCTGGTTCATCACTTCGGCGATCGCGGTCCACGTGCTGTCCCTGCTGGAGGGGGTTCAGCTGACCGAGGCCGAAGCCGTGGGGGTCGCGGCACTGATCGGGCCGGGTCAGGTCGCGGGCCGGATCCTGGAGTATGTCATCGGCCCGCGTGTCAACCTGCTGACCAAGGCAAGGATCGGGGCGCTGCTGTTCCCGCTGGGTGCCGGGCTGCTGCTGCTGGGCGGCCCGTATGCTGCGACCGGGTTTGCGGTCCTGTACGGCATGAGCAACGGCATCATGACAATCAACCGCGGAACCTTGCCGCTGGCGCTGTTCGGGGCGGAGGGTTATGCGCGCGTGCTGGGCTGGCTGGCCGTGCCGGTGATGCTGGCGCAGGCGACGGCACCGACGCTGACTGCCCCACTGGTCGATGGTCTGCCGGCGCTCGACGTGTTTCTGCTGTGCGGCGGCGCGGCGGCGGTGGCGGTGCTGTTCCTGTTGCCGCTGCGGCTGCCGGCGGAGGACCGGTAGGCGTGGCGGCACCCGCCGGCATGTCGCGCCGCGATTGCCGCCTGCTCCGGCGCGACCCCGGGCACGCGTGAGGCCGCGCTTGAAGCGTATTCCAGCGCGGCCCGGGATCCGCCCGCCCGGCGCCCGGCGCCCGTCGCCCGTCCCCCGGCGCCCGTCCCCCGGCGCCCGTCCCCCGGTGCGGCCTATTCGGCGGCGCCTTCACGCCGCAGCCGCAGTTCCGGCGTCACCTGGTCGGCCTCCGGCGGAACAAGATGCTCGGCCAGGCCCTCGGTTCGCCTGGCGCTGACGAAGGCGTTCGCCTCGGCGTCCGGAACACCCAGGCTGCGCAGCGCATAGTGGGTCATGCCGAACGCCAGTTCCTGTTCGCCCACCAGCACCGGCCCGGGCGCATGCTCCTGCAGTTGGCGCCGCTCCGCCTCGCTGTGGCTGCGCACCACGATGTCGATCGCCGGATTGGCCGCCCGCGCGATCTCGATCTGTCGCAGGGCCTGCTGAAATTCCGGCGTCGCGATGACCAGAAGCCGCGCCTGCTCGATATCGGCGGCGTGCAGCACACCAGGCGCCGCGGCGTCGCCGAACACCGCCTCGATCCCACGCGCCCGCAGATCGAGGATCCGGCGGCGGTTCTCGTCCACCACGATGTAGGGCAGCCCCCAGGCCTTCAGCGCCTTGCCGATGATGCCGCCGACGCGGCCGTAGCCGACGATGACCGCATGCCCGCTCCGGGGTTCGGCATGGGTCGCCACCGCGGTCCGGCTGCTGTCGCGCCGCTCGAACTTCGCGGCGAGGCCCGGCCGGGTGGCGAGGAACCTGATCGCCTTGTCGGCGAGGGCGAAGGCCAGCGGGTTGAGGGTGATCGAGAGCAGCGCGCCGGCGAGGATCAGGTCGCGCCCCGCGGCCGGCAGGATATCCAGCGACATGCCGAGGCTCACCAGGATGAAGGAGAATTCGCCGATCTGGGCCAGGCTCGCGGCGATCGTAAGGGCGGTCCCGAGCGGGTGCCTGAACGCCAGGACGATCAGAACCGCGGCGAGCGACTTGCCCAGCATGATCACCCCGAGCACCGCGAGGATGGCGAGCGGCTGGCGGACCAGGATGGCGGGGTCGAACAGCATGCCGACGGAGACGAAGAACAGCACCGCGAAGGCGTCCCGCAACGGCAGGGAGTTGGCCGCCGCCTGATGACTGAGGTCGGACTCGGCCAGCACCATCCCGGCGAAGAACGCGCCCAGAGCGAACGAAACCCCGAACAGCTCGGCTGAACCGAACGCGATGCCGAGCGCCAGGGCAAGCACGGCCAGGGTGAACAGTTCGCGCGAGCCGGTCTGGGCTGCCTGATCGAGCAGCCACGGCACGAAGCGCCGGCCCGCCACCAGCATGAGGGTGGCAAACAGCGCGACCTTGGCGAGCGTCATCCCGAGCGTGAGCCAGAGGTTGCCGACCGCGGCGCCGTGGCCGGCCGCACCACTGCCGCCGCCGTCGCCGGCGCCGTTCAGCGAAGGGGCCAGCGCGGGCAGCAGCACCAGGGCCAGCACCATCGCGAGGTCCTCGACGATGAGCCAGCCAACGGCGATGCGGCCCTTGTCGGTGTCGAGGATCCCCTGCCCCTCCAGGGCCCGCAACAGGACAACCGTGCTGGCGACCGACAGCGAGAGGCCGAAGATCAGGCCGGCACCCCAGCCCCAGCCCATCGCGACGGCGAGTGCCGCGCCCATGGCGGTTGCCACGACGATCTGCACGATCGCTCCGGGTAGCGCGATCGTCCGCACCGCGACCAGATCCTTGATCGAGAAGTGCAAACCGACGCCGAACATCAGCAGGATCACGCCGATTTCGGCGAGCTGTCCGGCCAGTTCGGCGTCGCCGACGAAGCCCGGTGTGAAGGGCCCGAGCGCTATGCCTGCGACGAGGTAGCCAACCAGGGGCGGCAGTCGCAGCTTCTGGGCCAGCATGCCGCCGATGAAGGCAGAGACGAGCCCCAGGGCGATCAGTGCGATGAGGGCGGTCGCATGCGGCAAGGTCAGGATCTCCTCAAGAGCCACCGGCCGGCGACAGCGGCTGCGTGAGAAAGCCGGCGAGTCTTGTGTCGGGTGGCGGCATGATGCCGTTACGGCCGCGCCGCGCGCGTCAGGCTACAGGCATTGCCAAGCGCCACACCAGCACCTTGTGCCGCGCACCGGTGCCCGCGGCGCATGCCCCGTGGCGCCATGCCCCCTCGGGCATCCCCGTGGCGCATCCCTTGGAGTATCTCCGTGACGCGTCCCTTGGAGCATCCCCTTGGCGCATCCCCTTGGCGCATGTCCCGACCAACGCGCTGCACCGAGACGGCATTGTTCGTCGCGGGCTTCAGGTCCTGACCCACAGGACCTGAAGCCCAAGAACCTGAAGCACGGCACCGCGTTGCGGGTGGCGCCGATCACCGACCAGGGCGAACTCGACATGACGGCGTTCGAGGCGCTTCTTGAGGACGGCAGGGATCGACCGGTCGCGATCACCCACATGTCGAGCGTCCTCGGCACGGTTACGCCGGCCGGCCGGAGGGACGCGAACCACCCGGACCTGACGAACAGACACCGGCATCATCCGTCCATCGACCGATGGATTGCGGGCTGCCGATCGCTCGCGGACGGCACCTCGCCGCCGAATTCCTGCGAAACCCGGGACGCGCGGGCGCGCAGTTCCTCGCCGATCCGGGTCAGGCCGGCCTCGCGCATCTGCTCCGCGACGCCGACCACGACCAGCGCGTTGATCGTTCCGTTCGGCATCCGGACCGGCGCCGCGACGATGCTGACACCGCGTATGTACTGGCCGTCATCGACGGCGTAGCCCTGCTGCCGGGCGGCATCGACCTCGGCGCGCCAGGTCGCCAGGGTGGGGGGAGAATCCCATCGCAGTTTGCGGAAGCGCGCCTCGATCTCCGGCCAGGGATAGCGGCCGAACGCCGCGACACAGCGGCCGGTCGCGCTGATCAGAGCGGGAAACCGGCTGCCGATGTCGACATGCACGCGCAACGGCGAGACGGCGCGCGCCAGGGCCACGACGATCATGTGCTCCAGCCCGCTCGCCTCGACCGCCAGCGCGGTGGCACCATAGGTTTCCGCGAGCTCGTTCAGCTGCGACTGCACCGCGGCCGGAAAGGTGTGCGCACGCAACGCCGAACGGGCAAGTGCCACGAGGCCGGCGGCAACCGCGTATTTCTTTGTTGCGGGATCGACGACCACAAGCTGCTCATCGGCGAGCACCCGCAGGATGTGCAGGCAGGTGCTTGGCACCAGGCCGAGTTCCCTGGCGATCGCGTGCACGCCGAGCGGTTCGTCGCTGCGACCGAGCAGGCGGAGGATGGCGATGCCGCGCGACAAGGCCGGGACCTGCCTGATTCTCGGCGGTTTCTTCGTCGAGGCCGCGGGCTGCGCGGTCGTTTCGGTCGAGGTGGTTGGTGGCGGAGGCCTGGTCATATTGTCCCTATACAATGGCCACCGCCGTCTGTCCCGCTTGAATGGCCGGAATAAGACGGCCTGACCGATCCGCCTGGGCTGACCCGGCTGACCCGACTGACCCGACCCGTCCGGTCCGACCCGCTTGGCCCGATCCGCCGGCCCGACCCGGTTGACCCCCGGCCTGACCCGCTTGACCCTACCCGCCTGGCCCGGTCCACCTGACCCGCCCGATCCGCTTGACCCGATCCGCCGGCCCGACCCGCTTGGCCCGATCCGCCCGGCCCGGTCCGTCCCGCCTGGCCCGACCCGTCCGGTTCGACCCGCTTGGCCCATTTCGTCCCGCCTGGCCCACTTCGTCCCGCCTGGCCCACTTCGTCCCGCCTGATCCCGATTCGTCCCGCCTGATCCCGATTCGCTCTGGCTGACCCGGTCGGCCCGCCGACAGCTCGGCAGCTCGGCAGCTCGGCAGCTCGGCAGCTCGGCAGAAACGTTGTCTGGCGACAATATACGGGTCCTCTTGACAACAAAACTTGTGCGGCGTCAGGTATCGGAAAACCGGATCGGGGGAGCGTGGACGACGATGAAGGGCCTGGAACCACTCACGCGCCGACGCGCGATCCTTGCCACGGCAGCCGCCACTCTGGCTCGTCCGGGTCTGATCCGGGCTCAGACCCCCTCCACCCCGGTGCGCATCGGATTGCTCAGCGACGTCGCCGGCCCTTACCGCAACGTCGGCGGCCTCGGCGCACGGGTCGCGGTCGAGATGGCCGCCGAGGATTTCGGCGGCAGCCTGCTGGGGCGTCCGATCGAGGTGGTCCAGGCCGACATCCAGAACAAGCCGGACATCTCCAGCGCCAAGGCGCGCGAATGGATCGACAGCGGATTCAATCTGCTGGTTGACGGCGGAGCAACCTCCTCGGGCCTCGCCGTGCAGGAGGTCGCACGCCAGAAGAAGACGATCTTCCTCGGCAACGGACCGTCGGCCACCGACTTCACCGGTAAATTCTGCTCACCTTACGGATTTCACTTCTGGGCGGATACCTACTCGCTCGCCAAGGGCACCGGCACGGCGCTGACCAAGGCTGGCGGGACCTCGTGGTTCTTCATCACCGCGGACTACCAGTTCGGCTATTCGTTACAATCAAACACCGAGAGGTTCATCAAAGCCGCGGGGGGCCAGATCCTCGGCGACGCCAAGGTGCCGCTTGGCACGCTCGATTTCTCCAGCGCGCTGGTCCAGGCGCGGGCTTCCGGCGCAAAGGTAATCGGCTTTGCCAACGCCGGGGCGGATCTGCAGAACTGCGTCAAGCAGGCCGCCGAGTTCGGCATCGTCAAGGGGGGCCAGAGTCTCGCCACGCTGCTGATGTTCATCACCGACGTCGTCGCGCTGGGCCAGGACATCTGCGAGGGCCTCGTGCTGACCAATTCGTTCTACTGGGATCTGACGCCGAAGACGCGGGCCTGGACCGAGCGGTTTGCCAGACACATGGATCTGCCGCCGACGATGGTGCAGGCCGCCGACTACGCGGCCGCACTGCACTGGATGCGGGCGGCGCAGGCGGCGGGTTCCGTCGATGCGGATGTCGTCGCGGCGAAGATGCGGGCCATGCCGGTCAGCGACTTCTATCACGACGGCGTCCCGGTGCAGTCGAATGGGCAGGTCCTCGACGCCATGCATGTCTGGCGCGTCAAGCCCAGCGCGAAGGCGACGCACAAATGGGATTTCTATGAACCGATCGGAACGATCGACGGCAAGGACGCGTTCACGCCGCTCGATGAGGCGGGCTGCTCGCTCAGCCGCTCCTGAGCCTCATCCAACCCACACATCGCCTTGACACCGCGACGCTCCTGAACCTTGATCGGCGCAAACGAGGACGGGAGCCGATGACCCAGAAATCCAAGCTGCGGGGCAGTTTCGCCGAGGCCGTGGCCGACATTCCCGATGGCAGCACCATAGCGTTTGGCGGCTTCGCCATGCCGGGGACGCCGTTCAACCTGATCAAGGCGCTCATGGCGCAGGGCGCGAAACGCCTGACGCTGGTCGCCAACACCACCGGTGGCGCGCAGCAGCCGCGGATGCCCGATATCGGTATGCTGGTGGAGAACGGCCAGGTCGCCAAGGTGATCTGCGCGTTCACCGCCGCGACGCGCCCCACCGACGTGCTGCCGTTCACCAAATATTACGATTCCGGCGAGGTCGACGCCGAGCTCGTGCCGCAGGGCACGCTGGCGGAACGGATGCGCGCCGCCGGGGCAGGCATTCCCGCCTTCTATACCCCGACCGCCGTGGGCACCGAACTCGCCGAGGGCCGTGAGACACGGGTGATCAACGGCCGGGAGTACCTGCTGGAATACGCCCTGCCGCTCGACTACGCATTCATTCGCGCCCGCACCGCCGATACCGCCGGCAACCTGCGCTTTCATCGCTCGCAGCGGAATTTCTGCCCGGTGATGGCGACCGCCGCCCGCGTCACCATCGCCGAGATCGACGATCCGGTGCTGCCCGCCGGCAGCATCGATCCCGATGATGTGCACACGCCCGGTATCTACGTGCACCGCCTCGTGCAGGTGCCGCCAGAACCCGAGGGCATCTGGCCCACCAAGCGGCAGGAGCGCCGGAGATGAGCGGATCCAAAGGTCTTACCCGCCAGCAGATGGCGGACCGCGTGGCTCGGGAATTCCAGGACGGCTGGATCGTCAACCTCGGCGTCGGCATCCCGACGATGTGCTCGAACACCGACATCGGCGACCGCGACATCACCTACCACTCGGAAAACGGGGTGATCGGCTACGGCCCCGTCGCGGCGGAGGGATACGAGGACCTCAACCTGGTCAACGCCGGCGGCCAGAACGTGACCCTGAAGCCGGGTGCTGCGGTGGTGCACCATGCCGACAGTTTCGGGGTGATTCGCGGCGGCCACATCGATGCGACGGTGATGGGGGCCTATCAGGTCTCGATGACCGGGGATTTCGCCAACTGGAAGCTGAAGGGGCAGAAGGGCGGCGGCATCGGCGGAGCGATGGACCTCGCGGCCTGCGCCAAACGGGTGTTCATCATCCTGGAGCACGTCACCCGCGACGGCAGTCCGCGGCTGGTGGCGGCATGCGATCTGCCGGTGACCGCGCGCGGCGTGGTGACGCTCGTGGCGACGAACTACGGGCTGTTCGAGCCGACCGGCACGGGCTTCCGCCTGCTCGAAATCGCCCCCGGGCTGACCGTGGAGGACATCCGCGCGACGACCGGCGGCGCGCTCGAGGTGCTCGACGGATTGCAGACGATCGCTGTCGCGGGGTAGCCGGCCGCCGCCCCAGGCCGAGGCAGCCCGGGCAACGTCCGGGCGGGGGATGACCGCGACAGGGCTCGCGGGGCCCCGACACCGGCGATCCGCGACAGCGCGCAGCGAGGTGGAGGCCGAAGGGCGGGGGCCGCTGCCCTTGAACCCGCATCGGCGGGGGAGTGCTGCCGGCCGGGCGCACATCGCCCAGTGAATGCCGCCGCGCGGAAGGCGCACCGGAAGTGAACGGAGCTGCCTCCGGGCGCGTATCGATGGACGGATGCCGTCGCCCCATGCATGCGCACCGGGAGTGAGCATGGGCCGTCAAGCATATGGCGGGGAGCGATAAAGCGGCTGCCGCGTACACGCGCACCGGGAGTGAACGGGGCTGCCTCCGGGCGCGTATCGGTGGACGGTGCCGCCGCCCCCTGCACGTGCATTGACGGTCGAACGCTGGCCGGCCCCGGACGCACATCGCCCAGTGGATGCCGCCGCGCGGAAGGCGCATCGACGGGTGGATGCCGCCGCCGGGCCCGTCTCGGTGGGCGGCTGGACGCTGCTGTCCGGAATGCGCCCCGGGGGTTTTCCGCGCGGCTGCCGCAGCGTGCTACACCTCGGCCCATGCCCGTTGATACGATCTTCGCCCTCGCCTCGGGCTCCGCCCACGCGGCGATCGCCGTCATCCGCCTGAGCGGCGGTGCCGCCGGTATGGCGCTGGCAACGCTGTGCGGCGGTGCCCTGCCCGCGCCACGCCACGCCTCGCTGCGACGCCTGCGCGATGCGGCCGGCGCCATCCTGGATCACGCGCTGGTCCTGTGGTTGCCGGGTCCGGGCAGCTACACCGGTGAGGACTGCGCCGAACTGCACGTGCATGGCGGGCGCGCGGTCATCGACGGGGTGGCACAGGCCCTGGTCGAGGCCGGCCTGCGGCCAGCCGAACCCGGGGAGTTCACCCGCCGAGCCTTCCTCAACGGCCGGATGGACCTGGTGGAGGCGGAGGCGGTCCACGACCTGATCGCCGCCGAGACCGAGGCACAGCGGCGCCAGGCCCTGCGCCAGCTCGAAGGACAGCTTGGCGCGCTGTATCAGGACTGGGCGGACCGGCTGCGCGGCATCCTCGCCTATCAGGAGGCGTTGATCGATTTCCCCGACGAGGACCTGCCGCCGGAGGTGGAAGCACAGTTGCTGGAAACATTGCACACCGTCCGCGCCGAGATCGCCGCCCACCTGGACGATGCCGGCCGCGGCGAGAAGCTGCGGGACGGACTGTTCTTCGCCATCACCGGCGCGCCTAACGTGGGCAAATCCACGCTGATGAATGCGCTGGCGGAACGCGACGTGGCGATCGTCTCAGACATTCCCGGCACGACACGCGACGCCCTGGAAACCCGTGTGGTTCTGGGCGGCGTGCCGGTCACGCTGGTGGACACCGCGGGCCTGCGGCAGACGACGGATCGGATCGAGGCAGAAGGCGTGCGCCGTGCCATTGCCCGCGCCGAAGACGCCGATCTGGTGCTGACCGTGGTCGAGGCAGGTGCGCCGGCGCCGCGTGCGGGGCCCCGATCCGGCACGGCGCCTGACCGGCCACTGACCGGCCAGCGTCTGATCAAGCGGGGAATGCCCGACCCGGGAATGCCCGACCAAGGAACGCCAGATCGGGGGCTGCCCAATCGGGGAATGCCCGACCCGGGAACGCCGGACCAGGGGCCGCCCAATCGGGGAATGCCCGACCCGGGAACGCCCCATCGGGGAATGCCGGATCGGGGAATGCCTGACCCGGGAACGCCGGACCGGGAACTGACCGACCGGGAACTGATCGAGCCGGAAGCGGTGGGCCAGGGACCGATCGAGCGTGGATCATCGGACGCAGGACCGCGTCACCACAGGCTCAGCGCCGCAGCCCAGGCTGTCGCGCCGACCACCGGCCCGGCTGCCACGCCGGCAGAGCCGTCTGAAGAGCATTCCTTCGTTGCCCCTGACCCATCCGGGCCGGCCGCATCCCTGCTGATCGCCAACAAGGCCGACCTCGGGTTGCCCGGCCCGGCGGGCGCCCTGCGCGTCAGTGCCAAAACCGGCCTGGGAATGGACGAACTACGGGCCCGCCTGGCCGCGGCTGCCCAGCAGATGACGCAGTCGAGCGGCCCGCCGCCGTTGACCCGCGCCCGCCACCGCGCCGCGTTGCTGGAAGCGGCCGAACACCTCGGTGCCGCCGAACGCGCGGACCTGCCGGAACTGCGCGGCGAGGATCTGCGCCTGGCGATGCGTGCGCTCGGCCGGATCACCGGCCACGTCGGGGTGGAGGACATCCTCGACACCGTGTTTTCCCGGTTTTGCATCGGGAAATAGGCCGCCTCGCCATTGGGATCTATCGGTTATTCCGAGTGACGATCCGCAGGACCGGGTAGTCGATCGAAAACCCGGCTCGCCGGACATACTTCGTCTGCGACCTGCGCTCTCCGGCGCAGATTAGCCACTTCCTTCGCCTGCGACCGGCGCTGTCCGGCGCACATTAGCCCACTTCCTTCGTCTGCGACCGGCGCCCTCCGGCGCAGTTTAGCCCACTTTCAGGGTGACTGGAAACGCCGCCAGGCCGCCGCCCTCCCCGCGACCTGCACTCGAAAATCCCGCAAGTCGTGGGTGGCCGAACCACGCCCGGCAAAGCCCGACCATGACACAAGAGACGAGCAACACGACCCCATTCACCGTGAAACGGCGCTAACGGTGATTGAATACGGTATTGCCGCCTCATGTGTCATGGCCGGTCTTGGGCCGGCCACCCACGACTTGCGGTATTTCCAGATGCAGATGGGTGGATGGGCAAGCCCGGCGGCCGCACCGGGGACGCCGGGTCCGGTCAGCATTAACGCTGACCGGTACGCGTGCAGGTTGGCGTGGCGGCCGGACATGAAATCACCTGGATTGCAGCCGCCCAGCCGCCCAGCCATCGCCGAACCGTCGACAGGTCGGCCGGACGATACGCATCGGGCCGTGCACGAGCGGCCCCGTCACCCCGCTCGCTCATACTCGTCGATCAGCCAGTCAGCCGGCTCCGCCGCCGCCCCGTCATACCATTCCGCGACCAGCGGATGCGCCCGCACCGCTGCGCAGTAGGCGACGCTCCCGGCCGACAGTTCCGGCTTCCAGCCGAGAAACCGCGCCACCACCGGGGCGAACATGGCATCCGCCGCGCCGAAGGCCGCGCCGAACAGAAATGGGCCGCCGGCGCCGAACCGCGCCCGCGTGTCGGCCCACAGCGCCTGGATCCGGGCAATGTCGCGCAGGGCGCCCGGTGTCCGGCCCCGTCCGGAAAAATCACGTCCCAGATTCATCCACATCGCCATCCGCAGTTCGCGGAACCCGGCATGCATCTCCGCCGCGATCGATCGGGCGTGCGCCCGTGCCACACGGTCGGCAGGCCATAGCGCCGGCTCGATCTCCGCGCAGTAATCGCAGATCGCCAGAGACTCCCAAACGCGGGCACTGTTATGTTCAAGAAACGGCACCAGCCCGTTCGGCGACAGCGCGGCAATCGCCCGCGTCGGGCCCGGCCGCTCGAACCGGATCACACGTACGTCCACGTCCAGTCCGGCCAGCTTCACCGCAAGCCAGCCGCGCATCGACCACGACGAATAGCGCTTGTGGCCGATATACAGAACCCCGTCAGACATCATCCTCTCCCCACGGCGGTGCCGGTTCGGCGCGCGAATACTGCATCGAACAGAAAGCCCCGCCCATGTAACGTTCCTCGACCGGATCGCCGCTCACCTTGCCCGACAGCTGGCCGGCGAACGGGTCGGCGCTGTCGATCGGCGTCCAGCTGACAACCTGCCGCGCATCGTCCCGCCACCAGGTCATGCGCGCATTGCTCGAGGCGCCCCAGATCACCGCATGCCCGACCTTCGGCGCCAGCACGCAGCGTTCCATCAGCCGCGACAGGTCGCCGTAGGACAGCCACGTCGCCAGCATCCGCGCGTTCACCGGTTCGGGGAAGGCCGATCCGATGCGCACGTTGACGCTCTCCACGGCGTGCTTGAACCAGTACATCCGGCCCATCAGTTCGCCATAGGCCTTCGACAGGCCGTAATAGCCGTCCGGCAGGAACTGCGTGTCGGCGGGAATGCTCTCGGTCCGCTCGTGAAACCCGATCGAGTGGTTGGACGAGGCAAAGATCACCCGCGCCCGCTCCCGCCGCGCCGCCTCGTAGATATGATACAGGCCGCGGATGTTGGGGCCGATCACCTCCTCGAACGGCCGCTCCACCGATACGCCGCCGAGGTGGATGATGCTGCCGCAGCCTTCGGCCAGGCGCAGGATCGCCACGCCGTCGGACAGATCCGCCCTGGTGAACGTCGCACCGGCGGGGATCGCATCGGGGAATGGCGCTATATCGGTCAGCACCAGCGGCCAGCCCAGCGCGCCCAGCGAGCGAACCAGGACCCGCCCGAGCGCACCGGAGGCGCCGGTGATCAGAACGGGTTTGGCAGGCGTGTCAGTCATGGCATGCTCCCTCGCATTCGCAGCGGAGGCATCATGCGCAGGATTGACGAACTCGCCCAGGCCCTGGCCGAGGGAACCACCACCAGCCGGACCCTGATCGAGGACAGCCTGGCCCGCATCGCCGATCCCGACGGCGAGGGTTCGCGTGCCTTCATCAAGGTGCACGCGGATCAGGCGCGCGCCATGGCGGACGCCGCCGATTCGCTGCGCCGGCATGGGCGCGCGGCGGGTCCGTACGCGGGTATTCCGATCGCGCTGAAGGATCTGTTCGATATCGCCGGCGAGCCGACACCCGCGGGATCGGCGGTGCTCGCGGATGCACCGGAAGCGAAGACCAGCGCCCCGGTGGTTGCCCGCATGCTGGCCGCGGGCTTCATCCCGGTGGGCCGCGTGAACATGACCGAGTTCGCGTTCTCCGGCCTTGGCATCAACCCGCATTACGGGACGCCCGCGAGCCCGTGGGACCGCGCAACCCGGCGCATTCCCGGCGGTAGTTCCTCGGGCACCGCGGTGGCGGTGGCGGACGGAATGGCGGCTGCCGGCCTCGGCACCGACACCGGCGGTTCCTGCCGCATCCCCGCCGCCTTCTGCGGCATCGTCGGCTACAAGCCCACCGCCCGGCGGGTCCCGATCACCGGCGTGCTGCCCCTGGCGCCGTCCCTGGACTCGGTCGGCCCGCTGGCGCCCAGCGTCGCGTGCTGCGCCGAGATCGACGCAATTCTCGCGGGCGAGAGCCCGGCGGCGCCACGGCCGGCACGCCTGCGCGGCCTGCGCCTGGCGGTGCCGGAGAACATGGTGATGGACAGTGTGGATGCCGCTGTCGGCAAGGCGTTCGACCGGGCGCTGTCGGCGTTGTCAGCCGCCGGGGCGGTGATCGAACGCACCCGGTTCGCGGAGTTCGCCGAACTGCCGGCGGTCAACGCGAAGGGCGGATTTGCTGCCTCGGAAGGCTACGCCTGGCATCGCCACCTGCTGGCGACCCAAGGGTCCCGCTACGATCCGCGCATCCGGGTGCGCATCGCGCGCGGCGAGCATATGAGCGCGGCGGACTACATTGACCTGGTCAACGCTCGGGGGCGCCTGATCGCCAGCTTCGACCGCGCGACCGCCCCTTACGATTGCGTGCTGATGCCGACCGTGCCGATCATCGCGCCCAGTATCGCCGACCTCGATGATGAGCGGGCCTACAACAGCGTCAACATGCTGATCCTGCGCAACACCACGCTGGGCAACTTCTTCGACCGGTGTGCGATTTCGGTGCCGTGCCACCGCGAAGGCGAGGCGCCGGTCGGCCTGATGCTGATGGGCGAGACCATGGGCGACGCGCGGCTGTTCGACATTGCGGCGGCCGTGGAGACGGCGCTGGCGTAGCGCCGCGGGGCCTCGCCCGTCGACCCCACCGAGGAGCCGTGCTCCTTGGCACCGGTCACGGCAGGCTTCCGGCCGAGCCGCTATACCAGCGCCGCGACTGTCTGTTCCGGCACGGAACCCAGGTAGCGGTCCAGCACCTCATCGGTGGGACCATCGGCGATCACGTGCCCCTGGTCGAGCCAAAGCGCGCGGCCGCACCAGGTCCGGATGATGTCCGACTGGTGGCTGGACAGCACGAGGATATCGGCACCGCGCACCATCTCCTCGAGTCGCTGCCGCGCCTTGTCCAGGAACACCGCGTCGCCCGCCAGGAACCACTCATCCATCAGCAGGATCTGCGGCTTGATCGCCGTGGCCAGCGCGAAGCCCAGACGCACCACCATGCCCGCGGAGTAGATCCGCACGGGCAGATCGATGAAATCCGCCAGTTCGGCAAAATCGGCGACGTCTTCCTCCAGCCTCGGCAGGGCCGACCGGGGCAAGCCGTTATACAGGCCGCGCAGCAGGATATTTTCCCGCCCCGTCAGGTCCAGGTTCATGCCCAGGTTGGGGTCCAGCAGCGCGTTGAGGCTTCCCCTCACCCGCACCTGGCCGAGCACCGGCTCATAGATCCCGGCCAGCACCCGCAGCAGCGTGGTCTTGCCGGCCCCGTTGGAGCCGACGAGGCCGAGCCGGTCGCCGCTTCCGAGATGGAGGTTGATGTTGCTGAGGGCCCGAACCACGACGCGTTGCTGCTGGTCGTGCGCAAGGCGGCCGGATGCCGCCGCCACGACCATCTTCTTCAGGCTGCGCGAGCTGCCGTGATACAGCGGGAACAGGACCGAGACGTCGTCGACGTCGATCAGTGCATTGGTGGCCATGGCTCAGACCCAGAACGTGATGCGGCCGCGTGCCCGGACAAAAAACGCCCAGGATACGATGCAGAGAGCCGCGCTGTAGCCGAGCGCACCGATCCACGTCGTCGCCGCGATATTGCTTCCCAGGATCGGGCCTCGGACGATCTCCAGCAGGTCGAAGAACGGGTTGAGCGCGAGTTTTTCGATGCCCGAGGGGCCGAGCTGGTCCGGCTTCCAGATCACCGGCGTCATGAAGAAGGCGATCTGCATGACGCTGTTGACGATCGGCTGGATGTCGCGGAAGCGGGCGCAGAACGCCCCCAGCAACAGGGTGAGCGCCAGTCCGTCGACCACCCAGACCGCCAGGCCCGGAATGGCCATCAGCGCCTCCCATCCCGGCCAGATCCGGAATATCGCGAACACCACAACGATCACCGCGATATTGTGGGCGAGTGCGATAGCGTTGCGGATCAGCGCGCGCATCGAGAACACGAAGAACGGCATTCGCACGGAGCGGATCACGCCCTCGGCGTCGGTGTAGGTGGTGCAGGCTTCGGACACCAGCGCGGCCAGGAAGCCCCACAGCACCTGCGACAGCGCCAGGAAGGGCAGATAATCGTGCAGATCGATCTTGAAGAGCGCCGAGTACAGCAGCCCCAGCGCGCCGACCATCACGCCGGTGGAGATCGTGAGCCAGAACGGCCCCAGCATCGAGCCGCGGTAGCGCAGCCGGATATCAAGCCATCCCAGCGCCCAGGCGAGCCGCCACAGCCGGATCCCGCCTGCGATGTCGGCCATGGCCCACCGGTTACGCGTGGTGAGTGTCATGTCCGCCCGCAGGCTCAGTTCCATGGCGGGGGCGATCGTTGTCACGGCGCTGCTCATATTGCGGGGCGCATACCCCATTCGGAAGGGCGGCACAACACGGGCGTGGCGTCAGACGGGTGCCGTGATCGTGATATTTTGTTTCGTCATGCGTCCGTCTCGGGTGACGATCGAGAGGCCGAAAATGGCGGCGAGATTGCGGCGGCGAATACCTGCGCATGACAGCTCGCCTCCCAGCCGAGATGACTTGCCTGAAAGATGGAAGTCAGTTAAGGGCTTAGACCACGTTCCTGATGGATAAGATAAGCGGCGGCCGCTAGTCCGGTCGTTTCGTGCTCTATTTTGTCGTGCCGCCACGGAGACGCCAACGTATGACCCCACCGGATCAACTTGCCAGGCACCCCTTGGCCACACCGCCGCTTACCACATCTCCCCCTGCCTCACCCCGCCTTGTCACACGGCAACGCCTTCGCGCCGCCGGAACGATCGCCTTGCTGACCGCACTCGCCGCCTGCGGGAGGCCGGTGCCGCATCAGGATGCCATCCAGGAAACCGCCCGTTATGTCGCCCATGCCAAGCGTGACTATACGCCGCCGGGGCCGGCCGAGGACCCCTGGGGCCCCTACATCCGCGAGGCTTCGGCTCGATTTGATATGCCGGAGATCTGGATTCGCTCTCTGATGCGGGTGGAATCCGGCGGCAAGGAGTTCCAGAACGGCGATCTGATCACCTCCACCGCGGGCGCGATGGGCCTGATGCAGGTGATGCCGGCCACATACGATGAGCTGCGCGACCGCTACAATCTGGGCGATGATCCGTTCGATCCGCACGACAACATCCTCGCCGGCGTGGCCTACATGCGCGAGATGTATGAACTCTACGGATCGCCCGGTTTTCTTGCCGCGTACAACGCGGGGCCGGCACGGCTGGACGATTATCTGGCGAATGTCCGGCCGCTGCCGGACGAGACCCGCCGGTACGTCGCGATGATCGGGCCGAATCTGCGCGGCATCTATCCGAACAACCGTTCGGCCGCCGACGAAATGGCGATGAACACACTGCCGGTGAACATTCCGCCGGGCCGGCGCTATGGCCGCCCGGTGATGCTGGCGAATGCTCGGACGGGTGGCGGCGGGCGGGTGCCGCGGCGCGCTCCGGTCGAGGTTGCCCAGCTTCCAGAGCCGCCGCGCCGCAATACGGCGTCCGGCCAGCAACTCGTCCTGCTGGCGCCCCCGGCGGCACCGCCGGCCTCGCCGCACGGCGGCTTCCGGTTGATCAGCACCGCCAACGCGGCCGACGCCGCACCGGCGCGCCGCGGTTCGGTCGCGCCTGGGCAATGGGCGATCCAGGTCGGCGCGTTCGCCAATCAGGGCCAGGCGCATGCCGCACTGGCCTCGGCGCAAGGCCATGCCCACGTGGAGCTTACGATCGCGCATCCCTACGTCGCCAGCGTGCACCAGGGGCGGACCGTGCTGTGGCGGGCCCGGATGACCGGCATGTCGCGTGAGACCGCGATCGGGGCGTGCGAGAAGATCACCCACGGGCGGGCGAACTGCATCGTCCTGTCGCCAGACGCCCAGTCCTGATCGGGCGTGGGACCGGCTGGGGCAGCGAGGTCTGCCCCGGGCCGGGGGCGGGTTCTGTCCGTGTCATGACGACCCCCGGAGGTGTCATGATCAGCTCGGGACCCTGGCCGTGACCACAGGGTCAACCTGGGTATCAGCGATCGGTGGAGCCGGATCAGGCTAAGACGTGGGTGGCCGGGCCAAGCCCGGCCATGACACGGCGGCCGTGACGCGGCCCTCGCCATGACAGGGTGTGAGGGGCGACGCAAACGACGCGACCGTGACGCAGCCGTCGCCGTGACAGGGTGTGCGGGGGCGGCGACGCAAACGGAGCGAGCGTGACGCGGCCCTCGCCATGACAGAGTGTGAGGGCGGCGACGCAAACGGAGCGAGCGTGACGCGGCCTCCGCCGTGGGCCGGGGACATGGCGGCAGCCCGGCCGCGGATGACGCCGCGGCCGGTCTCGGCTTCGGTTCGGCCGCGTTCAGAGCGGCTTGAGAGGCGGCGTCTCGCCCTCCGGCAGCGGCACCTGGGCGACGTTCAGCACCATCGACACCAGGCTGTAGTACCCGACCGCTCCAACCAGATCCATGATGCCACGCTCACCAAACCGCTCGAGCGCGGCGGCGTAGCGGCCGTCGGACACCTGCCCGGTGGAGAGCAGGTCGGTGACGAACTCATAGACGATG
>DASWON010000410.1:0-16741 GCA_036398735.1 Rhodopila sp.
TGCCGGACGCCTGTTCATGGACCGATCTGGCCGCGTCCGCCATCGACTCGGAGGCTCGGCGCAGGGTTTCGGCCGAGGCGGTGAGAGAACCCATGATGCCGGTGATGGCGCCACCGAACTCCTTCGTGTGCTGGTCCATCGCGTCCTGCCGGCGCTCACGGGCGGCCTGCGCGGCTTCCCGCTCCGCCGAGAGACGCTTGGCTTCGATGCCGTTGCGCTTGAATACCTCGAGCGCACGGGCAAGCAGACCGACTTCATCCTTGCGGTCGACGCCCACGACCGTGACCTGCAGATCACCGGAGGCGAGGCGATCCACCGCGGTCGCGATCAGCCTGATGGGAGCGGCAACGCCACGCGACAGCGCGAGGCCCGCGCCAAAACACAGCGCCGCACACAGCACCAGGGCGCCGAAGGTCAGCAGTCGGGACGCGTCATAGGTCGCCGCTCCGGCTTCGGCAGCCGCCTTGCCTTGCGTCGCATTGAAATCCACGTCCGCCACCACAAGACCCACGGCTTCGTCGTAGTTCGCCCGATCCTCGCCGCGATACAGTCGGGTCACAGCCTCGATGTCGCCGCGACGCGCGAGATCAGCGATCTGTCCGACGCTCGTGTTCATCTTCGCCCACGCCTGCACGAACTGCCGCATCAGGCGTTCGTCCTCGGTCCCCGCGGTGATCATCGGCTGATAATCCGCGTATGCTTTGTTCACCGCGGCCTGAGCCTGCCGCATGCCCTCGATGTCTCCGGTGAGGACATCGACATTGTTGACTTCGGCCGACATCACGACGCGTGCCTCCCTGAGCCGCGACTCCTTGATCGCTGCCAGAAGCGTTCCGAGGCCGGCGGTGGACGGCAGCCAGTTGTTGCGGATATCAGCCGCCTTGGCGTTGACCGCGGCGGTCTGCGACAGACCGAACAACCCTAGTCCGACGGTCGCCGCGAATACCAGCGCGAAGGCCAGGACGACCTTGGTGGAAATGGAAAGATTGCGCCAGGCCTGCATGAATTCCTCCGCGGACGGAACGGCACGACGGGTCGTAGTCGCAACGCTCTAGCAATGTCACAGACGGATATTGCCTGTTAGAAGTAAATCAAAGGTAAATGCCCCGGCAGATATACGCAGCGTCTGCCCATGTCCGGCGATGCCCCCCCGGCCGCGGCAGAGGAGGCCGGAGCCCTCATCTTGCCAGCGCACAGGCGCGCGGTCCGGGTCAGCGCGCAGTCCGGCCAAAGGGGCGCAGTCCGGCCAAAGGGACGCAGTCCGGCCCCGGAGCGAAGCCCGGTCAGCGCGCAGGCTGGCACAGACCAGTGCCGGCGCGGCGCAGCAGGTCATCAGTGGGACCCAGTACACCACTCCCCTGTCAGGCCGCCGGCCGAAGCCGCGGCGCTCCCGGCGCCGCTACACCAGCCGCCCGTCGCGCAACGTCACCGTACGGTCCATGCGCGCCGCCAGGTCCGGATTATGCGTCGCGATCAGGGCAGCCACACCCTGATCGCGAACGATCGACAGCAGTTCGGCAAACACCGTCTCGGCGGTGGCGACATCGAGATTGCCGGTCGGCTCATCCGCCAGCAGCAGCTTCGGCTGGTTCGCCAGCGCTCGGGCGATCGCCACCCGCTGCTGCTCGCCCCCCGAGAGCTTCCCGGGCAGGTGACCCAGCCTTGCGGCCAGCCCGAACGTCGTCAGCAGCGATCTGGCGCGGTCCTCGGCGACCCGGCGTGGGCGGCCGGCGATCAGCTGCGGCAGCACGATGTTCTCCAGCGCGGTGAACTCGGCCAGCAAGTGGTGGAACTGATAGACGAAGCCGATCGTGTCGCGGCGGACCGCGGTGCGGCCGGCATCCGGCAACCCGCCGGCGTCCCGCCCCTCGATCAGCACGGACCCGCCGTCCGGGCGGTCGAGCAGGCCGGCGACGTGCAGCAGCGTGGATTTGCCGGCGCCCGACGGCGCTACCAGGGCGACGATCTCGCCCGCCCGCACGGTCAGGTCGGCGCCACGCAGCACCGGCAGATCGCCCGCATCGCCGCGGTAGATCCGGGAGACGCCGCGCAGGACCAATGGATCACTCATGCCGCAGCGCTTCCACCGGATCGGTCCGAGCGGCGCGCCAGCTTGGGTAGAGGGTGGCCAGCAGCGACAGGATCAGCCCCAGCGCGACGACACGGGCGACGTCGCCCCAGTCGATGCTGTTCGGCAGTTCGCTCAGCATGAACACCGACGCGTCGAACACGCGCCCGCCGGTGATGCGCTCGACGAAATGCTGCACCGCGACGATGTTGTGGCAGAACACGACACCGATCACCGTGCCGATCAGCGTGCCGCTGACACCGACGAACGCGCCGCACATCAGGAATATCCGCATGACCGAAGCACTGCTGGCACCGATCGTGCGCAGCACGGCGATGTCGGCCCGCTTGTCCTTGACCAGCATGATCAGCGAGGAGACCACGTTGAACGCTGCGACCAGCACGATCATGCCGAGCACGATGAACATGGTGTCTTTCTGTACCTGTAGCACGCCGATGATGGTGTCGTTGGCGTGGCGCCAGTCGCGGGCATAGACCGGACGCCCTTGCAGCAGCGGAGCGAGTTCGCGGCCCACCGCGCCGACCTGATCCGGATCGGCCAGCCGGATCTCGATCCCGGTCACGGCGTCGGGCTTCTGGAAGAACACCTGTGCGGCCGGCAGGGGCAGGAACACGACGCTGTTGTTGTAGTCGCTGAGGCCCGCGTCAAACACCGCCACCACCTTGTAGGCGCGCACCCGGGGGATGGTGCCGAATGCGGTCGCCGCGCCCTCGGGGGAAATGACGGTGAGCGAATCGCCGATCCGCAGCCGATAGGTGGTGGCGAGGCCGACGCCCACGACAATGGCGTCGTCCCCGGCGAAGTCGGCCAGGCTGCCGGCGAGGATGTGGTCGCTGATCGGATGCAGCGCCCGCAGGTCGTCGAGGCTGATGCCACGGACCAGCCCGCCGCGCGCGCCGCCGCCCTCGGTGCTGAGCAGGGCCTGCCCGTCGAGCACCGGCGTGGCCGAGGCGACACCCGCCGTGCCGCGGATCTGCGCCACCAGCGGCTGGTAGGCGTCCAGTTTCTGGCCGGCGTAGGCCTCGATCGAGATGTGGCCGTTCACCCCGAGGATGCGCGACACCAGTTCGACCTGGAAGCCGCTCATGACCGAGGTCACGACGATCAGCGTCGCAACGCCCAGCGCGATGCCGACCAGCGAGAAGATGGCGATGATCGAGACGAACCGCTCGCCTTTGCGCGCGCGCAGGTAGCGGCCGGCGACCATCCGCTCGAACGGGCCGAACATCACAGCAGACCCACGTGCTAACCGATCTGGCTGACGGCGGCTTCCGGCGGAAGTTCCACCCGCTCCCCGGTGGCGCGCCGCTTCAGTTCCACCGTTCCGGCGGCCGCACCGCGCGGGCCGACCACGATCTGCCACGGATGCCCCATCAGGTCGGCGTCGGCGAACTTCGCACCGGCCCGGTCGGCACGGTCGTCATACAGCGCGTTCCCGCCGAACGCGGCGTACAGCCGCTCGCACAGCCCGTCACAGGCCGCGTCGCCTGTCTTGAGGTTCAGGATCGCCGCCTTGAACGGAGCGATGCTGTCCGGCCAGATGATGCCGGCGTCATCGTGGCTGGCCTCGATCACCGCCCCGACCAGGCGCGACACGCCGACGCCGTAGCTGCCCATCTCCGGGTGGACCGGCTTGCCGTCGGGCCCCGCCACGGTCGCCCCCATCGGCCTGCTATACTTGGCGCCGAAGTGGAAGATATGGCCCACCTCGATTCCCCTGCCCTCCCGCCGCCGCTCGGCTGACACCTGCTCCCACCGGGCCGCGTCGTGCTTTTCGTCGGTGGCGGCATAATTCGTGGTCATCAGTTCGAAGAACCGCGCCAGGTCGTCGGGCTTGTCATGGCTGAAGCCGCCGGCACCGGCGGACAGATAGTCGATCTCCTCGAACGCGGCATCAAAGTAGACCTGGCTTTCACCGGTCGGCGCCAGGATGATGAACTCGTGGCTCAGGTCGCCGCCGATCGGACCGGTATCGGCCTCCATCGGGATCGCCTTCAGGCCCATGCGCTGGAAAGTGCGCATGTAGGCGAGCATCATCTTGCGGTAGCTGGTCACCGCCCCGGCGTGGTCGAGATCGAAGGAATAGGCGTCCTTCATCAGAAATTCACGCCCGCGCATCACGCCGAATCGCGGACGCACCTCATCGCGGAACTTCCACTGGATGTGGTAGAGGATCTGCGGCAGCTCACGGTAGCTTTTGATGGACTGGCGGAACAGGTCGGTGACCATCTCCTCGTTGGTCGGCCCATACAGCATGTCGCGGTCGTGGCGGTCGCGGATTCGCAGCATCTCCTTGCCGTAGTCCTCGTACCGGCCGCTCTCTTTCCACAGTTCCGCCGGCTGGATCGTCGGCATCAGGATTTCCTGGGCGCCCGCCCGGTCCTGCTCTTCCCGTACGATCCGCTCGATATTGCGAAGCACCCGCAATCCCAGCGGGAGCCAGGCATAAATGCCGGCCGAGGTTTGCCGCACCATGCCGGCTCGCAGCATCAGCCGGTGGGAAGCGATCTGCGCTTCGGCGGGCGTTTCCTTCAGCGTTGGGATGAAGCCGCGGGACAGTCGCATCGCAATCGGGTTCCGTGAGGTGGTTTTGGTCAGTGGTGGTCGTAACGCGTTTGATTGAAACCCGCTACCGGGCAGTGCAAGCAGCCGAAGCACAATCCGAGAATCGAAAGAAGTAATTGGCGGTGCTGCAAATGCTGCATCGCAGCGAAAAACAGAAAAACCGTGCCAGATTGGAACTTTGGTGCGTCGCACAACGATTTTCCGCAATAAACTTCCTGTTATCCCTCGAAAAAGTAACAATACCGCGTGACAGGACGGGCGGGATTGGTTAACTAGGCGAGGGCAGCCTACCGGTGGGTAAGCAGGCCAGGTTTGGGGAGGAAACGCCAACCGCCCGGCAGACCGAGGACGCTTCCTCCGTCCGCCGAGGCGGGGCAGTTTGGCAGAACGTCTTGAAAATAATAAAAAATCAATCTTCCGGCTCGGCGAAAACGCCGTGCCGGAAACTGATGTAGTCGCTTTGGATCAGCAGATAGCTGCCGGTCCAGAGAACGATCGCGACTATTGTGGTAACGATAACCTTCATCAGTATACGCGGCCGTTCCGGCGCGCCGCGCCAGCCGCTTCTGTCGTCCGCCTGTGCAACCGGCCTGGTGCCGATCGGCAGCACGGCGAAAAGCGCTGTCCACCAGATGATGACGAACAGCACGACCCCTGTGAACCAGTTCATCGCCGCGTCACACCCGGATCAGATGCACTTCGACCATCGGACGCTTGCCCAGCTTGCGGCCCAGGGTACGGCGCAGGGCGGACCGCGCCGCATCCTGCAGCGCCGCGTCGTCGCGCCTCAGCGTGGCGGGAAGATCCTGCAGCGACTCGGCAAAGTCGTCAGCGACCCGCTCACTGTCGGCGTCGTCCGGATCGAGCAGTCCGGGGGCACTCACCTTCGGCCGTCCCCGTAGATTGCCGCCCTGGTCGATCGCCACACTGGCGACGACGATGCCGTTGAACAGCATGCGCCGGCGGGCAGACATCACCTCCCCTTTGAGCGGCACGAGGCGCGTGCCATCGACCACCAGACGTCCCACCGGGGCGCTGTCGGTGATCGCCGGGCGCCCTGGCGACAGCGTCAGTATATCGCCGTCCTCCATCATGAACGGCGTCGCGCCGGCCTCACGTGCCAGCTCCGCATGCGCCGTCAGGTGCCGCCACTCGCCATGCACCGGAACCGCGTAGCGCGGCCTGACCAGGCGATACATGCGGCGCAGCTCATCACGCGCCGGGTGGCCGGAAACATGCACCAGATGGTCGTCGTCGGTCATCAGCCGCACGCCCCGGCGCACCAGGCTGTCCTGGACGTTGCCGATGGCGCGTTCGTTGCCCGGGATCATGCGCGAGGAATAGATGACGGTGTCGCCTTCCCCCAGCGAGACCCGCGGATGGTCGTCGCGCGCCACGCGGGACAGCGCGCTGCGTGCCTCGCCCTGGCTGCCGGTGATCAGCAGCAGGATGTTGTCGTCCGGCACATCGTCGATGTCGTCTTCGGTCAGGAATGGCGGCAACGTCTTGAAATAGCCGCACTCCCGCGCGGCGGCGTCGATGTTGCGCAGCGACCGCCCGATCAATGCGACACTGCGGCCGGCGTCGTGGGCGGCCAGCGCCACCGACTCCATCCGCGCGACGTTGCTGGCGAAGCAGGTGACGGCGACACGCCCGCGCAGGTCGCGGATCAGCGCTGACAGGCTGCGGCGCACATCCAGTTCGCTGCCCGAGTGGCCCTCGACCATCGCGTTCGTGGAATCGCAGACCATCGCCAGCACGCCTTTATCACCGAGCGCGGCCAGGGCGGCTTCATCGGTGGGCGGCCCGACCAGCGGGTTGGCGTCCAGTTTCCAGTCCCCGGTATGCAGAACCGTGCCGGCCGGCGTGTCGATCACCAACGCCTGCGCCTCGGGGATCGAGTGCGCCAGGCGGATGAAGCGCAGCGCGAAGGGCGTGAGGTCGATCGTGCCCCCCGCCGGGATGACGTGGATGCGGACCTGATTGGCCAGCCCGACCTCCCCAAGCTTGCGCCGCGGCACGGCGGCGGCGAACTGGGTGCAGTACACCGGGCACTTCAGCCGCGGCCACAGCCAGGCGACGGCACCGATGTGGTCCTCATGGGCGTGGGTGATCACCAGACCGAGCAGCTTGTCCTTGCGGTCTTCGATGAAGCCAGGGTCGGCCATCATCACGTCGACCTCGGGCAGTTCGCTGCCACCGAAGCCGATGCCACAGTCCACGGCGATCCATTTTTCGGTTCCTGCATCGCGCCATCGATACAGGTTAAGGTTCATGCCGATTTCGCCCGTCCCGCCAAGCGGCAGGAAGGCGAGCTCTCCTGTTTCAGAATCCATATTTTATGTGTCGTTCCGCTATTCGTGTTCGATCAATCGCGTTCTCTCCCGGGGTAATGTGGGCGCTGGGTTGCGCTCCGCCAACATCCGCAGGCCATCCAACGTCAGGTCCGGCTCGATGTGCTCGATCATCAGGGTGCCCTCGGCGAACAGCGGCGCCAGTCCGCCGGTGGCGACGACCTTCATGGGGCCGCCGAATTCGGTCTTGATCCGCGTCAGCAGGCCCTCGATCAGGCCGATATAGCCCCAGTACATCCCCGACTGCATGGCGGGGACAGTGGAGCGGCCGATCACCGACTGCGGCCGGCCGATGCCGATGCGCGGCAGCCGCGCGGCGGCCTGGTGCAGCGCCTCGAGCGACAGATTGATGCCCGGACAGATGACGCCGCCCAGGTAGGCACCCGTCCCGTCTACCACATCGAAGGTGGTCGCGGTGCCGAAATCGACGACGATCATCGGGCCGCCGAAATTCCGGTGCCCGGCCATGGCGTTCAGCAGCCGGTCGGCACCCACCTCGTTCGGGTTGTCCACCTTGATCTCGAAACCCCAGTCCAGCGACGCCCGCGCCACCAGCGGTTCGACGCTGAACCACTCCCGGCACAGCCGGCGCAGATGGTACAGCGCGGCGGGAACCACCGTGCCGATGACCGCGGCGCTGATCTGGTCGCGCTTCAGGTCGCACAGGGTCAGCAGGCTGTTGAGCCAGACGGCGTATTCGTCGGAGGTGCGCTGCGCATCGGTGCGGATGCGCCAGACCCCGCGCCAGCCGGAGGGATCATGGACGGCGAACACGATATTGGTGTTGCCGGCATCGACGACGAGCAGCATGGCTAGGCGCCCGCTCCGGGGCCGACGTGGGGATGGACGCGCATTGTTCTTTACAACCGTGGCATTGATCGACGCAGGGACTGGCGCGGGAAATGATCGCGAGGACGAAGACCTGGACAGAGAGACGGCGACAAGGACGAAGCCGAAAACGGCGTCACATGAGCGATTGCCGCGGTCAGAGTCAATCAGCGCCCCGGATTAGGCCTTTGTCACGTTCCAGAACACCGGCACCGCCCCCTTCAGCAGCCCGGTCACGTTGGATCGCCACGCCGCCGGCGGCAGGTACTGACCCAGCGGGATGAACGGCACCACGTCGAACGCCCGAGCCTGGATCTCGCTGTCGAGGCGGCGGCGCTCGGCCGGATCGGTGCTGTCCATCCAGGCTGTGCGCATCTGCTCCAGCTTGGCGTCGGCCGGCCAGCCGAACCAGGCATCCGGCCCGTTGGCGCGAACGTTGCTGGCGAAAATCGGATCGCGATATTCGGCTGCGGGGTAGCCGGCCGGGAACAGCGACCAGCCTCCCTTCTCGATCGGCTCCTTGCTGGTGCGGCGCTCCACCACCGTCCCCCAGTCGACCATCTGCTCATCCAGGTTGATACCGATATCGCGCAGCGCGCCGGCGATCACGGAACTCATGGCGTGGTAGTAGACCTGGTCCGTCGGGTGCAGCAGGACCACGCGTTCCCCCGCATAGCCCGACTTGCCGAGCATCGCCTTGAGCGCGGCATTGTCGAGGTGCTCGCGCACCAGGCGCATGCCGGCATCGCTGGCCGACGGCGTCCCCGGCATGAAGAAACCGACCGGCGCGCGATACAGGGACGGGTCGTCGCCCATCACGGCGGTCATCACGTCCACCTGGTTGATCGCCGCCAGCATCGCCTGGCGAACCCCCGGGTTGGCGGTGGCGCCGTGCAGGTGGTTGGGACGCAGCCCGCCCAGCGTCCCGTACAGATCGATCGGCTCCACCACCACGCCGGCCTTTTTCTTCAGCATCGGCAGCAGGTCCGGCAGCGGCGAATCCAGCCAGTCGACCTCGCCGTTCATCAGCGCATTGGCGGCCGTCGCGGCGTCGGGCATCACCCGCCACTCGACGCGGTCGACCAGCACGCGATAACCGCCGGCGGCGAAACTGACCGGCTCGTCACGCGGGACATAGCGGTCGAAGCGAGCGAACACCGCACTGTGGCCGGAGACATATTCGTCCGCCACATAACGGAACGGCCCGCTGCCGATCGCCTCAGGGATCTGCTTGAACGGGTCGGTCAGCGCCAGGCGCTCCGGCATGATCACCGGCGTTGGCTGAGTTTTCGCCAACGCGTACGGCAGTGAGGCGAACGGCTTGTTCAGCCGCCAGACCAGCGTACGGTCGTCCTTGGCCTCCAGCGCGTCGAGGCGCGCCGCGATGGTCTGGCCGATCGGGTCGCGCCGCATCCAACGTTGCAGCGAGGCGACGCAATCGCGCGCCAGGACCGGCGTGCCGTCATGGAACAGCAGCCCGTCGCGCAGGGTCATGGTCCATCGCAACCCGCCATCCTCGGTGAGGAAACCCGCCAGCATCTGCGGCTTGGGGTTCAGCTGTTCGTCACGGCCGAACAGGGTCTCGAAGATCATGCCGGCGCTGTTGCGGGTGACGGTCGCGGTAGTCCACACCGGATCAAGGCTGGTCAGATTGGCCTGGGGCACGTGGATCAGCGTCTTCGCCGTGCCGCCGATCGCTGGACGGCTGAGCGCCAGCGCGGCGGCGCCCGTTAGCAGATGGCGACGTTTCATGATTTTTGGTCTCCGGCGTTTCCTCGTTGCCGGAACGATGCCGTAACCCGGGCCGCGGAGCAAATCAGTCCCGGGCGAGCCGACCTCGACCCGGGACGAAACGGCCAACCCGGGCACCATCAGCCCGCCGCCGGCCGCGGTCAGTTTGTCGCCGTAACTGCGTCAGTCACCGTAACTGCGTCAGTCGCTGTAACTGCGGTAGTATGCCTCCAGCAGCGTTTCATCCAGGTCGCGATCCGCGCGATAACCCGCGAGGCCGGGCGGGACGTCCAGGCCGGGCAACTGTCGCGGGCACGGTTCGGCCTCCCCCAGAACCTGGCGCACCGGAATGCGCGCGGTCCAGACGGGCAGGTCGTAATCCTCCTCGTCATCCGACACGTGCGTGGCGCGGATCTTTCCGGAAGCCTCGTCGATCGGCATCACCACGAAGCTGGTCGCCTTCACCTCCTGCGCGTTGGCCGGCCGGATCTCGCGCGACCGGCCAGGAAACAGCCGATCCACGAAGCGATCCATCAGCCGCAGCTTCTCGGCGGTGTCATCCACCAGCCGGGCGGTGCCGAACGCCATGACGGAGCGGTAGTTGACCGAGTGGTGAAAGCCGCTGCGGGCCAGGACGATGGCGTCGAAATGGGTGACGGTGACGCAGACCGGCACGCCGTCCGACTGGCTGCGGATCATCCGGCTGGCCGACGAGCCGTGCCAGTACAGTCGATCGTCCTCCCGCCAGAAGCCCGTGGGTGTGCAGAACGGCTGGCCGTCGATCGTATAGGCGATGTGTGCTATCATGGCGGAGTCGAGAATGTCGTAGATCGTGGCCCGGTCGAAACGGCCCCGCTCATGCCGACGCCGCACGCGGTTACGGTCGGAGATTGGAAATTGAGTGGCGGCGGCGTCTGACATCGGCCTGCTCCCGGCAGAAATTGATCTGCTCTTTTCTATCAGATTCAGGGAAATTGCTTGGACCAATGTACCATGCTACCGCCGCTCCAATGTCGTGGCGCCATGGGCCCCCGGTCCCGCGCCCCGGCCTCGCGCCCCGGTTTCGCGCCCCGATGTCACGCGCCCCGATGTCGCATGTCCCGGAGTTCCGCGCGCCGGCACTATAGTCCCGGTGCCATGCGCCCCGGTGCCACGCGTCCCGACGTCACGCGCCCCGATGTCACGCGCCCTGGGTTCCTCCGCCCCGGTTCAAAGCGTCCTGGTGTCGGGCAACCAGCGCGGCATCCTCCTCCCGCACCCGCAGGGCGGCGGGGCGTGTCGTGGTGCGCTCGATATAGGCGCTGATCTCGGGGGTTGCCGGAACGATGCCGAACATCGTGGTCCATCGCAGCGCCGTTCCCCAAAGCACGTCGGCGGCCGAAAAATCCGACCCCAAGATGAACGGCCCGGCTGCCAGCTGCCGGGTCAGAGTGCGCATGACGGTTTCGAAGTCGCCATACGGCGACATCGCCGGCGGCGCGGGCTCTCGCTGCATCGCCCGGTCCACCAGCGCCGGCTCGAAGCAGCCGGCATAGAAGGCCATCCAGCGCAGGTACGGGCCCCGGCGCCGATCATGCAGCGACGGCGTCAGGCCGGCCTGGGGGAACAGATCCGCCAGATACAGAAAGACGGCCACCTGCTCGGTCACCAGCACGTCGCCATGCAGGATCGCCGGGACCTTCCCCATCGGATTGACCGCCAGGAAGGCCGGTTGCCGCTGCTCGCCGGCCTGCATGTTCAGCACCCGGAGTTCATACGGCACGCCCAGCTCCTCCAGCAGCGTGCGCGCGCCGCTGGAACGCGTGTTGGGGCAATGGAACAAAACGATCTTGTCGGTGTCGGTCATGGGCTCCTCCCTTCCTCGATGCGTTGCGTGACCGGTCGTCAGTCGGTCCGCGAGCGGCGGTCGCGCAGCGGATCAGGGTTCGGAAATGATGGTCCTGATCCTGGAGGCCAGCTGGTCCATCGCGAATGGCTTGGTCAGCAGGTACACGCCGGCGTTCAAAGGTTCGCCGCCGGCCGCCGCATTGCCGGCATAGCCCGTCATGAACAGGACCTTCAGGTCAGGGCGTGTCTGCCTGGCCATGTCGACCATCTGGTGGCCGTTGATGCCGCCTGGCAATCCGACATCGGTGATCAGCAGGTCGATCCGCACGTTGGATTGCAGCACCTTCAGCGCTGCCAGGCCGTCCGCAGCCTCAATGGGGGTGTACCCGAGGTCATGCAGAACCTCGGCCACCAGCATGCGGATACTCGGCTCATCATCGACAACCAGAACGGTCTCCCCGGCCTCCGATCGCGGCATGCCGGTCAGGTCGGGCGGCACTTCGTCCCTGCCTGGTTCGCCCTGGTAGCGGGGCAGATAGATACGCACGACGGTCCCCTGGCCCACCTCCGACGACATCCGAACGTGACCGCCCGACTGCTTGGCGAACCCGTAGACCATGGAGAGGCCCAGGCCGGTGCCCTGACCGGATGGCTTGGTGGTGAAAAACGGCTCGAACACGCGCTCCAGAACCTCCGGCGGCATGCCGGTCCCGGTGTCACTCACGCTGACCATGACATAATCGCCCGCCTGGGCATCGCTTCCGCGGGCGCCGGCGTCGCCCAGCGACGTGTTGGCGGTCTCCAGGATCAGCTGGCCGCCCCCGGGCATCGCGTCGCGGGCATTGATACAAAGGTTCAGCAGCGCGTTCTCGAGCTGGTTCGGGTCGCACAGCACCTGCCAGAGCCCCGGCGCGAGCACCGTCTCCACCGCGATCTCCGGCCCGACCGTCCGTTGGATCAGCTCCTCCATGCTGCCGATCAGCTTGTTGCAACCGGTCGGTTTCGCGTCGAGCGCCTGCCGCCGCGCGAAGGCCAGCAGCCGGTGCGTCAGAGCCGCAGCCCGCGACGCCGCGCCGTGGGCGGCCGTGATGTAGCGCTCCAGGTCGCCGACGCGGCCTTGCGCGATCCGCATCCTGGCCAGCTCCAGGCTCCCGATGATCCCGGTCAGCAGGTTGTTGAAGTCGTGCGCCAACCCCCCGGTAAGCTGGCCGACCGCCTCCATCTTCTGCGCCTGGAACAGCTGCTCACGCGATTGCTCGAGTTGCAGCTGCGTCTCACGGCGTTCGGTCAGGTCGCGGGTAATCTTGGCAAAGCCGATCAGTTCGCCGCTTTCGTCGCGGATCGCATCAATCACCACGCCAGCCCAGAAACGGCTCCCGTCCTTGCGATAGTGCCAGCCCTCGGCTTCATAGCGGCCTTCCTGACGGGCGCGAGCCAGCGCCCGCGCCGGCACCCCGGCATCGACATCACCCGGCGCATAGAAGCGGGAGAAATGCTGGCCGACAATTTCCGATGCACTGTAGCCCTTGATGCGTTCAGCGCCGGTGTTCCAATTGGACACATACCCGTCGGGATCGAGCATGTAGATGGCATAGTCGGTGACCCCTTGCACCAGCAGGCGAAACCGACGCTCGCTTTCCAGCGCGGCGAGTTGCGCGGCCCGCTGTTCCGTCATGTCACGCGTAATCTTGGCGAAACCGATCAGCTTGCCGTCCCGGCGGATCGGATCAATCACCACCATCGACCAGAAGCGCGTGCCATCCTTGCGCAGCCGCCACGCCTCGGTGGTAAACCGGCCTTGTTCGGCAGCGATCCGCAAAGCCTCCGCCGGCCGGCCCGCCGCCCGCTCCTCCTCGATATAGAAGCGTGAGAAGTGCTGGCCGATGATCTCGTCGGCGCTGTAGCCCTTGATCCGCTCGGCACCGGTATTCCAGCTCACGACCACGCCTTGCGGATCGAGCATGTAGATCGCGTAGTCAACCACGCTCTGGATCAGCAGTTCATGGAGATCGAAAACTGCGGGCACGTTTGCTCTTTCTGGACTGCGAAGGGCGGCCGCGCGGCCAACGTTTTGGCAGACCTGCCGCAATACGGTCTCGCACGCAAATCCGCTGCACGTTGGCTTCACGTTCCTGCCCATTACCACGTGAGGCAACGTGCCGGCGCTGCAAAACGGCAGGACCGCATCAGCGCGCGTGCGACCGGTCGGCGACCCGGCACGCCGCTTCAATCCGCACCCCGCCGCGAGGCTTCCGACCGCGCCCCGCCGCGAGGCTTCAATCCGCGCCCCGCGGCGAGCAGCGCCCGTGCCGGGACGGCGCGAACGCTGCCGCTCAGATCTCCTGCGGCGTGACCTGCAGCGTCAGCAGCTCGGTTCGGCGCAGAAACCGCAGCGGCACCTCGATCCCCGCCCGCTCCTGCGTCAGGGTACGATGCAGGTCGTCAACGCCGGCAACCGGCACGCCGTCGAAGGAAACCAGCACATCGCCGGCCTGCAGACCGGCCTGTCTGCCGGGACCGTCCGGCGCAAGATCCGAAATCAGCACGCCGGAGGCCTGGTCCAGGCCATGGAAACGCCGGACCTTGGTGGGGATCGGCACCGTCTGCGCCGACAGGCCGAGGCGAGAACGCCGGACACGGCCGTCACGCATCAGCCGCGTCGCGACCCAGACGGCGGTGTCGATGCCGATGGCGAAGCAGATCCCCTGCGCCGGGGCTATCACGGCGGTGTTGATGCCGACCACGCGTCCGCCGCCTGAAACCAGCGGACCGCCCGAGTTGCCGGGATTCAACGGAGCATCGGTCTGGATGACGCTGTCCAGCAGTCCTCCCCCGCGGGTGCGCAAGGTCCGGCCAAGCGCGCTGACGATACCGGCCGTGACCGTGCAGGTGAAGCCCAGCGGGTTGCCGATCGCCACGACCAGTTGACCCACCTTCAGTGCCGCCGAGGAGCCAAGCTCCGCATGCGGCAGCCCGGTGCCGGACAGCCGCAGAACCGCCACGTCGGTGGCCGGATCGTCGCCGACCATCGCGGCGGTGAAACTCTGTCCGTCGGTCAGGCTGGCGCTGAGGCGCGCGGCGTTGGCGACGACGTGGCTGTTGGTTAGGACGTAGCCGTCAGGTGTGAATATCACGCCCGATCCCTGGCCCGCGGGGCGGCCGTCCTTGGTGAATGCGGTGACGTGCACGACCGCCGGTCCAACGCGGTCGAAGGCATGCATCACCTGAGCGGAATACGGATCGAGTCCGTCGCTGAGAGCATCAAGCGGCATGGAAGTTTTCCTTTCGTCCCCCAAATGGGGAGGCTGCGACGACCGCTGCACCCGGTCATCTGGCGGGGCGCCGTCCCGGTCATCCACCCGATGCCGGCGGCGACGCAGCCAGGGCAGGGTGAGCCCATGCAAGGAGGTCTTCAACGCATGGATATGATTGAGCAGTTCTCCGCTGGTCTCGCCGACCGGGTCGCCGCCGCCGCGCCGGTGGTCGTCGCCGTCCACGCCGGCCAGCGCCCGTCGAGCGGCATTCTGTGGCGGCCCGACGTTGTGGTCGCCTCTGAACAGATGCTGCCCCAGGACACCACGGGGTTGCAGGTGGTGCGGGGCGGGCGGCGGATCGGGGCCGTGGTCGCGGGCCGCGATTCCGGGACCAACGTGGCGGTATTGAAGCTGGAGGCCGCGTTGGACGGCGCCCTGCCCTCGGCAACCGCCGCAGTCCGGGTGGGCAGCCTGGCCCTGATCGTCGGTGCGGATGCCGCCGGCGGCGCCACCGGGCGCCTGGCGATGGTGCACGCACTGGGTGAGGCCTGGCACAGCATGGCGGGCGGACGGATCGATGCGCTCATCCGGCTCGACTCGCGGCTGGGCACGGATGAGGGCGGCCCGGTGCTGTCGCTGTCAGGCGGTCTGATCGGAATGTCCACATCAGGTCCGAGACGCCGGACCATTGTCATTCCTGCGGCGACCCTCGCGCGGGTCGTCGATCCGCTCCTGACAGAGGGCCGGATCGCTCGGGCGTGGCTGGGCGTTGGTCTGCAGCCAGTCCTCATTCCCGACAGTTTCCGCCAGGCCGCTGCGCGAGAGAGCGGTTTGATGGTGGTGGGCCTGGCGAGCGGTGGCCCAGCCGAGGCAGCCGGCATCCTGCCCGGCGACATCGTGCTCGATATCGATGGCGGCGCCGTCGACCGGCCACGCGCCTTGTCCGCGCTGCTGAGTCCCGACCGGATCGGCCAGAGCGCGGCGCTGCGCGTGCTGCGGGCCGGCGCGGTGCAGACGATCGGCGTCACCATTGCTGCGCGTCCGGCGACATGAACAGGCCGGTCGCATGAGCGGCAGGGGCGGCCTTCGGGTCCGGGTCCACGCCACGGATCCGGTTCGCCGCCGCGGCCTCGCCGTGATGCTGGAGGCGGCGGGACATGTCGTGACCGATGACCTGCCCGACGTGGAGCTCTGTGACATGGCGGGCCCATCCTCCCCGCTGCCCAAGGAAGCCGATGCACCGATCGTCGCGCTGACCGCCGGCGTGCCCACCGGCTCACCGGCCGGGGTGCTGGCGCCCGATGCGACCGCTGAACAACTGGATGCCGCACTGCGGGCAGTGTTCGCCGGCCTGCTGGTCCGCTCCCAGGCCGCGCCCGAGACGCGCGGTTTCGCGCCAGCAGACGACATGCCCCTGCTGACGCCCCGGGAACGCGAGATCCTGGGCCTGATCGGCGAAGGGCTCAGCAACAAGGCGATGGCGCGCCGGCTGGGGATCTCGGTCCACACCGTCAAATTCCACCTTGAGGCGCTGTTCAACAAGCTGGATGCGACCAGCCGAGCCGAGGCGGTGACCAAGGGCCTGCGGGGTGGCGTGATAGAGCTTTAGCCGGGTGGTGTGATAACGCTTTAAGGGCATCGGCGCGCATGCAGGAGCCGGCCCGCCAATCCGTCCTCGGATGATGGCCCCGGTTCATCCTGGTCATGCGCCGGTTCACGCCGCCCCCTTGCGCGTCCCCTGGTGCGCCGCCCCGTTGCGTCGCCTCCGCTGCGTCCGCCCCCCTGGTGAGCCGCGCTGCGCCGCCTGCTGGTGAGCCGCCCCCTTGCGCGTCCCTGGTGCGCCGCCCGTTGCGTCGCCTCCGCTGCGCCGCCCCCCTTGCGTCACCCCGCTGCGTCCGCCCCCCTGGTGAGCCGCGCTGCGCCGCCTGCTGATGAGCCGCCCCATTCGCCGGAGTTGTGTCCGTCAAGCTGTGCAAAAATGGCTTTGGTGATGTTTCTTTGTTCGGTTGAACGGGGCCGTTTCTCTGCTCCGGCCTGACCATGCAGTGGGCGTCGGGCGCGGGCGCGGTCAAGGATGGCCGCAGGCCACCGCC
>DASWON010000411.1:0-5170 GCA_036398735.1 Rhodopila sp.
GGACGCTTCAATCCTGCGCGCCGCGCTTGCCTATCTCGTTAGCGGCGCGTTCGATGATGCCGGCCACGCGCCCGGTTTCCGCTTCGTCCCAGCCGGCCGTCGGCGACAGCAGGGCGTGCTTCAAATGCGCCATGGCCTCGCGCACGGCCTGCGGCAGGCCCATCTTCGCCACCATGCGCGCGCTGTGTTCGGTGCGCGCCATCACCGCATCGACCATCTCGCGGTTCTGGGCCAGGAATGCGCGGCCGGCTTCGGTGATCGAATACAGCTTGCGCGCGCCCGGCTCGCTGCTCACCAGCTCCATCTCTTCCAGCAGGGTCAGGGTGGGATAGATGGAACCCGGGCTGGGCGTGTAATGGCCGTCGAACATCCCGGTGATGGTGCGGATCAGTTCGTAGCCGTGGCGCGGCTGCCGTTCGATCAGGGCCAACAGCAGCAACCTGAGGTCGCCATGGCCCAGCGCGCGCGCGCCGCCCCCTGGCCTGCCGCTGCCACGGGGGCCGCCGTGACGGCCGCGAAAGCCCTCCGGGCCGGGTTCGCCGAACGGCCCGCCGCCACGGTGCGCTTGGCGGGGGACAGGCCCGCGGCCGGGGTGATGGCCGCCATGACGGCCATGAAAGTCGTCCGGGCCAGCTTCGCCGAACGGCCCGGCGTGGCGTTGAACGTGGTGGCGTGCGGGGTGATGCGGGCTGCGCCCGCGAGGGTCGGTGGCAGGGCCGCGGAAAAAGGAAGAATCGTTGTACATGGGAATTTAGATATATCGGATTTGGTAAGAGAACGATATATCGGAATCCCTGCTAATGCAATCCCGGCCATCGCCCGCCCGACAGACAGCCGTCGTCGGATGCCTGCTGACGCGGCCCGGGACGGAGCTGGGTCTCACCCAGCCACCCGTCCTGCCAATCGGGTCTGGAAAGGGCCGGGTACCCAACGAGAACAATCGGGAGCACCGATCCATCCTCGGCAGAGTCCTGACGAAGAACATCAAATATCGGCCACGTCACGGGATGCAACTGTCCCCGCGAAGGCCTGATTCGAGGCGCTCCCGACTCGGGGGCGATTCAATACCGGTCGAGTACGAGCTTCATCGCGCGCGCGAAGCGCGGGTCACTTCCGGCGCGGCCCCGATTCGGCCCTGAGCTCGGCGAGAATTTGCTGCGCGCGGTCCAGCCGCACATGACCATTGGCCACCAGGCGCTCCACCAGGGCTCCCATCTCGTCCTCGGCGGCTCCCGCGGCGACCGCCACGTTGCGTGCGTGCAGCGACATGTGACCGCGCTGGATGCCCTCGGTGGCCAGCGCGCGCAGCGCGGCCATGTTCTGCGCCAGCCCCACGGCAGCGGTGATCTCGGCCAGCTGACGGGCGCTTTCGATGCCCAGCAGCTTCACCGCCGCCTGCGCCGTCGGATGGGTCTTGGTCGCTCCGCCGACCAATCCCAGCGCCAACGGCATTTCGAGCGTTCCAACCAGGTGTCCGTCGGCATCCTTCTCGAAGTGCGACAGCGAGGTGTAGCGACCGTCGCGACAGGCATGGCAGTGCGCGCCGGCTTCGACCGCGCGGGTGTCGTTGCCGGTCGCCAGCGTCACCGCGGAGATGCCGTTCATGATGCCCTTGTTGTGGGTGGCGGCACGATACGGGTCGGCGGCGGCGAAGCGATACGCGTCGACGATGCCGTCGACGACATCCGGGCCGCCGAGCTTTTCCGCGTCGAACACCGCGCGTGCGCGCACCAGGCGCAGGTCCGCCTTGTTGGACAGGATCCGCAGCAGGATCCGCCCGCGCGCGATCGCGGCGATCCGGGGCGCCAGCGCCTCGGCCATGGTGTTGACCGCGTTGGCGCCCATCGCGTCGCGGACGTCGACGTGCAGGTGCAGGACCACGAACCGGTCGGTACCCGACTCGACCAGCCTCACCTCGATGCCGCGGGCGCCGCCGCCGAGCTTGACCAGCAGCGGATCCTGCGCATTCGCGAGGTCGATGAGTTCATCCTGGGCCTCCAGCAGGCGCAGGCGCGCGCCCTGGGGATCGGCGACATCGAGAATCTGCACCTGCGCGATCATCACCGGTGCGGTGCTGGACGTGCGGAAGCCGCCGTGCTCCCGGGCGATCAGTGCCGCATTGCTCGCGGCCGCGATCACGGAGGGCTCCTCGGTGGCCATCGGCACCAGGTAGTCGACGCCGTTGATGAGGAAGTTGGCGGCGATTCCCAGCGGGATCGCGATCGTGCCCACCGCGTTCTCGATCATGCGGTCGGCGATCGCGGCCATTCCGGCGTCCGTCTCCAGCAATGGCCGCAGCTCGTCGGCCGGCAGTCCGCTGACTTCGACGATCTTTTGGAAACGGGCTTGCGGATCGAGCTTGTAGAAACCCGGGATGCGGCTGGTAGCGTTCATGGAGGTCCTGGAGAAAGGAGGTGTCAATCGAAAACCGGGGTCTGCCGCTGCGCGAACGCGGCCAATCCGCGCCGCGCATCCCCGCTGGTGAAGGCGCGCTGGCCGAGCCGGGCTTCCTCGGCGAATGCCTCGGCTTCCGGCAGATGCACGAGGCGATGCACGGATTCCTTGATCACGGCCAGGGCGGCGGGACTGAGCGCCTTGATCCGTTCGGCGATCGCCAGCGTTTGCGGCATCAACTCCGACGGCGGCACGACGCGGTTGATCAGGCCCTTGGCGAGCAGGTCGTGCGCACTGAAGCCGTTCGCCGTGAGCAACAGCTCCATGGCATGCGCATAGGGGATCTGCCTGACCAGGCGCACGAGCGTGCCACCCGCCGGCACGATGCCGAGGGACGCCTCGGGCAGCGCGAACTTGGCGGTGTCGGACGCGATGCGGATGTCGGTGCCCAGCATGATCTCGAAACCACCGCCCAGGCACAGGCCGTTGATCGCGCAGAGGACCGGCTTGTAGAGCCGCAGGTTCTTCAGATGGGCATCGTCCCACTGGGAGATGTCGAACCGGTCTTCCATCAGCGCCGGGATCGACTCGCCCAGATCGGCGCCGACGCAGAACGCGCGCTGTCCGCTGGCGGTCAGGATCACCACGCGGACGCGCTTGTCGTCCCGCGCGGCGATGAACGCATCTCCGAGCTCGCGATACATCGCCAGCGTCAGGGCATTGAGCTTGTCCGGCCGGTCGAATCGGACCATCGCAATGCCGTCGGACACATCGTACGAGATTCCCACTACACCACCCCCAGAGATTTCATCCGCTGCAGTTCGTCGGCATCGATTCCCAGCAGTTCCGCGTAGACCGCGGCGTTGTGCTGGCCGACCCTCGGCGCCTGCCCGATGGCCTGCGCCTGCGTCCGCGAGAGCTTGATCGGCGTGCCGAACATGCCGATCGTTCCCTCCGGATAGTGGACGTCCACGATCATGTCGCGCGCGGCGATATGCGGATCCTCGACGACTTCCCTGATGTTCTTCACCGCGCAGAGCGGAATGTCGTCGCCCGCCATGGCTTCCAGCTCGGCCTTGCTCCGCTCGCCGAACCAGGCCTCCACGACCGGCTTGATGCGGCGCGCGTACACGTCCGGCTCGAAGCGCTTGGCCATCGTGTCGATCTCCGGATCGGCGATCAGCCCGGGCGTGCCGAACTTGCGGCACGACAACGCCCACAGCTTGTCGTTGTATCCGCCGAAGAACACATGGCCGTCCTTGCAGGGGAACTGTCCATACGGCCGGACGAACGGATGCTCGTTGCCCAGCGGACCGGCGATCTCGCCGTCGACGGTGTACTTGACGACCGCGTTCTCGGTCAGCGCCAGCACCGCATCCTGCTGGGACACGTCGACCATCTGCCCCAGTCCCGTCCGCTCCGCCTCGCGGACCGCGGCGAGCACGCCGATCGCGGCGAACAGCGTGGCGGACACGTCGCCGATGATCGTACCCACGCGCACCGGCTCGCGGTCGGGATATCCGTTCATCGACCACAACCCGCCCGTGGCCTGGCCGCTGTTGTCGAATCCCGGCTTGAGCGCGTTCGGGCCGGTCTGGCCGAAGCCGCTGATCGCCGCGTAGACCAGCCTGGGGTTCTCGGCACGCAAGGTGTCGTAACCGACGCCGAAGCGCTGCATCGTGCCGGGCCGGAAGTTCTCGACCAGCACGTCGGCGCGGGCCACCAGCTTCCTGAGCAGTCCACGGCCGGCTTCGTGCTTGAGGTTCAGCGTGATCCCTTCCTTGTGCCGGTTGTACTGCGCGAAGAACGCGCTGAAGCGCGCGTCCCCCTCGCCGATGAACGGCGGGAAATCGCGGACGTAATCCGGATCTTCGGGATGCTCGATCTTGATCACGCGCGCGCCCAGGTCGGCCAGGATCATCGAGCAATAGGGACCGGCCACGACCCGCGTGATGTCCAGCACGACGAGCTCGTGCAGCGGGCCGCGTCGCTGCATGGCGGCAGGCGCGTCGTCGGATCCGTGCGCGCTCATGGCTGCGCCCCGATGCCGTCCGCGCGGCTCCTGCCGCGCGGACGGCAGATCAGCCCGGGTGGCCGCCCGGCGTGAGCGGATAGCCCTCGAACGACTTCATGTCCTCCATCAGGAAGCTGGAGACGATCTTCTCCACGCCGAAATCGCCTTCCGTCATCTCCCGCATGACGCGCTTCCAGTCGTGCACATCGCTGACCACCACGCGCAGCATGTAGTCGTAGTGCCCGCTGATGCGCACCGATTCCACGACCTCGGGCGTCCTCTTGACCCATTCGTCGAAACCCACGAACCGGCCGACCGAGTGCCGCTCGAAGGACACCTGCGCGATCACGATGGTCACGGTGCGGATGCGGTCGATGGCGACGTGGGCGCGGTATCCGGTGATCAACCCGCGTGCCTCCAGGTCCCGGATCCGGCGCAGGCATGCGCTGGGCGACAGCGCCACGCGATCGGCCAACACCCGGTTCTTGATCTGGGCATCCTCCTGCAAGGCCTGGAGGATCTTCAGGTCGATCCGATCGAGGGAATCTTTCTGGGACATGGCGGGTACCGGACGCAGCGACTGTCCGGAGTGTCGCCGTTGCGTTGGCGTCCGACAACAATCCCGGCGATGCGGCCCCCGGAAAACGGCATGGCGTCGGGAAACAGGCACGGCGTATTTGGGCGTCGGGACGCCTCGCACAAGCGTTTGCGTCCGCCCGGATGCTGAATTGTTGCGTTGCCTCCGACTTTTTCCTGTGCAAA
>DASWON010000412.1:0-7123 GCA_036398735.1 Rhodopila sp.
GAGCGCAACACCGACACACGGATCAGCAGATCGGCCGCCAGCCCGCCGATCCGCTGCAGCGCACTGGCATCCTCCGGCAGAAACCGGGTGCGCAGCGCGCGAATGCGATGCACCTTGAACGGCGCCAGCCGATCGCGTTCCCGCCAGCCCATGATCGGCCAGCCGTCCCGGTAATCCTCCTGCGGCGCCAGCACCGAGACCCGACCGCCGCCAAACCGCGCCAGACTGTCGTAGACGATCGCTGATCCGCCATGCACGGGCGGAAAGGTGTTGGCAACCACCAGGCAGCGGTTGTTTCCCGTGACCGGCGGCTTTGCGGCGGGCGGTCTCGCGGAAGCGACCCCGCTGTCCAGCGTGCCGGCCCGAAGCTGGTCATGCAGTTGTTTGACGGTCAGGAAAACGCCGCCGAGTTCATCGCGAAAGAAGCTGAGGAAACCGGAGATCCGGTCCAGGAACACCGCCAGGTCACGGTGGGTCTGCACATAGGGGGTGTTTCCCGGCTCCAGTGACGGGCTATGGTAACTGAGCGTGAAGATCCGCTCGCCTCGCTGCAGCAGCGTGCGAGTCAGGCGCAGCATTGCCGCCAGGTCCGACCCCTCCGGCGAAAGCGTGATCCGCTCCAGCAGCTCGGCGCGAGCCAGCAGGCCGGCGGCCCGCATCGACCGCAGCGGCGGGCTTTCAGCGATGCCGTAGAGAGAGGGCATGCTCCGCGCGAGCAATCCGGTCAGCGCCCGCGTGACCGGCAGTTCCAGTATGCGCCGGCGCGCGCCGAACCAGAATGGACCGTAGTCGAAAGCCGAGAAGTCCGGCCCGCCGGCCTCGGTGTAGCGGGTGCGCGGGATCAGGCTGGTGTCGACCAGAAACCCTTCATCCTCCAGCAGAGCGGCGGTGGACGGCCCTAGCCCGTAGCGCCCGGCCTTGTAGACCGTCGGTGGCACATCGAAGGTTTCACGCACCGCTTCCGCCAGGCGGTGCAGCTTTTCGCGCTCCAGCGCCGGCGGCAGATTGCCTGGGAACGACAGCCGCTCCTCGTTGCCGCTGTTAAACGGCGGCGTGACCCAGGGGTGCAACTGTGCCCCGATGTCGCACCTGCCGTCCGCCAGATACTCACGCAGCACCGCCGCCGCGGAGGGATCGGCGGTGATCGGATAGGTCACGAGATAGGTGGGACGAGCATCGTAGCAGGAGAAAACCTCGTGTGCCCGCTTCTGGTAGCGGATCGACGAGGTCGCGTTGTTGCGCGCCGAGACCGGGCGGCCCCAGTGGAACTCCTCCTCCGCATCGACGATGATACACAGGATAGGTGGACCGGCCGCCAAGCGGATCGGCTCGCTGGCGGGAAACAGCGCACCCGGGTCGGGGGCGGGGTGCATAAGGTGCAGGCTCCTGACGTCGCGCGTGAATACCAGGGCTCTGCCCTGGACCCGCGAAGAAGGCGACACCCCCTTCGATCCCGGTCATGCAGGGGTCCCAGGAGCCGTTGGCCCTCCTGCCTTCACAAGGGGCATGCTTCGCGGGGTCAAAGGACGGAACCCCGGTCCTTATGCCGCAGCCGGCAACACCTGGCCATCAGGGACTTCATCCAGATGGCAGGCGGACAGATGTCCGGTGCTCACCGGGCGGAGCACGGGCTCCTCAGAGCGGCAGCGATCGAACACATACGGGCACCGCGTATGGAACCGGCAACCTGACGGCGGATTGATCGGACTCGGAACATCGCCCTTCAGGATGATCCGCTGCCGCTTGGCCAACGGGTCCGGCACCGGCACAGCGGACAGCAACGCCCGCGTATACGGATGATGCGACTCCGCGAACAACGTTCGCCGATCGGCCAGTTCAACGATCTTGCCCAGATACATCACCGCCACGCGATGCGTGAGATGCTCCACCGTCGCCAGGTCATGGCTGATGAACAGCAGCGCCAGACCGAGTTCGTCCTGCAGATCGGCCAGCAGGTTGATAATCTGCGCCTTCACCGACACGTCCAGCGCCGAAACCGCCTCATCGCAAATGATCAGATCCGCCCCCGGCGCGAGGGCGCGGGCAATACCGATACGCTGACGCTGACCGCCGGAGAACTCATGCGGGAACCGGTTGATCGCATCGCGCGGCAGCCGCACCTTGTCCATCAGCGCCTCGACCTGCGCCGTCACGTCCTTGCGGCCATGGGCCATGCCGAAATTGATCAGCGGTTCGGCCAGAATGTCGCGCACCTTCTGGCGTGGATTGAGGCTGCTGAACGGGTCCTGAAACACCACCTGCACGCGCTTGCGCATCATCCGCAGCTTGCTGGCCAGCATGTTGTCGATACGCTCGCCGTCCAGATAGACCTCGCCATCGGTCAGCTTGAACAGCCGCAGGATCGCCTTGCCGACCGTCGACTTGCCGCAGCCAGACTCGCCCACCAGCGACAACGTCTCACCGCGGCGGATGTCGAACGTGACGCCATCGACGGCGTAGACATTGGCGGTGACCTGGCCCAGCAGCCCGCCATGGATCGGGAAATGCTTCTTGAGCGCATTTACTTCCAGCAGGGGACGCTCGTTGCTCATGCCGCCACCCTCTCGCCGGCGTAGTGACAGGCAACACTGTGGCCCGCTGCCTTCGGCTCGATGGCCGGGGCGACGCGACGGCAGAAATCGGTGACCATCGAGCAGCGGCCAGCAAATGCGCAGCCGACGATCGGCCGGCGCAGGCTCGGCACCAGTCCGGGGATCTCGGCCAGCTTGCCCCGCCCGCCTTCGTCCAGCGACGACCCGAGCTTCGGTACTGCGCCGAGCAGCCCACGCGTATAGGGATGCATGGGACGCGCGAAGATTTCGTTCACAGGTGCTTCCTCGACCTTTCGTCCGGCGTACATCACCACCACTCGCTGCGCCATTTCCGCGACCACCCCGAGATCATGCGTGATCAGCATGATGGCCGATCCCATCCTGGTCTTCAGGTCGCGCATCAGGTCCAGGATCTGCGCCTGGATGGTCACGTCCAGAGCCGTGGTCGGCTCATCGGCGATCAGTAGCCGCGGATTGCACGCCAGCGCCATCGCGATCATCACCCGCTGCCGCATGCCGCCCGACAGCTGATGCGGATATTCGCGCACGCGGCGACCGGGAGCCGGGATGCCGACCAGAGTCAGCATCTCGACCGCCTTTGCCTCGGCGTCGCGCGCGTTCATCCCCTGATGCAGCCGCACGGTCTCGCCGATCTGCTGGCCGACCGTCAGGACCGGATTGAGCGAGGTCATCGGCTCCTGAAAGATCATCGAGATCGCGTTGCCGCGGATGCTCCGCATCTCCGGCTCGGAGGTCGTCAGCAGGTCGCGCCCCTCGAAACGGATGCTGCCGGCAATCTTGCCCGGCGGTTCCGGGATCAGTCGCAGGATCGACATCTAGGTGACCGACTTGCCGCAGCCGGATTCGCCGACGATCCCCAGGGTCTCACCGGCGTCAATGTGAAAGGACAGGCCTTCGACGGCACGGACAACGCCGTCCGGGGTGCCGAAATGGGTCTGCAGGTTGTCGACTTCGAGCAAGGCCATGGTGATTACAACCGCTTCGCCAGGCGGGGATCGAGCGCATCGCGCAGACCGTCACCCAGAAGATTGACCGCCAGCACCGTGATCGACAGGAAAATGGCGGGAAAGAACACGATATACGGCTTGACCTGCCACAGCGCCCGGCCCTCGGCCATGATGTTCCCCCAGCTTGGGATGATCGGCGGCGTGCCGGCGCCAATGAACGACAGCGTCGCCTCAGTGATCATGGCGGAGGCGCAAATGAAGGTCGCCTGCACCATCAGCGGTGCCAGCGTATTGGGCAGGATGTGCTTCCAAATGATCACCGGCACCCGCGTACCGGAAGCGATCGCCGCCTCCACATATGGCTGCTCGCGCAAGGACAGCACCACGCCACGAACCAGGCGGGCCACCCGCGGGAACTCCGCGATGCTGATGGCGACCACGACGTTCTGCACCGAAGCGCGGGTCAGCGCCATCAGCGCGATCGCCAGAAGGATCGGCGGGATCGACATCAGCCCGTCCATCACCCGCATCACCACCGCATCGAGTTGCCGGACGAAGCCGCCGACCAAGCCGATGAACGTGCCCAGGATCGAGGCACAGAATGCCACCGAGAAACCCACGATCAATGAGACCCGCGATCCATACAACACACGCGAGTAAACATCCCGGCCCAGCATGTCGGTGCCAAACCAGTACATCGCCGACGGCTCGCGGGTGCGTCGCGCCGGCGCCAGTGACGTCGGGTCCTTGGTTCCCAGGTACGGCGCGAAGATCGCGATGAGTATCATCAGGCCGACCAGCAGGCCGCCGATGAAGATCGTGGGATGGCGGTAGATGAAACCGGCGATACGGCCGCGTTCCTTCGGCACCGGCAGGATCGCCGGCAGTTCGGGCGCCGCTGCGTGGTCAATTCCGGCGATGTCGCGGCTTGCATAACTCTGGCCGGCGAAATGTGGCCGCGCCTGCTCCGGCGTTGTTGCGCTCAATAGCGGATCCTCGGGTCGAATAGCGTGTAAAGGAGGTCAACGCCCAGGTTGACCAGCACGTAGATAAAGCTGAACAGCAGCACGACGCCCTGGATCACCGGGTAGTCGCGCCGCAGGATGGCATCGACTGTCAGCCGTCCAAGGCCGGGGATGGCAAAGACGCTCTCGGTCACCACGGCGCCCCCGATCAGTGCCGCGAAGCCGATGCCGACGATGGTGACGATTGGCACCGCCGCGTTTTTCAGCGCATGGACGAAAAGTACGCCGCGCTGACCAACCCCCTTGGCCTTCGCCGTCCTGACGTAGTCCTGCGCCAGCACGTCCAGCATCGTCGCCCGTGTGATGCGGGCGATCAGCGCCATGTAGACGAGACCCAGCGCCACCGATGGCAGGATCAGGTTACGCAGGAACGGCCATATGCCTTGGCTGATCGAGGTAAATCCCTGCACCGGCAGCCAGTCCAGCCGCAGCGCGAAAACATACGCAAGAACGTAGCCGATAACGAACACCGGCGTGGAAAAGCCCAGCACCGCCGTCATCATCACCGTGCGATCGATCCAGGTCCCATGCTTCCACGCGGCGATCACCCCCATCGGGATCGCGCAGGCGAGCGACAGGACGAGGGTCAGCGCCATCAGCGACACGGTCGGCTCGATCCGCTGCTGAATCATGTGGGTGACCGGCAGGTTGGTGAAGATGGACGTGCCCAGGTCGCCGTGCAGCACGTGCCAGAACCAGTCAAAGAACCGCACGAGAAACGGCCGGTCCAGGCCAAGCGACGCTCTGATGCGCTCGACGTCGGCGGGGGTGGCCTGGTCTCCGGCGATGATCGCGGCCGGATCACCGGGGGCGATGTAGAGCAGACTGAAGACGAAGAGTGCCACCATCAGCACGACGGGGATGGTGGCGACGATGCGACGGGCGATGTAGGACAGCATCAGCCCGCGTTTCCGGCAGGGGCGCTGGCTCGCTCATCACGGGGGCAAGGCACCCTCCGCTGGCTTCCCGCCATACCCTGATCAGGTGCACGCGACCGTTGCATATCGGCCCTCACGCCTTGGTCACATCCCAGAACACCGGGAACGGCGCCTTCGTCACGCCGGACATATTCTTCCGCCAAGCTTGATACCCTTTGAAAAATCCGGTCGGCACGTAGACCACGTGGTCCATGGCCGCCTTGTTCAGCTCTGCGATCGCGGCTTTTTCCGCGGGCAGATACGGTGCGCCATACCAGGCGGCGATCTTCTCCTGCACCAGATCCGACTTCGGCCAGCCAAACCAGGCGGTGTCGCCGCTGCAGTCCAGAGCAATGTAGGTGGCCGGGTTCACGCAGTCCGCGCCGGCGTGCCAGGTATGAAAAATGTTCCAGCCGCCTTGCGACGGAGGATCCTTCTTCGCACGGCGCTGGCCAACCGTACCCCAGTCCACCGCCTGATAGTCCACGTTCATCCCAATCCGCTTCAGCAGGTCGGCGGTCACGTCGCCCTGCGCCTTAACGATGCCGAGATCAGTCCCAACGACCAGAACCACCGGCTCGCCCTTGTATCCCGACTCGGCAAGCAATTTCTTTGCCAACTCATAGTCGCGCTTGCCCTTCAGCGGCTCCCCCCCGGCCTCAGTGTACAGAGGTGTGTCGGGCGTGAAGAACCCGGGCAGCGTCTTCCACAATGTCTGGTCGTCGCCGACCACGGCGCCCATGTAGTCCTCCTGGCTCAACGCGATCTGCACCGCTTTGCGGGCACGCACATCGTTGAACGGCGGATACAGGTGGTTCATCCGAAAGGAGCCGATATTGCCTAGCGGATCGGCAATATCGACCGCGACGTTTGGATTCTTTTTCAGCAACGGGATCAGGTCGGAGGACGGGGTCTCCCACCAGTCGACCTCGCCATTCTGCAGCGCGGCCGCGGCCGTGGCGGCATCGGGAACGATCTGCCACTCGATCCGGTCGAAATTCATCCGTTTGCCGCCGGACAGCCAGTTCGCCTTTTCCGCACGTGGCACGTAACCGTCGAACCTCTCGAAGATCGCCTTGGCGCCCGGAACCCATTCGTCCTTTTTGAAGCGCATCGGCCCCGAACCGATGTAGTCGGAAATCTGCTTGAACGGATCGGTGGCCGCGATGCGTTCGGGCATGATGAACAAGGTGGGCGTGCTGCTCTTGCCCAATGCAAACAGCATCTTTGGGTATGCCTGATTGAGGCGGAAGCGGAAGGTCCGGTCATCCACCACCTCCAGCGCGTCCATTCGTTTCTTGATCGGACCGCCCATGGTGGCGTCCCGAACCATCCACCGGTTGATGCTGGCAACAGCATCTTTCGCCAGAACCGGCTCACCGTCATGAAACTTCAGGCCCTGCTGCAGCGTGAAGGTCCAGGTCTTGAAGTCGGCGCTGGCCTCATGACCCTCGCACATCTGGGGCTGGGGCTCGAGCCGGTCGTTGACCCCGTACAGCATATCCCAGATCAGCAGCGCGCCGTTGCGTACGACGTATTGCGTGGTCCAGATCGGATCGAGGTTAGCCAGATTCGCCTGCGGGATGAACCGCAGCGTCCTCGCATCCGCGGCGAGCGAAAGCCGGGGTGCGGCGAGAGCGCCGCCTGCCGCAACGGCTGCC
>DASWON010000413.1:0-3365 GCA_036398735.1 Rhodopila sp.
AGGCCGCGGCAAGGCGGCGCCATTCGGCCGGCGGGCGAATGCGGTCGTCGCGGCGCTGGAACCACAACACGCTGTACGACAGGATGTTGCACGCCGCCAGCGAGTCCGACATGCCCTCGGGGACGGTGCCAAGGTCCTCGCCGACCACCAGGCAGCGAGCACGCTGGCTTTCCAGCGCCACCTGCGCCAGCAGGTCGGTCATCGGATAGGTTACATAGGCGCCGTCTTTGCCGAGAGCGCCATCCGGTACGATGAACAGGCGGCGCAGCCCCAGGACATGGTCGATCCGCAGCGCGCCGGCATGCCGCATGTTGGCCACCAGCAGTTGCTGGAAGCCGGCGTAGCCCTCCCGCCGCATGGCGAACGGGTCGGGGGGCGGCAGACACCAGATCTGGCCCTGGGCGGAGAACGGATCGGGCGGCGCACCGACCGAGACGCCGCGCATCAGCGTGTCCTGCGCCGACCAGGCCTCGGCGCCGTCGGGCGCGGCACCAACGGCGAGGTCCCGGTACAGACCCAGCGACAGCCCGTCGCGGCTGGCGGACGCGGCTGCATCGGCAAGCTGTTGGTCCGCCATGCGTTGCAGGAACGCGTGGAACTCCACGGTTTCGCTGTGCTGGGCGGCGAAAGCAGCGACGCCCGGATTATCCGGATGGCGCAGTTCGGCGGGCCAATGTGTCCAGTCCGACGTGCCAAGGACTTCCGCGATCGCCTCGAACGTCGCGAAACGCTGCAGCGCGGGGGACGTCGCTTCGGGATTACCTGGCCTGAAGGCGGCCTGAAGTGCGGCCCGTTTCAGCTTCCACGCCGACTGGTAATCCACCGCACCCAGCGGCGAGGGGACGCCGGCCCCGCCCGGCAATCCTGAAACGTCGATATAGATCGGGTCGAGAAAGCGCCGGTCCGATGGCTGGTAGGGACTGACCCGAGCGCGGTCGTGCGGGAACAGCGCGTGCAGCGGGTTGAGGCCGACGACGGCGGCGCCGGCGCGGGCCGCTTCACGGGCCAGCCGGGCCAGCGTGGTGAAGTCGCCGATCCCCTGATCACCGTCGGAGCGCAAGGAATAGAGGTGTGTCGCGATACCGAAGCGCCGCTCACCGGCCAGCAGCGATGGTGGCAGGTAGCAGGTATCTGGTGCCACCGTCAGATGGCAAGGGTTCTCCGGCCGGTCCTCATTCAGCAGCCTGTGCCGCCCGATCGGTTGCGGCGGCAGGACAAAATAGCCGTCGTGGGCGTTGAACCGTTCCAGGCTGCCGTCCTCGCGGACCAGCGTGACCCAGGCCGGATGGGGCTGCCCCGGTCTGACCGGAATCGCATGTTCCGCGCGAGCCGTCACGACCGATGGCAGAGCCGGTTCCAGACGCAGCCGCCCCAGGCTGTCATTGAAGTCGGCTCTGGTCCCGGCCGGCAGGCGCATGGCCGTCAGCAACGCCCGCTTCGTATCGATGTTCACCTTGTGGTAGCCGCCGTCGACGTCCCACCAGATCGGGTCGATGCCGGCGAGTTCGGCCAGATGGTCGAGATCGGCATCAGTGACGCCGGTACGCGGGCCGGCGATGATCCGCTCTCCGGCCGCGAACAGACCGTCGGCACCGGTCGTGGCCGGATTTCCCCCGGCCGGGAGGTCTTCGGCCCGGGCGGTTGGCTCGCTTCGGCTGGCGGCCGGGGCCTGGGTGACGACATAGGACGGCCGTGCGGCGCCGGTGTCCGTGCTTGTGCCGGATGACGACGGTCCGGGTATGGCGGATCGCGAAGCGGCGCTGGCGGAGGGGGAAGTGGCCATGGCGGAGGGGAGGGTGACCGCGGCGGATGGGGATACGCCCGCGGCAGATGGGGCCACGACAGATGGGGCCGCGGCAGATGGGGCCACGGCGGATGAGCCCGCGGGGAACAGGCCTGACGCAGACGAGCCCGCGGGGAGCGGGTCTCCGGGGATTTGAGCCGAGGCCGTTGTGGCGTCCTGGGATGTGGTCGGCGCGGAGGAGCGGGGTGAATCCGACGGCGTGGACCGGGTGCCGGACGCCTCGGCTGGGGCTGTTTCCCGTTCCCGAAACACCGTCACCGAACGGCCGGCAATGGCCAGACCCTGACCCGTGTGGGCGCTGCCCAGCACGCGCCACCAGTCGTGACGGGCCCTGGGCTCTGGCAGGACGATTTCCATCGTCGACCGGCCAGCGTGAAGGACCAGAGCAGCCCGCACGTCGGCCGCGTAAAGCACCGCGATCAGCGTGCTGTTGCTCGCTCGGTCCCAATCCGCCGCAGTCATGATCTGTCCGTCTGCCGAATGCCACGTGACGTCCGGCAAGGTCTCGCCGTCGGCCGGGCGGCCACGCAGTTCACATCCGTCGAATAGCGGCGCCAGGGATCGGCGCAGCGTAATCAGCGCCGCGGTGTAATCGATCAGTGCCTCGTTCGCGGCACTCCAGTCGATCCAGGACCCGGCATTGTCCTGTGCATACGCGTTGTTGTTGCCGTGCTGGGTGCGCCCGAGTTCATCGCCCATCGACAGCATCGGGGTGCCACGCGACAGCAGCAGCGTGGCGAGCAGTGCCCGGACGTCGCATTCCCGCGCCGTCAGGATCCCCGGATCGAGCGACGGACCCTCGACGCCGTTGTTCCACGACAGATTGTCGTTGGTGCCGTCGCGGTTGTCCTCGCCATTTTCAAGGTTGTGCTTGGTGTTGTAGGCGACGAGGTCGGCCAGGGTGAACCCGTCATGCGCCACGACGTAATTGATGCTGCGTGACAACGGCCGACCGGCGAAGATGTCGGCCGACCCGGCGAAGCGGGTCGCGAGTTCGCCGAGCATGCCGGCGTCACCGCGCCAGAAGCGGCGGACCGAATTCCGAAAGCGGTCGTTCCACTCGCCCCAGCGCGCCGGGAACGCGCCAAGCTGATAGCCGCCGGGGCCGATATCCCAAGGTTCGGCGATCATCACGCAACCCGATAGCACCGGGTCCTGCTCGACCGCGGTCAGGAACGGGGCGTCGCGATCAAAGCCTGCTTCACGGCGGGCCAGCGTCGTCGCCAGATCGAGCCGGAAGCCGTCCATTCCGCCGTAAAGCGCCCAGGCCCGCAGCGCGTCCAAGCCGAGCCTGACCACTGCCGGGCGGTCCATCGCCAGGATGTTGCCGCAGCCGGCATCGTTCACATACAGCGATCTGTCGGCGGCGAGGCGGTAGTAGCCAGCATTGTCCAGGCCGCGCAACGACAGCGTCGGCCCGAGTTCGTCGCTTTCCCCTGAATGGTTGAGCACCGCGTCCAGGATGACGTTGAGGCCGGCGGCATGCAGCGCGTCGACGGCGGCACGGACTTCGGGCCAGCCGCCAGGCGCCAGTCTTGGATCGGGCGCCAAAAAGGCGATC
>DASWON010000414.1:0-4836 GCA_036398735.1 Rhodopila sp.
GATCGGGGCCGGGCAGGCAACTGACCGCGTTCGTGTCGAGCAGAACTGTCTGCTGCTGGAAACCGGCGGCCGGCGCGCCTTGTTCGACAACGGGCTTGGCTCGCGGAGACTGTATGGCCCCGACAGCGGCAGGTTGCCGGCAAGCCTGCGGGAGGCCGGGATTGATCCGGCCTCGATCGACGCGATGGTTCTGACCCATGCCCACTCGGACCACTGCTGGGGCACGATGGGTGATGACGGCGTGCCGAACTTTCCCAATGCCACTCTGTTCATGGCGCGGGAGGAGCTGGATTTCTGGACCTCGGACCCGCCGGCTGAGCGTCTGGAGCGGAGCCTGGCGGGCGTGCGCAGGCACATCCTGCCACTGCGCGAGCGCATTCGCTTCGTCCGCGATGGCGAGGAGTTCCTGCCCGGGGTGCAGGCCTGGCTGACGCCGGGACATACGCCCGGGCACATGTCGTACCTGTTCAGTGGCGGCTGGTGCCTGACCGGCGACGTCGCCTTTCACGATCCGCTGTCCTACCGTTTCCCCGAGGCGGAGAGCGCGTTCGACACCGACCGGGTCGCCGGCGTCGCGACGCGCCAGCGTGTGCTGGACCGTCTGGCAAACGAGCATCTATCGATTGTCGGCTATCATCAGCCATGGCCGGGCCTTGGGTTGGTCGAGCGGGCCGGGACCTCATTCCGCTATGTCCCGCTTGATTGACCTGGGGTCGGATGGCGCCCAGGTCCGATCCGGATGACACGGGCACCCCATCCGCGGGACGGTCGGCGGCCAGGAAGTTTCACGGCGACCGGAAACGCCAACAGGTGGCCACGTCCCCCCGGTCGTAATCGGGCTCAGCCCGATGGCCGCCTCCCCGCGTTGTCATCGGGCTCGGCCGGATGGCTGCGTCCCGGTGTCGTAATCGGGCTCGGCCGGATGGTCGCGTTCCGGGTGTCATCGCCGGGCCCGGCCCGATGCCGCGCCTCCCGTGTGATCCCCCAGTCACGCCGAGTGGCCGCGTCCCCGGTGTCATCACCGGGCTCGGCCCGGTGACCCACGTCTTGCGGTTCGACGTGTCGCAAAGACGTGGCCAGGGGCCGGGCCCCGACACGGCGACGAGCTATACGACGTGGTCAAGGGCGAAACCGCGTCGGCACATTCCTGGTCCAGCCCAGCCTGAAACGGCCCGACCTCGCTGTCGCTCGGATTGACGCGCTCCGAACGATCCACCCGGCCTGAGCAGCCGCTATGATCCGAACAGAGACAGCAGGCCGGCGAGCAATTGCTTGGGTGTCGGCGGGCAGCCGCGGATGACGAGGTCAACCGGCACGACCATGGAGACACCACCGACGACCGCGTAGCTGCCAGCGAATACGCCCCCATCGGCGCCGCAGTCGCCGACCGCGACGACCCATTTCGGGTTGGGCGTGGCATTCCAGGTGCGTTCCAGCGCCTCGCGCATGTTCCGCGTCACCGGCCCGGTCACCAGCAACACGTCAGCGTGCCTGGGCGAGGCGACGAAGCGCAGGCCGTACCGCTCCAGGTCATTGAACGCGTTGTTGAGCGCGTGGATCTCCAGTTCGCAGCCGTTGCAGGAGCCGGCATCCACCTGGCGGATCGACAGGCTGTGGCCGAGCCGGTCACGGGCGGTCTGATCCAGGGTGGCCGCGAGGGTCTCGAGTTCAGGGTCCAGCGGCGGGGACGCTTCAGTCAGAGGCCTGCGCAGGCCCTGCAGAAGGTAATGGAGCATCAGGCAATTCCTATGCGGTCGGGCTTGCCGCACCAGGTGACCCGGGTCACCGGCGTTCCCGTGTGGCATGCACGCCGGCGCATGAGAACTGAGTGTGCAAGCGTCGCGATCATTCTTGGCCGGTCATAAACCGGGCGTGCCCATGATACAACGCCGAGCGAAACACCAATCGTGGCGGGTTCGGTGGATCAGCCACTTTGATCCCTTTTCCCCTCGCCACCCTGTTGCGGCTGCACGGCTCAAGCGTTCCATCCCGCAGACTGATCCCCGCTCACTTTGCAGACTGGGTGAAGCCGACCTTTGCCCGGGGCACTCGTCCTGTGGCGATGGCGCTCGATCCACTGGCTTGTGCCGCCGCCCGATCGGACGGCCTGCAGGCCTCCTGGTTGCAAAGAGTACGGTCCAGAGCCGTGTCCTCGACCCGGCGCCGGCGTGTTGCGATCGGCCGGCTCGCGCTGCCCAATTCGAAACCTGGTCGCACCCCCTCCGCTGTGACGCCGGCCTTGGCCACGCCCGGACCGCCCGCCGTGACGTCGCTCCGATGCTGGCTTTGGCCGGCCCCTGCCGGCGGCTCACCCATTCGACGGTGCGGAATGTTCCGTGCTGTCGATCGGGTCGCGCGGAACGGACCATCCGCGGGGGGCTGGCCGGTAGCGGTCCGGCCGTCGGATGATCGCCGTGCGGCCGCGCCGGACGGGCCACTGTCCGATGTCAGACCGCTACAGCATCCGCTGCAGGATCAGCTTCTGCACGTCCGATGTGCCCTCGTAGATCTGGCAGACGCGGACGTCGCGATAGATCCGCTCCACCGGGTAGTCCGCGAGGAACCCGTAGCCGCCCAGCGTCTGGATCGAGGCGGTACAGATTGCCTCAGCCGCCTCTGAGGCGAACAGCTTCGCCATGCAGGCGGCTTCCAGCGCGGGGCGGCCCTCGGCCTTCAGGCGCGCCGCATACAGTGTCAGTTGCCGCGCGGCCTCCAGGCGGGTCTTGGCCTCGGCCAGGCGGAACCCGACGGCCTGGAAATCGATGATCGCGCCGCCGAACGCCTTTCGGTCACGTGCGTAGCCGATCGCGTACTCCAGCGCCGACCTCGCCATCCCGACGCTCTGTGCCGCGATGCCGATGCGGCCGCTCTCCAGGGTGGAGAGGGCGATCTTGTAGCCTTCGCCCTCGGCCCCGATGCGCTGGTCTTCCGGCACCTCCATGTCCTCGAACGCCAGGGCGCAGGTGTCCGACGCCTTCTGGCCAAGCTTTTCCTCGGTGCGTGCGATCGAGAACCCCGGATGGGTCTTGTCGATCACAAAACACGATAACCCCTTCTTGCCGGCGGCCGGGTCGGTCACCGCGAAGAATACCAGGCTGCCGGGGTGCGCGGCGTTGCTGATGAACTGCTTGGCGCCGTTGACGACATAGCGGTCGCCTTTTTTCACCGCGCGCGTCTTCAGGTTCGAGGCATCGGATCCCGCCTGCGGTTCGGTCAGACCGAACGAGCCGACATGTTCGCCGGTCGCCAGCTTGCGCAGCCAGCGGTCCTTCTGCGCGTCGGTGCCGTAGTTGTTGACGACGATGCAGGTCGGCGAATTGTGCACCGACACCATGGTGGAGACCGCCCCGTCGCCGGCGGCGATTTCCTCCAGCAGCAGGGCATAGGTGACCGGATCGATCTCGCTGCCGTCCCAGGCAGACGGCGTCGTGGCGCCGAACACACCAAGTTCCCCGAGTTCGGCGATGACCTCCGGTTCGATGCGCTTCAGCTTCTCCCGCTCCGCGGCCAGGGGGGCGAGGCGCTCCTGGGAGAAACGGCGGATCATGTCGATGATCAGGGTGTCGCCGGTGGGGGAGATGCTGTCGGGCATGCTGGCTGCCTCAGGTTGCAGGGATTTCAGGCGGTCTACACCCGCCGGCCGGGCCGGTCCATGGTTGCTGTGCACCGCCCGCGGCGGCGGGTCGCCGGCGGGCCGGAGGCCGTGCGGCGAAACTTCGGCACGGACTGTCGGGGCGCGGGCGTTTACATCATGGTCGGGTATCGGGCCGGCGATGCGGGCGCGCGTGAGCCGGGGCGCCGGAGCGGCCCGCGTTATCCGGCGATCACCCGTTCCGTTGCCACGGACCTGCAGTCCATCTCGTACTCCAGGCCGATCACCGGCGGACGGCAGAACTGCCAGGTCAGCCCGTGGCGGGCGGCGCCACGCGCGACGATCTCGGCCCCGAGAAAGGGATACAGATCATACACGGTGTAGACTTGCACCCCGGTGGTCCCGCTCCAGTCGGCATCGAGCGCCGCCATTCGGTGCTCCATCACCCCGAGCACGTAGCGAGCCTTCTCGGCGATCGCGTCGGGGCTGGTTTCGCCGTGGCGGATGGTCTTGTCGCGATAGGGGCCGGTGCCTTCCTGGGCTTCGCCGCTGCCGGCGATGACGAAGGAAGCCGGCGCGCCGGCAGTGGGCGCCACGTAGCTGAACGCGTGGAAACTCGGCGCCGCGGGAGGGTGGATCTCGGGGCAGACGTTGCTGCGTGCCACCGGGTTGCGGTCGTCGGCGAAAATTCCCCAGCGTTCCAGCGTGCCGACATAGTCGCGGTTGAAGGCGACGAACCCCGCATCGGTGAACGGCGCGGGCGAGCGCAACTCGCATGCGCAGAACGCCGTCAGCGGAAGGCTCGCGTCATGCAGGAACGCCTCGATCCGGCGGAACCCTTCGAGCAGCGGCACCGGATTCGCGAAGCGCACCCGCTCGATCGCAAAGCCGGGCAGCGCGGCGACCCCGGCGGAGTATTGGAACGGGCCGGGAATGTAGCGGTATCCCTCGCGGTCGATTGTCGCGGTCATGCGGGTGTCCTGAACATGCGGCCACGGATCATGCAGGGCGGGGCTCAGGCGCACAATGTCCGGCGCTCCGCGCGGCCCTCGCAAGCGGCTTCGATGCTGGGGGATCGCCCTGCCGGGTCCGCTGCTCCTCGACTTTGTCCGGGCGGCCCTGTGGCGCCCGGGCTGCCCGTCCGTCGCGTCCGGCCGCAGTGCCCAAGCGTCACATTGGGAAAAATTGGTGGGCCGGGGAGGATTTGAACCATCCGACCTCACGCTTATCAAGCGTGTGCTCTG
>DASWON010000415.1:0-4921 GCA_036398735.1 Rhodopila sp.
CCGGACCCAGCGGGTGGTCTGCGGCGACGTCGCGATGGACATGAGCTGGGAGGCTTTTTCGCCGCGGATCACGGCCGCACCGATCATGGCCGCCCGGCGGCGGCTCGTCTTGCGGGTCCAGACCGAAGGGCTGCAGGAGAACTGGCTGGCGACGCCGGAAGGCGCCCCGAGTGCCTGGCGGATCATGACATCGAATGACCCGCTGTTCTCGGTCGCAGTGGCGGTGTGGGTCGATGGCAAGCCGGTCAGGCCGGGACTGGCGATGCGGGCCAGGATGGCGATGACCAGCCTGTTCGGGTCCGCGTTCGCGCCGATGGTCGTGACCGTGGCGCCGGCGCTGGACTGGGAGTCGATAGCGGGTCCGGAACGTATGGACGCGCTGGCCCGCCTTCCGGCATTCCTGCTGACGCATCGGGATCTGGATCAGACCGTCGCCAGGCTGACCGCGCGCTAGGGGTCGCTTGCGCCGGGCCCTCCGCGCGACAGGGTCGCCTGGCGCGATGATTGCACCGCGGCGGCAAGCGCTCGGTCCATGCCTGGTCCGCGCCGCGCCAACCGAGTGGTTCGTGCCCCACGATCGTGCAGGAGGTGATGCATGTCCGGTCTCACCGATCGCGTCCTGAGCAATCAGGAACTGCGTGCATTGCAAGGTCGCTCAAACGTCCGTGGCGGCGTTCGGCTGGCGATCCACGTCGGCCTGCTGGTCGCGGCCGGATGGCTGGTGGCAATTGCATCAGGCTGGGTGGTGCTGCCGGCCGTGTTCGTGCTCGGGCTGGTGCAGGTGGCATTGTTCGCGCCGGCGCATGAGACGATGCATCAGACGGCGTTTGCCTCACGGCGGGTGAACGCTGTCGTGGGATGGTTGACGTCGTGTCCGTCACTGCTGAACTGGCACTTTTATACGGCGTATCATCTGGCCCACCACCGGCACACGCAGATATCGGGTCTCGATCCCGAGCTGGGTGCGGCGCCTCCCGCCTCCATTGGCGGCTACATCCTGCGCGTTCTGGGCGTGCCGTTCTGGACCCTGCGCCTGAAGGTGCTGCTGGATTGCTGCCGCGGCGATCTGAGTGCCTATCCATACGTCGCTGCGGCGGCGGCACCGAAGATCATTCGCAGCGGCCGCGCCATGGCGCTGATGATGCTGGGCGGGTCTTTGCTCTCGATGCTGCTGTTCGGCTGGATGACGCCGCTGCTGTACTGGATCGGGCCGCAGTTGCTTGGGCAGCCGCCGCTGCGGGCCTATCTGCTCGCCGAACATACCGGCTGCACCGAGGACCGCAACGGCCTGACCAATACGCGGACCACGCTGACCTGCGCGCCGGTGCGGCTGCTGATGTGGGACATGCCCTACCATGCGGAGCACCATCTGTTTCCTTCGATCCCGTTCCACCGGCTTGCCGACGCGCACCGTTTAATCCGCGCGAAACTGGGGCACGTACAGCCGGGCTACATCCGATGGAATCTTCGCTATGTCCGGTCGTTCGTCGGGCGCTAGCGCCGCCGGCATTGCCATGATTATTCGAGGGCCCCGCCATCCCGGTTATGCGCGTGTGGGTGCTCAATCAAGCTGGCCAGTGCGTTCACGACGTGTGAATCACGCGATACACGGGGGAGTCCAGCACACGGGGATACAACACAGCGGGATTGAGCGCTTCCAGGCTGTACGGTCATCGCCAACGTGCTCCTGCGCGCAGCGCGCCGGTATGGTCCCGAACCTCCAGACGCGGGTGGCGAGTACGGCGCTGGATGGTCCCCTCAGCCGCGCTGCAACGCACTCACGTCGCGCTCCGCCGTCCCCCAAACACCCGATCGACCCACGTGCTGGACTAATCCGTCATGCGGCGATCGGCATCTTGTCCCGCACCGCCCGCGACAGCGCGACGACCGCGCCGATCAGCACGAGCGTCGGACCCCCGGCCCGGCTGGCGTCCAGCAGATCGGGCAGGGTGATGAGCGTTCCGTGCAAATGAGCTTCGTTCGGGTACGAGGCATTCTGCACCGCCACGGCGGGCGTTGAACCCGGCAGCCCGGCCTCCATCAGGCTGGCCGCGACAGCGCGCAGCGTCCGGCTTGCCATGTAGGCCGCGATGGTGCCGCCGCTCGCCGCCAGGGCGCGCCAGTCGTGCGCCGGCACCGCTCCGTCACTGCCGTGGCCGGTGACGAAATGCAGCGACCGGGCGACGTCGCGGTGCGTCAGCGGAATTTGCAGGCTGGCGGCGGCGGCACACGCGGCGGTGACGCCGGGCACCACTTCGACCGGCACGCCGGCCGCGCGCAGACTGTCCAGTTCCTCACCGCCGCGGCCGAACACGAACGGATCACCGCCCTTGAGGCGCACGACATGGCAGCCCGACCGGGCCAGCGTCACGATCAGCCGGTTGATCGCCGCCTGGTTCATCGCGTGCCGGCCGCAGCGCTTGCCGACATCGATCCGGCGAGCGTCCGGGCGGGCCAGATCGAGGATCGAGGCGTCGATCAGCGCGTCGAACAGCACCGCGTCGGCCCGTTGGATCGCCTTCACCGCGCGCAACGTGAGCAGGTCAGGCGCGCCCGGACCGGCGCCCACCAGCGTCGCGCTGCCGATCGCGCTACTCCGCGGGGACATGAACATCTCGGAGAATCTCCTGGAGTTCGGGAATGCACGAGCCGCAGTTGGTCCCGGCGTGCAGCAACGCACCGATCTGCTGGACGGAACTCAGATGGTGGGTGGCGATGGCATGGCGGATCGCGTCGCGCGTGACGCCGAAGCAGGCGCAGACCCTGGGTCCCTCGGCTGCGGTCGCATCATACATCCGTCCCGCCAGGATCCTGGGCCGAGCGGCATCCGGAACCGGGGCCCCCAGCATCGGCGCGACGGCGGCCTCGTTCGGAACCGAGGACGCGTCGCGGGCCAGGAACAGGCAGGCCTCCAGCGCGCCGTCGACCACCGCCGCGACCCGCAGCAGGCCGCGCCGCCTGTCCGAAACCTCCAGCCAGTCGGTGTCGGCCGGCACATCGAGCAGCGCCGCGGCGAACCGTCTCAGGTCGTCCACGGTCGGCATCGGGCGCAGGCCGGCCAGCCGGTACATCTGTCCCTCGGTGACGGGAATGCGCACCCAGTGGCAGATATCGGGCAGCGCACCGCCGGTCCGCCGCAGCAGCAGGCCGTGGAAATGCACCGTCGCCGGCGCCACGGTGGCCGCGGTCGCCTTCAGTTCCGGCTGGCCCGACACAGGGTCCACTTTGGCGCTGACCACCTGCGCCACGGGCCCGGTGGAGGCGAACGCATCGGTCCAGTGCATCGGTGCGAACACCTCGCCGTGCCGCTGGGTGTGCCGTAGATCGGCACGCAGCAGCACCGAACCCTCGGCGGTCGAGAGCCGGGTCAGCGCACCCTGCTCGATCCCCGCCGCCGCCGCGTCCGTCGGATGCATCGTCAGCATCGGCTCCGCCGTGTGGCTCATCAGTGCGGGCGCGAGGCCCGTGCGGGTCATCGTATGCCACTGGTCGCGCACCCGCCCGGTGTTGAGCAGCAGTCCGGTCGATGCCAGCGGCTGATACGGCGTAGGAACAAATCGGGCGCGCCCGTTCGCGGTCGGGAACCCGCCCTGGGCGAACATTCGGCCGCCCTCGCTCCGGGCACCCGTGGGCAACGGCCAGCGAAACGGCTGCATCGCCTCATACCCGGCGGCATCGATGCCGGCCATCGCACTGATATCGAACACCCGTCGCCCGCCGTTGGCATGGCCGGACAGTGCGGCGTGCTCACGAAATACCGCGGCTGGGGTTTCCCAGGCGAAAGCCTCCTCCCAGCCCATGCGTCGCCCGACCTCGGCGAACTGCCACCAGTCCGCCCGCGCCTGGCCCGGCGCCCGGCGGAACGGTCGCTGCCGGGAAATGCGCCGTTCTGAGCTCGTGACGGTGCCGTCCTTTTCGCCCCAGCCGGCGGCCGGCAGCACGACATGGGCATGGGCGGAGGTATCGGTCGGCCAGCAATCGGACACCACCACGAACGGGCAGGCCGCCAGGGCGGCGCGCACCCGGCCGGCGCGCGGCATGCTCGCGGCCGGGTTGGTGGCGACGATCCACAACGCCTTGATCCGGCCGTCCAGCACCGCATCGAACAGCTCCACCGCCTTCAGGCCGGGCTTCGGTGCCAGCGTCGGCGAGCCCCAGAATTCCCGCAGCGCCGCTCGGTCGGGCGCGTCGTCGAAGCGCATATGAGCGGCGAGCTGGTTGGCCAGGCCGCCGACCTCTCGCCCACCCATGGCGTTCGGCTGGCCGGTGACCGAGAACGGTCCCGCACCCGGCCGGCCGATCCGGCCCGTGGCCAGGTGGCAGTTGATGATGGCGTTGACTTTGTCGGTCCCGGTCGAGGACTGGTTCACCCCTTGCGAATAAACCGTCATCACCCGCTCGGTCTGGGCGAACATGTCGAAAAATGTTTCTACGACTTCGGGATCGACGCCGCATTCGGCCGCGACCCGGTCGGTCATGGCAAGGGCGGGCGCCCCGCCGACGCCGGACATGCCCGGACCCGAAGGCTCGTCCAAGGCGCAGGCGGCGGCGAGGGCCTCGTTCAGTCCGACGCCGTGTCGTTCCACCCAGCCAGCGTCGATCTTTCCCGCCCGGTGCAGATACCACAGCAGGCCGTTGAACAGCGCGACGTCGCTGCCCGGGGCCAGCGGCACATGCAGATCCGCGGCCTCCGCGGTCGCGGTGCGCCTGGGGTCCAGCACGATCACCTTGGTGCCGCGCGCCAAACGGGCCGCCTGCAGGCGCTGGTGCAGCACCGGATGGCACCACGCGGCGTTGCTGCCGACCAGGACCACCAGATCGGCTTCCTCCAAGTCCTCGTAAACGCCAGGAACCACGTCCTCACCAAAGGCGCGGACGTGACCGGCGACCGATGAGGCCATGCACAGCCGGGAGTTCGTGT
>DASWON010000416.1:0-8614 GCA_036398735.1 Rhodopila sp.
GCGACGCTGTTCCCTGCTGATCTGGCTGGACAGAGACATGGTTTGGCTCGCGCCGAAGGTCGGAGCCAATGGCCGACCGCCGGTGTTCAGCGGTGAGGAGGATGAGAAAACAGTCCGGGGGACTGTTTTCCCGACGAACGCGATCCAGTTCTGCCTGATGGTGAAGGTGCTGTTCGGGCTTCCGCTTCGGCAAACGACCGGGATGGTTGCGAGCATTCTGTCGATGGCCGGCCTCGACTGGCCGGTGCCGGACTTTTCCACCCTGAGCCGCCGACGAAAGCGTATCACGGTGCAGATATCGAACTGCCGTGTGTCGGGTCCGCTCAACCTGCTGGTGGACAGCACCGGAATAAAGTTCCTCGGCGGTGGGGAATGGCTCGCGCGCAAGCACGGCACGCAGCGCCGACGCCAATATCGGCAGCGGTACATCTGGCGATGGACACGGCCACCGGCGACATCCGTGCTGTGGAGTTCACATCAGGCGATAAGGGCGACAGTCCGGTTCTGCCCCACCTGCCGGACAAGATCCCGCCCGATGAACTGATCGGAACGGTAACCGGCGATGGCGCCTGTGACACCCGGCGCTGCCACGCTGCAATCCTGGAGCGCAGTGGCACAGCGGTCATACCCATCCGCAAGAATGAACGACGATGGCGGGAGGACTGCCCCGCCGCCAAAGCCCGCAACGAAATCCTCAAGGCCACACAGCGCCTGGGACGAGCCGCCCGGAAACGTTGGTCCGGATATCACGTCCGGAGCAGGATCGAGGCAAAGATGAAGTGCCTCAAGACCTTCGGGGAACGCATCGCATCACGCGACCCGGACCGCCAGACAGCCGAAGTCCAGATCCGTGTCGCCCTCATGAATCGCTTCAATGCGCCCGGCACCGCCGAAATCGAACGCGTGGCATGAACTCAGCGGGGAAAGGGAGCGCTCAATCAGGTGCTGACTTTTGCAGCAACGCCGATGGGGCAAATCCTGGGCGGTGACCACCAGCCGCACTTGCCCGGCCTCGGCGCGGATTTCCAGATCGCCGCCGGCCATGGCGATGAAAAGACCGTCCGGGCGGGTGACGGGGGTGAAGCCGATCTCCGTGGCCCGATGGGCGAAGACCGGCAGCGCCAGATCGGCGGATACGGGCAGCAGGGCCTCCATGCGGGGACGGGGGGCCATGGGCGGGGCTTTCGTCATGGACGGGGCACGGGTGCAGCGGCGCGCGTCTGCACCGAAAGCGGCTGGCGCGGCACCATCATCGGCCGACCAGTGACCGGATCGGGCACCACCAGGCTGTCCAGCGCAAAGATCGAGCGGATGTTCGCCTCGGTCAGCACCTCGGCCGGAGGACCGACGGCATGGATGCGCCCGTCCTTCATCCCCACCATCACATCGGCATGGCGGGCGGCCAGGTTCAGCTCGTGCAGCACCATCACCACGGTGGTGCCGCGCCGGCGGTTGAGGTCGGCCAGAAGGTTCAGCACCTCGATCTGGTGGTTGATGTCGAGAAAGGTCGTGGGTTCGTCCAGAAGCAGGATCCCGGTTTCCTGCGCCAGCGCCATGGCAATCCAGACCCGCTGTCGCTGACCGCCGGAAAGCGCGCCGATGTCGCGTTCGGCTAGGGCGACGGTATCCGTCGCCTCCAGCGCACGAGCCACAGCGGCATCGTCGGCGGCGCTCCAGCGGGCGAAAAGGCCCTGATGCGGATGGCGGCCCCGGCTGACAAGGTCGAGGACGCTGATCCCATCGGGCGCGATCGGGGTCTGCGGCAGGAAGCCGAGCCGGAGGGCAAAGGCTTTCGCGGCGATCCGCTGGACCGGGGTGCCGTCCAGCGTCACCCGACCCCGGCGCGGCGGCAGCAGCCGGGCCAGCGCCCGCAACAGGGTGGACTTGCCGCAGGCATTGGCGCCGACGATGGCGGTGATCCGGCCCGCCGCGATGTCCAGGTCGATGTCGTGCAGCACCGGCATTGCGCCATAGCCCACCGACAGGTGCTCGGCCCGCAGGGAAGGGGAAGTCATCGGCCACCTCCGGTCCGGTTGTCGCGGACAATCAGATACACAAGATAGGGCGCGCCCAGAATGCCGGTGACGACGCCGACCGGATAGCGGGCGGGCAGCAGGAACTGGCCGGCAAAGTCGCAGACCAGCACCAGAAGCGCCCCGACCCCGGCGGCGGGCAACAGGATCGGGCCGTCGCGCCCGGTGATGCGGGCCGCGATCGGCCCCGACAGGAAGGCCACGAAGGCCACCGGCCCGGCGCTGGCCGTAGCCACCGCCACCAGCCCGACACCGGCCAGGATCGTGCCGACCCGCGTCAGCGCCAGCCGCGCGCCGAGGCCCGCCGCCGCCTCGTCACCCATCCTCATCGCCTCCAGATCGCCGGAGCGCAGCCAGAGCAGCGTGCCGCACACCACCAGCGCCAGCACCAGCGGTGCCGCCTGATCGATCTGCGCGCCGTTCACGCTGCCCGAAAGCCAGCGCATCGCCTCCTGCAGCGACCACGAGGGCGCGCGGGAAAGCGTATAGGCGGTCAGGCTTTGCAGCATCGCCGACAATCCGATCCCGACCAGGATCAGCCGCGCCCCGCTGACCCCGCCGCGCCAGGACAGCAGGTAGATCAGCAGCGCCACGCCAAGTCCCGCCAACACCGCATGGACGGAAACCGCCGGGCCGGTAACCTCCAGCACCACGATGCAGAAGACTGCCGCAGCGCTGGCCCCGGCGCTGATGCCGATGATGTCGGGGCTGGCCAGCGGGTTCCGCAGCAGCGTCTGGAAGGCAGATCCGCCCAGCCCGAAGGCCGCCCCGGCCAGAATCGCCAGGATCGCGCGCGGCAGCCTGAGGTCGAGGAGGGTGAAGCTCGCGCCGTGGACATCGGCTCCGGTCAGCACCCGCAAGACAGTGGTGGGGGAATAGAGGCTTTGCCCCACCATCAGGGTAACCGCGAGGCCGAAGGTCAGAGCCGCGCCGAGAGCGGCCAGCACCCGGGCGCGCCGGAACGTCCTGGCCCGGCGAAGGTGCGCAACGGTGGCGAGGACTCCGCTGCCAACGGTGTCACCGGTCACAGCGCCACCGCCTTTCCGCGGCGGACGATCCAGATGAAGACCGGCGCGCCGATCAGGGCGGTGACGATGCCGGCATCCACCTCTGCCGGCCGCGCGACCAGCCGCCCGGCCACATCGGCCAACAGCAGCAGCGCGGCGCCGCCGATCGCCGAAAACGGCAGGATCAGCCGGTAGTCGACGCCGAAGACCAGCCGGCAGGCATGTGGCACCACAAGGCCGACGAAGCCGATCGGTCCGCACAGCGCCGTGGTGACGCCCGAAAGGGTGATGGCGGCTCCGGCGGCGAGAATCCGGGCCAGCGCGACATTCTCGCCCAAGCCCCGCGCGACATCCTCGCCGAGCGCCAGCAGGTTCAGCTTGCGGGCCGAGGCCAGCGCCGCCAGCGTGGCCACGGCAAGGAAAGGCAGCATCGGCCCGATCCGGTCGAACGAGGCGCCACCCACCCCGCCGATCATCCAGGACTGCACCAGCCCGCCGATGTCGCCGCGCGGCAGGATCACCGCAGTGGTGAACGAGGCCATGGCCGCGGAAAGTGCGGCCCCGGCCAGCGCCAGCTTGACCGGTGTCGGCCCGCCGGCCCCGAGGCTCGCGATGGCATAGACGCCCGCGGCGGCCACCCCCGAGCCGAGGATGGCGACCCAGAGGAAGGCATTGGCGCTTTCCAGGCCGAACCAGGCCAGCGCGATAACCACCGCCAGTGCCGCCCCGGCATTGGTGCCGAGGATCCCCGGATCGGCCAGCGGGTTGCGGGTCAGGCCCTGCATCGCGGCCCCCGCCAGCGCCAGCGCCGCCCCGGCCAGCGCCGCCAGCACCGTCCGCGGCAGGCGCACCGCCACCGCCGCCTGGGCGATATTCTGCGGCGGGCCGGACAGCGCCGCCAAAATGTCGGCAGGGGCCACGTCGCGCGCCCCCAGCGTCACCGAAAGCGCCGCCGCCAGCAGCATGAGCGCGACCAGCGCCGCCGCAGCCGGCATCAGCCGGCGCCGCGCCGCCCGAACCGGGCCGGCGACCTGCTGCCCGCCCGTGGTCATTCCGCCTTCGACAGCGCGGCGGAAAGCAGCGTCGCATAATCCTCGAGGATCCAGGGCAGCGACAGCGGCGTCGGATTGGCCGCGGTGCCCATCGGGTCGTTGCCCAGCATTACCAGCGAGCCGCGCGCCACCGCCGGAAGCTGGGTGGTCAGCAGATCGGTCGACAACTTTTGCAGCAGGTTGCGCCCGCCATAGGTCACCAGGATGTCGACATCCGCCAGATCGTCGATCCGCTCGGCGCTGATCTCGCCCGAGAAAGCGCCGCCCTCGGCCGCCGCCTTCACCATCGGCGGCGAGGTCAGGCCGAGGTCATGGAAGAACTGCACCCGGGTATCGTTGTCGGTGTAGAAACCGATGCGGCTGAGGTCCATCGCCGACAGATGGGTGACGAACATCGCCGTCCGGCCTGCCAGATCGGGGTGGCGGGCGCGGGTCTCGGCGATCCTGGCCTCCAGCCCGGCGACCAGCGCCTTGCCCTCGGCCTCCATCCCCATGCCTCGGGCGTTCATCAGGATGGTGTCGCGCCAGCCGGTCGACCAGGGCGTGGCCGGATAGGCCACCACCGGCGCGATGCGGCTGAGCGTTTCGTAATCCGAGGCGCTGAGGCCCGAATAGGCGGCGAGGATCACGTCGGGCTGCACCGCCGCCACCGCCTCGAAGTCGATGCCGTCGCCTTCGTCGAACAGCACCGGCGGCTCGGCGCCAAGCTCGGCCAGCCGTTTCTCGACCCAGGGCAGGATGCCGTTGCCGTCGTCGTCGCCGAAATTCGCGCGGGCAAATCCCACCGGCACCACGCCAAGCGCCAGCGGCACCTCCTGGTTGGACCAGCTGACGGTGGCGATGCGCTGCGGCCTGGCGGGGATGACGGTGGTGCCGAAGGCATGTTCGATGCGGATCGGATAATCCTCGGCCTGCGCGGCGGCCGGCAGCAGGGCCGCGGGCAGGATCGCGACAAGCGCGAGGAAGAGAGCGAGGACGGATGCGCGCAGCGATGACGGCAGCAATGGCATGGGGGCGATCCTCCTTGAATGCGCGACTGCTTTGAGGATGCGCCATGCGCAGGGTCAAGGTCGTGCCGACGCCCCGCCCCGGCTGAGCGCAACTTTCAGACATTTTCCTACAAAAAGAATCGATTTATTCAAGATCACCCTGCGGGGGGACTGCTAGACCGCTTCGATACGCGGAAGCCGAGCCGGTTCGCCCGTCGATTCGGCCCGGCCTCAGCCCTCCCCGACCCCCGCGCCTGCCTGCCGGAACCCCGGCAGGGCGGCGACCTCTCCAGCCCGACGCGCTGCCTATGCGGCCGGTCAGCCAACACGACCCTTCCGCCCGGAGTAACGAATTTGAAAACGAGAACAACCAACCGCGCCACGCCGAACCGCAAACGGGCCGGCAGCCTGTTCAGTCTGCTCATGTCGGGCAGCGCGGCCGTGGCGCTGCTGGCCGCCGCCCCCGCCCTGGCCCAGGAGGAAACCGACGAGGACGGCGAGAACGTCGTCCGCCTCGGCACCATCTTCCTTAATGGCAGCGGCTCGCTCGACAACGACGCCCAGTCAGTGGTGGCAACCGAGCTCTGGGTCGGCGGAAAGGTCGCGACCAGCATCCTCGACACGCCGGCCTCGGTCTCGGTGATCACCGAGAAGGAGATCAAGGCCCGCAACGCCGAAACGGTCGAGGAGGTGCTGCAATATTCCGCCGGCGTCCACACCGACTATTACGGCACCGACGACCGCAACGACTATTACATGATCCGCGGCTTCCAGGCGACGACCTACCGCGACGGCCTGACACTCGGCTCGATGCGCGGCGTGCGCGAGGAGCCGCTGGCCTATGAACGGGTCGAGGTGCTGCGCGGCGCCAACTCGGCGCTGTTCGGCATGGCCGATCCCGGCGGCTCGGTCAACTTCGTGACGCGCACCCCGAAATTCGAGCGCATCGCCGAAACCGGCCTGAGCGTCGGATCCTTCGACCGCAGGGAACTGACCTTCGACTACAACAACGTGGTCGCCTCGGCGCCGAACCTGGCCTTCCGCGTCACCGGCAAGGTAAAGGAGGGCGGGCTCGACTACGACACCTCGAAGGACGACGAGACCTTCCTGATGGCCGGCCTGAAATGGGCGCCGACCGATTTCACCTCGCTGAGCGTGGTGGCGGATTACCTGAAACGTTCGGGCACCCCCAACAGCGGCGGCTATCCGCTGGACCGCGAATATGACCGCAGCGACTTCTTCGGCGAACCCGATTTCAACAGCCACGACGTCGAGCGCAAGAGCATCACCGCGCTGCTGAGCCACGACTTCGGCAACGGGCTGAGCCTGCAAGGCAACCTGCGCTACAGCGACCTGACCGACGACTTCGCCTACGTCTATCTTTACGACTATGCCGGGCGCACCGGCACCGTGCTGTCGCGCTACTACTATGGCACCGACAGCACCGCCGACGAAGTGATCGGCAACGCGATCCTGAAATACGACACCACCCTCGGCCCGGTGGCCAGCAGCACGCTCGGCGGGCTGGAGTTCCGTGACGCCAAGACCACCAGCGCCAGCATTTACGGCCTGGCCGGCTCCATCGACCTGGCCAACCCGGTCTATACCGGGGCGCCGACCGTCAGCGGCCTTTACGCCAAAAGCAAGACCGACTATTCGGCGCAATCGCTGTTCGTGACGCAGAACTTCTCGTTCGACGAGAAGCTGATCCTCACCTTCGGCCTGCGGCGCGACTTCCTCGACCTGACCAGCACCGACCTGCTGCCGGCAACCCCGGTCGAATCGAAGGGCAGCTTCGCCGAAACCTCGGGCCGCGCGGCGGTGACCTACAAGGCCACCGACGAGATCTCGGTCTATGCGAGCTATGTGGAATCGGTCGCCCCGCCCTCGATCGGCGTGGAACCCGAGCGTGGCCGGCAATACGAGATCGGCGCGAAATACGCCCCCATGGCAATCAACGCCCTGTTCTCGGCTTCGATCTACGACCTGACCAAGAAGAACGTCACCATCGCCGTGGTGCAGCCCAACGGCACCATCGAGCGCGAGACGGTCGGCAAGTCGCGGGTGAAGGGGATCGACCTGGAAGCCAAGGTCGAGTTGAGCGACGATCTCAGCCTGATCGGTTCCTATTCCTACATGGACACCGAGGTGGTGCAGGGCACGCTGCGCACCGGCGCATCGCTGGCGGGCAAGGAATTCACCACCGCGCCGAAGCATGTCGCCTCGATCTGGGCGAACTACAAGCTGCCCGAGACGGTGGTGCAGGGGGATGTGACGCTCGGCCTTGGTCTGCGCTACATCGGATCCTACTACTTCGACACCGCCAACACCTCGAAGAGCGAGGATGCGCTGCTGGTCGATGCCTCGGTCGGCGTGGGCCTGGGCGACACCGCCTCGCTGCAGCTTAGCGTCAGCAACCTGTTCGACGAACAGCATGTGGTCGGGTCTGGCACCGCCGACTACTACAACCCCGGCCGCGAGATCGGCCTGACGCTGCGCAAGGTCTGGTAAGAGACGGCGGAAGGCTTCAAGACCCCATCCGCCAGGCGGCGGGTGGGGCTACTTCGGCCGACTGTCGCGCAGCCAGGCGGCGGGGGTGGTGCCGGTGACCTGACGGAACACCCGCGTCAGATGCGCCTGATCGGCAAAGCCGAAGCGCATCGAGACATCGGCTATCATCTCGTTTCCGGTCAGCAGCGCGCTCTTGACCAGGGCGATGCGGTGTTCGTGTTGCCAGTAGAGCGGCGTCTTGCCGGTGGTCTTCTTGAAGGCGCGTGCGAACCAGCCCGGCGACAGGCTGACCGCATCGGCAAGTTCGGCATTGGTCAGCCGGCTGCCGGCATGTTCGTCGAGCAGCTTCCGCAGCCGCCGTATCTGCGTCGGCGTCAGCCCGCCCGAGGCCCCTGCGCCGCACTCCTCGGGGCCGGGCAGATCCAGCAGCCCGACCGTCAGCGCCACCGCCAGCCCCTCGGCGAACAGCGGATGGCGGGCAGCGGTGCAGACATCCTGTTTCAGCGCCTCACCGATGGCCAGGATCCCCGCGACATCCTGCAACTCCACCGGCCGTTGCAGCACGGCCGCCGCCTCCGAGGCGCCGAGCGTCGGCGTCAGCCGGTTCAGCAGCCACGCCCCCTTTAGATGCAGGTCGAGATGCGAAAACCGGTGGTCGGCGCTGAACCGCGTCCAGAGCGGCATACCGGCGGGAATGTAGATCGCCCGGCACAACGGCCGCTCACCCCGGTTTTCGACCGCACCGCGCTCGGACATGCCGATATGGCTGGACACGTCGTTGAAGAACAACATCACCCGCGGATCGGGCGACCGGTAGTAGCCGGTTGCGCCGGCCTTGCCCTCGGCCTCCCAGTAGACGCCGCACATCGCCTCATAGGATTGCCAGCGGACGGCGGCGGTACATTGAATCCCTTCCGTCGCGCAGGTCATCGCATGCAGGAAGCCCATCTCGCATTCTCCATACCCTGACAAATACTGGAATCGGAGCTTGCCTGATGTGCCGCCACGCAGTCCGCAAGGGC